>JAUMYR010000082.1:0-5675 GCA_030528545.1 Propionibacteriaceae bacterium
TCCTCCAGCAGGATCAGGTCCCGGCGGATGGTCTCGGCCGACACGTGCAGGGCGCGCGCCAGTTCGACCGTCGACACCGACGCCTGAGACATGATGGCCCGCTCGATATAGCGGCGCCGGTCCCTCACGACCATGGACACCCCCTGAGATTTTCCACAAAGTTCCACACATCTTGCCGGTAACTCCACATCATTCCAGACTCGTGGGAACGGGCAACGGTGCCCGTCCCGTCCGTGGAGGGAGCAGCTTTCAGACCGCGGACGGCACACAGGGAGAGGTCGAAACATGGCAATACTTGCGTTAGACCAGGGGACATCGGGGTCGAAGGCGCTCGTCGTCGACGACGATGGCATCCACGCCGTCGTCGAGAAGCCCATCCACCCGCGCTACCTGCCGGGAGGGGCCGTCGAGCAGGACCCCATGGAGCTCTACGCCTCGCTCATCGATGCCGGACGCGAGGCGGTCGAGCGGGCGGGCAAGCCCATCGACGGGGTCAGCCTCGCCAACCAGGGCGAGACGGTGCTCGCCTGGGACCCCGATACGTCCGAGCCGCTGACCCCCTGCATCGTGTGGCAGGACCGCCGCGCCGAGACCGTGGTCGAGCGGCTGCGCGGCCACGGCGAGGAGGTTCACCGCCGCACCGGCCTGGTCCTGGACTGCTATTTCACCGCACCCAAGATGGTGTGGCTGAGAGAAAACCTCACCCGCGATGGGGTCGTGACCACCACCGACACCTGGATCGTCCACAAACTCACCGGCGAGTTCGTCACCGACGTCTCGACCGCGTCCCGGTCGCTGCTGCTCAACGTGGACGACCTGGTCTGGGACCCGGTCCTGCTCGACATCTTCGGTCTCGGGGAGGAGTCCCTGCCTCGGTTAGTCGCCTGCGACGAGATCGTCGGGACGACCAGCGTGTTCGGCGGCGAGGTGCCCCTCGGCGGGCTCATCGTCGACCAGCAGGCCGCGCTGCTGGCCGAGGGCTGCCTGGAGCGTGGCCAGGGCAAATGCACCTACGGCACCGGGGCATTCATCCTGGTCAACATGGGAGGCAGCGCCCCACGCTTCGATAACGGCCTCACCACCTCGGTGGCCTGGACGCTGCGTGAAGAGACGATGTACTGCTCGGATGGGCAGGTCTACACCGCCGCGTCCGCGGTGCGCTGGATGCAGGAACTGGGCCTGATCTCTGAGGCCCCGCAGATGGACCAGGTCGCGGCCGCCGACACCGGCGGGGTCATCTGCGCCCCGAGTTTCGCCGGTCTGGCCGCCCCCTGGTGGAAACCAGAGGCCGGGGCGTTCATCACCGGGATGAGGCTGTCCACCGGCCGGGGCGAGATCGTGCGCGCGGTGCTGGACGGGATCGCCTGCCAGATCGCCGAACTGTCTGACCTGACCCTGCCCGAGCTGGGGGCGCCGTTGTCTAGCCTGCGGGTCGATGGCGGTCTGACCAGGTGCGTCACCCTCATGCAGACCCAGGCCGACCTGCTGGGCGCCCCGCTGGAGGTTTACCCTTCCGCCCACGCGACCGCGCTTGGCACGGCGGCCTGCATGAGGCTCGCCCTGGACCCCGCCCAGGCACTGGCCGATGCCCCCTACCCCTGGCAGGCCGAGGCGAGCTACCATCCCAGCCGCGACCCCGAGGAGGTCGCCCGCTACCGGGACGCCTGGCGGCACGCCGTCGACGTGACCGCGGAGCTGTGAGTCATGGGTATCAACGAGATCATCGTCATCCTCATGGCCGTGTTCCTGCTGATCGGAGCACTCGACCGGGCCATCGGCGGACGCTTCGGCCTGGCTGAACAGTTCGAGGAGGGGATGAACACCTTTGGCCCGCTGGCGCTATCCATGGTGGGCATGTTCTCCCTGGCACCGATCCTGGCCAAGGTACTGAACCCTGTCGTGGTCCCGCTCTATACGCTGCTGGGCGCCGATCCGGCGATGTTCGCGGGCACCCTGCTCGCCAACGACATGGGTGGGTTCCCGCTCGCGGTCGAGATGGCCCGCTCCACCGAGGCGGGTCTGCTCGCCGGTGCCATCCTGGCCTCCATGCTGGGCTGCACGGTGGTATTCACCATCCCGGTCGGCCTGGGCATCGTGTCCGAGCAGAACCGTCCCTATTTCGCTAACGGCGTCCTGGTTGGGGTCGTCACGATCCCCATCGGCGTCCTGGCCGGTGGCCTGACCGCCGGTTACGACATCGTCATGATCCTGCGCAACCTGGTGCCCATCGTCATCGCCGCACTGCTGATCGCCTTCGGCCTGTGGCGTTTCCCGGACGCCATGACGAAGGGTTTCCTCGGGTTCGGCAAGTTCTTGGTGTTCATCATCTCGATCGCGTTGGCGATCGGCTCCTTCGAGCTGTTGACCAGCTGGAAGATCATGCCGCCCGGGTGGGAGCTGACCCCGGTCATGGACGGGCTGGTCATCGTGGCACAGATCTGCCTGTTCCTCATGGGTGCCTTCCCCTTGATGACCCTCATCACCAAGGTCGCCCGGCGACCGCTGTCGCGGGTGGGCAAGGCCCTCGGCATCAACGATGTCGCTTCGGGCGGGCTCATCATGACGATGGCGAACGCGATCCCGACCTACAAGCTCATGGAAGACATGGACAAGCGGGGCATCTTCATCAACACGGCCTGGTCGGTCTCGGCGATGGCGATCCTCGGCGATCACCTGGGATTCACCGCGGGGGTCGCGCCCACCATGATCACGCCCATGATCGTCGGCAAGTTCGTGGCCGCGCTCACCGCGACCGCGCTGGCCTATGTCATCGCGCTCAAGCGATATCCCGCCTATTCGCCCGGTTTCACGCGGGACGAGGA
This sequence comes from Propionibacteriaceae bacterium, assembly GCA_030528545.1. The sequence goes on from JAUMYR010000082.1 coordinate 2,823, forward strand.
ACCCGCAGCCGAAGCCGGCGAGTGAGCGCACACCAGCACCTCTTCCACGAAGGAGCAGCACATGCCTGACCCAGCCAGCCCCGGCGGCATCGCCGATGTCGCCGACGTCGCGGTGATCGGTGCGGGGGTGATCGGCGCCGCCATCGCCCGCGCGCTCGCCGCCACCAACGCCTCGGTCGTCCTCATCGAGGGACGCGAGGACGTCTGCGAGGGCACATCCAAGGCCAACACCGCGATACTGCACACCGGCTACGACGCCTCCCCGGGCACGCTGGAGGCACGCCTGGTGGCCCGGGGTTACCACATGCTTCAGGACTACTGTGCCCAGACCGGGATCGGGGTCCTCACCACCGGGGCGATCCTGGTGGCCTGGGACGCCGAACAGGCCGCCAGCCTCCCCGGGTTACAAGACAAAGCCGTGCGCAATGGCTACCGCGAGACGAGCCTGCTCAGCCCAGACGAGGTCTACCGCAGGCTCCCGCACCTGGGCGAGGGGGTCACCGGCGGGCTGGAGGTGCCCGGTGAGGCCGTCATTGATGCCTGGAGCGTCCCCCTGGCCTTCGCGACCGAGGCGGTGCAGCGCGGCGCCCGGCTCCTGCTTGGGCACCGGGTCGAGAGGGTGAGCGTCGGGCCGGACGAGACCCTGGTAAGCACCAGCCGGGGCGAGGTCCGGGCGCGCTGGGTCATCAACGCCGCCGGCCTCGGAGGGGACCATATCGATGCGATGTTCGGATACTCCCGGCTCGCGCTCAACCCCCGAAAGGGAGAGCTGCTGGTCTTCGACAAGCTCTCATCCCGCCTGGTGGACCAGATCGTCCTGGCCGCCCCCTCCAAGGTCGGCAAGGGTGTTCTCATCAGCCCCACCATCTTCGGCAATGTCATGCTCGGCCCGACCGCCGACGACATGGAGGACCGCGACGATACCTCGACCACCGAGGACGGGTTCGGTTTCCTGCTGGAGAAGGGCCAGCGAATCCTCCCGGCCCTGCTGGAGGAGGAGGTCACGGCCGCCTACGCCGGGCTGCGGGCCGCCCACAACCAGAAGGATTACCTGATCGAGGTGGATGCGGCCCAGCGCTATGTCATCGCGGGCGCGATTCGCTCGACCGGACTCACCTCGGCTCCCGCGGTAGCCGAGTACGTCATGGGCCTGCTGGCCGGCACTGACTTGGACCTTGGCGTCCGCGCCGATCTTCCCGATCCGCCACGGATGCCCCCGCTCGGTGAACACCAGATCCGGCCCTACCAAGACGATGACCTCATCGCGGCGGACCCCGACTGCGGCACGATCGTGTGCTTCTGCGAGCGGGTGACCCGGGCAGAACTACGCGAGGCGCTGTCATCGCCGATTCCACCGCGCGGCCTGTCGGGGCTGAGACGCCGCACCCGTGCCATGAACGGCCGCTGCCAGGGATTCTTCTGCGGCGCCGAGGTGGCTCAATGGTTCGAGAAGCAGGGGAGGTCCTGATATGGCTGGCGCACCAAAACTCCTTACCCCAAGGGTCGCGATCGTCGGCGGCGGCCCGGCGGGGCTCAGCGCCGCGGCTCGCCTGGCCCGGTTAGTCGAGGGTGAGGTCCTGGTTCTGGACCGGGAGCGCGAAGCCGGTGGTATCCCCCGGCACGCCGACCATCCCGGTTATGGCATCCGCGACCGGAAACGCTTCCTCAGCGGCCCGGCCTATGCGCGGCTCCTGGTGAAGGACGCCCTGGAGGCCGGGGCGAACATCTCGACTCAGACCACTGTCACCGGATGGGAGGACGAGGCGACGCTGGTGGCGACCCGCCCACGGGGACGCCTGCTGATCCGCCCGGAGGTGTTCCTGTTCGCGACCGGGGCGAGGGAACGACCGCGGGCGGCCCGGATGATCCCGGGTGACCGCCCCGCGGGGATCTTCACCACCGGTCAGTTACAGAACCTGGTGCACCTCCACGGTGCACGGGTCGGGAAGCGGGCCGTCGTAGTCGGCGCGGAACTGGTCAGCTGGTCGGCGGTGATGACCCTGAGGGAGTCCGGGTGCGCGACCGAGGCGCTGGTCTCGCGCTATCCCAAGGCGGAGTCCTACTGGGCCTTCCGGGCACCTGGGTCGCTGGCCTTCCGGACCCGGGTGGTGGCGAACTCTCGGGTCGTCGCCGTCCACGGCCGTCCCCGGGTCAGTGGCGTCGAGATCGAACACCTCTCCACCGGGCAGCGCACGATCCTGGCTTGTGACACGGTGATTTTCACCGGGGACTGGGTGGCCGACAACGAACTGCTGAGGGCAGGGGGAATCGAGATCGACCCGGCCAGCTCGGCTCCGGTGGTGGACACCGCCCTATGCACATCCCGGCCCGATGTCTTCGCGGTGGGTAACCTCACCCATCCCGTGGAGACCGCTGATGTCGTCGCGTTGGAGGGACGGTTCGTCGCGGACCGGATCGCTGCCCGGCTCGGCTCAGCACCGCCGCCGGCCGACGGGGTCAGGGTGCGGGCTCGCGACCCATTGCGCTGGATCTCACCGGGCCGGGTGGGCGCGCGGTCTGGTCCACCGGCGCGGCGGCGCTTCGTCGCCTGGGTGGACCGCTTCGTGGCCAGCCCCACCGTGAGGATCAGCCAGGACGGCCGGACCCTGGCGTCCCGGCGGTTGCTGTGGCCCGCCGCCCCGGGACGGGCCTTCCGGATCCCGGCCGACCTGCTGGACGGCGTCGACCCGCACGGCGGAGAGGTCAGCGTCTGGCTGGAGTGATGCCCACTCTGGACCCGGCGGTCGTGGCCGGGGCGGTATACCCAAACGCCCCGGCCACTGGGCATGCCCGGGCTTCGGCCGCTGCCTGAGACCGGCTTCCACTACGCTCCGGGACGGAATAGCCAACGTT
>JAUMYR010000082.1:5775-7805 GCA_030528545.1 Propionibacteriaceae bacterium
GGGCCGGTGTATCTGTGCTGGCGGGACCGCGGGTGACCGGGTGGGTCGTGGCGGCCCCGCCGCCGGGCTCGGCCCGCGACAGCGATCAGAGCACGATCTGATCCGGGCCCGTGACGACCCGGCCCGCCGATTCGATCCTGGCGATGGGGTCGAAGGTGGGCAGCTCACCGAAATCGAGCCCGGTGATCTCGGCCAGGTGGGTGATCGGCACCTGATAGGTCTTGTACTCGCCGTAGGCGAACTCCAGGTTGTCGATCATGTTCTTCTGGGTCTGGAGATATCCGGTGGCCGACAGCGTGCCATCCGTCTTCACCATGACGACGACCTTCCAGAACTCCGCCGGGATCTTGTACTTGCCGCGGTAGACGATGTCGTCGGCCCGGAACACCGGACCGGTGAACACCGTGACCTGCAGGTCCCTGGTATTGGCGTTCTGCAGGATGTAATCCTCGAGTTCTAGCCAGGTCTTCTGGTTCAGTTCCTTGTGCTGCGGCGCGCTGTTGGTGAAGTGGAAGGTATCGGCATTGGCCTGTTTGGCGTCCTTACCCCAGTTCGGGTCTTTGCGCCGGACCAGGTGACCGCGGTCCAGGTCGTTGTTGGCATAGACCTCGTTGCCGTATTGGTGTTTGTCCGGGATCCGGGTGTCGAACTTCCACTTGTCGCGGCTCCGGGGGATCTCGACCTCTTCCTTGCCGTTGATGTTCACCGCCGTGAAATAGGCCAGTCCGCGGGACTTGCACATCACGATCGAGAAATGGGTGTAGGTCAGAACCGAGTTTCCCTCCTCGGTGAGCGCGACGTCCTTGCTCATCTCCGCCGACAGCTGGGGCATCGCAACCCGGTAGCTGTCGCCGAGGAAGAGTTCGTCGTAGCCATGGCCCGAGGCCACCTGACCCTTCGCTGATGCTCCCGAGCTCGTCCCGGCAGGTTCCCCGAGGATGCTCTCGACACTCGGGAAGACGCTCTTGACCAGGGCTTTGGAGTCCGACGACAGCTCCGGGTAGAGCTCGGCAACCCGCTTGGCGATGGAACTGATCCGGATGCCTTCGTTAGCGATCCAGCCTCCGGGGGTGTTGGGGTCCGGTACCCCGGCGTGGTGTAGCGCGACCACGGCCCACTGGTCGTTGAATACCGGTGAACCGGACGAACCCGGCTCGGTATCGGTGAGGTAGTGGACGAAGTCGGTCTGAATCGCCTTGACCTGGTTTTCCCGCAGGGTGACGGCCTTCGGCCCGCCGCTGGGGTGCTGGATGATCGAGACGTATTCGCCTTCGAGGATCTTCCCGGTCTCGGCGATCAATGGCAGGTGGCCGAACTCGGCCAGGTTCTTCCCGGTTCCCGGGTTGTCTTTCACCGCCACGAGCGTGAAATCGAGATTCTCGTCGGTCAGGAACAGCGCACTCGGGTCGAGCCGGTAGCTGAAGATCGGCCGGGGCATGAAGTTCTCGTCGTCCTGATAGTGGAACTCGACGTGGGCCCGCATCGCGGTATCGACGCTCTCCAGCACGTGATTATTCGTCATGAGCACGGTGGGGGCGACGAGGAATCCCGTTCCGCTGCCGACCACCGCGCCTTTGGCGTCCCTCAGGACAACCCGGCAGACGGCATCACTGACCCGGTATCCGGTCTGCAGGTAAGCGATCGGGAACAGGTCGCTTTCCCCGATGATCCGCTCGATCGCGTTGGAGTCGTAATCGTCCACGATCCGGCGCCGGACCGCGATCTTCTCTCGCGGGTCCTTCTGGATGATCCGGTCAACCTTTTCGGTGGCTCGCAGGAATCGCTGCTGCGCGCTTTCGCCCAGTTTCCGCTGGCGGCGCTGCACGACATTAGTGAGGGATTCTGGCCATTCAACAGTCTTCTCGGACATGAAACACTCCTTACAGCGAGATGCTGAATACCGCCAGGCTACTCCTCGCCACCGGCCGCCGGGCCGGTTCGTCCCAAGAGGTTTACCGGCCCGCGGCACCCGCGCGCCGGGCCGGGCTAGGGTGCGCCGCGAAACCTGGTCCGTCCCCACCCAGGGGTGA
>JAUMYR010000082.1:7905-12209 GCA_030528545.1 Propionibacteriaceae bacterium
CGCCGGGAGCTGGACCGGGTGGTCGGCGTCGACGAAGGCGATGGTTCCCTCGGGGGAATCGCCGAGGCGCACCCAGGCTTGGGGCAGGTCCAGGGTGCGGGCGGAAGGAGTCAGCTCCTCCAGCAGATTCCCCGCCACCCGGGTCCACTCCCCGATCTCGGCCACGATCCGCGACTGCCACCCGGGCAACCGGCCGTCGGCCATCGGGCCGACGCCGAACAGCAGGCGTCCGCCCCGGCTCACCACGTCGACCAGGTGACGGATCGCCATCGGCCCGGCCAGGGCGTGCTCGCGTCCTTCGGCCTCGTTGTACCCGAAGGACAGCCCAACCCCGCGGCAGTTCTCCCACACCTGCGCCTGTTCGCATTCCAGCAGGTGCTGGTATTCGCTGGTGGTGTAGTCGGCGTGGGGAACATGCCACCGGTCATTGACCAGCCCATCCGGTTTCGCGGCGTAGTACTCCTCGAAGACCGTGCCGATCCCGTGGGGCGCGAAGTTCTTGCCCTCGTCGGGCCAGTTGATGTCATTCCACAGGATGTCGGGCCGGTAGCGCCGGATCAGGTCGCGGACGTGATCGGCGGCGTAGGCGGCGTATCCGGCGTCCAGCGGACGTTCGGTGATCTCCCAGTCGTCCCGCAGCCCGATGGGGTCGGTGGGGCGCACGTGCCAGTCCAGGCCACCCGAATAATAGGCCCCGAACCTCATCCCCAGCTCCCGGCAGGCATCGGCATAGGCACCGACCAGGTCGCGCTTGGGGCCCCGGGCGACGGTGTTACGTTCCCCCGTGCCCGGCGCGTCCCACAGGCACACCCCGTCGTGGTGTTTCGTGGTGAGCACCAGATAGGCCCCGCCCGCCGCCACGAGCTCCCCGACGAGAGAGCGCGGGTCGAAGTGTTCGGCCCGCCACTCGTCCAGGAACTCGTCGTAGTCCTTGCCACCGTGCACCCGCTGGTGGTGTTCGGCGGCGGGGCTGCCCGGGATGCGGATCGTGTTGTAATACCACTCGGCGTAGGGGTTGTGCTTGAACCACTCCAGCGGCGGGATCTCGCCCAGTTCGCCGAGGGGTTCGCCCCAGGCCGGCACCGAGTACGGACCCCAGTGGATGAAGAAACCGAGTTTGGCCCTGCGGAACCATTCCGGGGTGGGACGCGACAGCGCCTCCCAGCGTTTCCTATCGTCCACCGAAGCCTCCCAGGTTGATGCCCTTGGCAAGCTGCTTCTGCATGAGCACGACGATGACCAGGCTGGCCAGGACGCCGATGGTGGACGCCGCCATCAGCGGCCCCCATTCGGTGCCGCGTTCCCCGGAGAACATGCTCAGGCCGAGCTGCAAGGGAGCCATCTCCTTATCGTCGATGACGATGAGCGGCCACAGGAAGGAGTTCCAGTAGTCGATGAACGCGAAGGCACCCACCACCGTGATCGGGCCCCGCAGCAGCGGCACGATGACGTTGACCAACAGCCGGAACTGGCCCGCCCCGTCGATCCGGGCCGCCTCTTCGTAGTCGGGCGGCAGGGACAGCAGGAACTGCCTCAGCATGAACGCACCGAAGGCACCGAAGGCGAACGGCAGGATCACCGCCTGGTAGGTATTGGTCATCCCGAGCTTGTTGACACCGATGAACAGCGGGATGACCAGCACCTCGATGGGCAGCACGAGGGTGGCGATGAATAGCGCGAACAGCTGGTCGCGTCCCCTGAACTCCAGCCGCGAGAAGGCGTAGGCGCTCAGCACCGACACCGTCACCGCGATCAGCGAACCCATGGTCGCGATGAAGAAGGTGTTGAGCAGGATCCGCCCATAGGGGATGGAGGAGAAGGCATCGGCGTAATTGGCCCAGACCACCTGGCTGCCGAAGAGATCCGACCCGGTCGAGAGCACCTCGCTGCTGGGCTTGAGGGAGGAGAAGAACATCCACAGGAATGGAGAGAAGAACAGCAGCCCGAACAGCACCAGCAGCGTCTTGCTGATGATCTGGCCGCGCCGGTTGTGTGTCCTAGGAGTCATAGTTCACCCACTTCTTCTGTCCCACGAACTGAATCGCGGTGACGAGCATGACGAGCACGAACAGGATCCAGGCGAGGGAGGACGCTAGGCCGAGCTTGTCGAAGGAAAAGCCGCTGCGGTAGAGGTAGAGCACCAGGGTGTTGGTCGCCTCGCCCGGGCCGCCTTTGGTCAGCATGTAGGGCTGGGTAAAGACCTTGAACGAGCCGATGACGGTCATGACGCTGGCGAAGAACAGCGACGGCGACAGCATCGGGAAGGTCACCCTCCAGAACCTGCTCCAGGCATTGGTGCCATCGATGCGCGCGGCCTCCATCACGGCCGGGTTGATGTTGTTGAGGCCCGCGGCGAGCACCACGATGTTGTAGCCGATCGCCTGCCACAGCGACATCATGATGATGGACACCATCGCCCAGCCGGGTTCGCCCAGCCAGGATGGCCCGCTGATGCCGACCGCTCCCAGAACCGAGTTCAGCACACCCCGGTCGTCGAGTATCACTCGCCAGACCAGCGCGTTGGCGACCATCGGCGTCACCACCGGGACGAAGAACAGCACCCGGAAGAACGGCGCCCAGTCCGGCAGCGAGTGCAGCCACACCGCGATGCCCGTCGAGATCACCAGGTTCAGCGCGGTGTAGCCGATCGCGAAGACGATGGTGTTGCGCAAGACGGTGTAGAAGGCCGGGTCGTCGCCGCTCAGCAGCCGGGCGTAGTTGTCGAATCCGACGAAGCTGGCCTCGCCGTACAGGGGCCACTCATAAAGGCTGATCACCACGGAGGCGATCAGCGGAATCACGATGAAGATCACGAAACCGCTCATGCCCGGTGCGAGGTGGAAGAAGGCCAGCAGCCGCTGGTTCATTCCAGGCTTGCTGGCCTTCTTCGGTGTCGTCACAGGGCGTGGCTGAGCGTTCTTCTGAGCCACGGCTGTCATGACGGGTTAGCTCGCGGCCTTCTCAATCGCCCCGAGGATGTCGGCGGCGGTCCGGGTGCCACGGGTACCCTCGGGCGAGTACTGGGTGAACTGCGTCGTCACCTGGTTCCAGTTCGGCGTCGTGATGAGAGGCAGGCCGTCGGCCAGCAGCGCCTCCATGACCTTGGCGTCCTCGGCCGGTTTGCCTTCGGCCCAACCCTTCATCGCGGACTGGATGGACGGGACGGTGCCGCGGTGCTTACCGACATAGGCGACGACCTCGGGCGTGGTCATCTTCATGATGTTGGCGAAGGCGGCCTTCTTGTCCTGGCACTTGGCCGAGATACCGAAGCCCGATCCCTGGATCAGGCCGACCGGCTTGCCGGTCTTGGACGGGATGACGGCCACACCGACCTCAGACTCCATGCCCTTGCGGATGGTCGAGTAGAACCAGGGTCCCTCCACGACCATGGCGACCTTCTTGGCCTGGAAGCCCTGCATCGGGACATCGGTGGTGTCGGCCGAGTTCGGCGGCAGCGCGACCTTCTCCTTGGCTACCAGGTCGAAGACGAACTGAATGTCGTCGACGAAGCCCTGCTGGGTGAGCGCCAGCTTGCCCTCCTTGACCGGAGAGTTGCCGTTGGCGAAGGCGAACGGCAGGTAGGGGTAGTTCGAATCTGGTGCGACCGCGAAGCCCTGGACACCGTCCTTGGTGAGTGCCTTGGCGTCCGAGACGAACTGCTCCAGCGTGTAGTCGAGGCCCGGCTCTTTCAGCCCAGCGTTCTTGAACATCGTCTTGTTGTAGTACAGCACCATGGGCTCGGCGTCATAGGGGATGGCCCGGACGGTTCCGTCCACCGTCATGCCCTGCATCATCGCCGGGTTGTACTGTTTCAGGTCGAGACCGGCCTCCTTGGCGAGCTCATCCAGCGGGGCGAGCAGCTCTTTCAGCTCCTGGGCCCGCGCGGCCTGGGTGGTGATGATGCACGGCGCATCCGAAGCGGCCATGCGGGTCTTGACCTTGGTCCAGTACTCCTGGAAGCTCGGCCCATCGAGGGTCAGCTTAAAACCCTTATCAGCGGTCTCTTGCACACCCTTGACGAAGGTCTCCCACTGTTCCCGGTCGGACTGGCTCGACACCCAGGTGTACATCTGATTCGCCTGATCCCCAGACTTGGCCGTGTCGGAACCCCCACCACACGCTGCAAGCCCAAGAGTCAGACCACCGCACAGTAACGCGGCTGCCATCTGACGAACCTTCATGCGCATCTCCTTCGTTGGCTCTCCGCGGACCTGTTGGATCAACCATTGACCCAAATGACAGGACAACCGCTCGGGATGAGCATATACTCAAAAGTGCCTGGTTGACAGACGTTTAGTTTTTGT
>JAUMYR010000083.1:0-5240 GCA_030528545.1 Propionibacteriaceae bacterium
CCGGTGACCGTGCCGGTGGGCAGGGTGCTCGGGGCAGTCAGCAGACTGGGGTGGACGGTCCTGGGGCTGGCTGGGCTGAGCTGGTTCGTCGCCGCCCGCTTCGGCTGGGCCGAGGCGGCGACCTTCGCCGCGATGCTGCTGGCGAGTTTCTCCGTGGCTTGCCTTTTCGTCATCGGACGCCAGCAACTGCTGGTGGGCTTGGACATCGACCCGTTGCGGGTACGGGTGGGGGAGTCCGTAGCTGCCCGCGTCCAGGTGACCAACACGGCCCGCTCGCCGATGCTGCCGCTCAGTCTGGAGTTCCCGGTCGGGGTGTCGGTAGCTCGGTTCACGCTACCAGGGCTCGGCGTCGGGGCGAGCCATGACGAGGTGATCGTGATCCCGACGAGCAGGCGAGGGGTCATCAAGATCGGCCCGGTGGTGACGCAGCGGGGTGACCCATTCGGCCTGGTCCGTCGCGAAGTGGTGTGGGCCGAGCCCCAGGAGGTCTTCGTCCACCCGCGCACCGTCACGCTGGAGCCGGTCGGCTCGGGCCTGTTGCGCGACCTTGAGGGCTACACCACGAACGATATCTCGATGAGCGACCTCGCCTTCCACACACTGCGCGAATACGTCCCAGGGGACGACCGGCGCTACATCCACTGGAGGTCCTCGGCGAAACTATCGGGTGCGTCGGCCTCGAGCCAGTTCCTGGTGCGGCAGTTCCTCGATACCCGGCGCTCCCACATCGCGGTGGTCGTCGACGTGGCCGAATCCTCCTACCACAGCCCGGAGGAGTTCGAGCTGGCGGTCTCGGTGGGCGCATCCATCGCGATGCGCGCGATCAGCGACGAGATGGATCTCACCGTGGTGTGCGGCGGCCACGCGGTCGACAAGCCCCCGCCCTTCCTGGCCCTGGACACGTTCTCGCGAGCCGAGTATCAGGAGCGGGATCTGCCTGGGGCCGTGGGCCAGCTGAACCGCTTGGCGCCGGAGGCGAGCATCGTGGTCCTGGTATCGGGGGGCCTGGGCGATTTTTCCAGTTTCCAGCGGGCGCGGGCCTACCTCCCCCCAGAAGTCAACGTGTTCGCGGTGTCGGCGAATGAAGAGGGACGGATGAACCTCCACCAGGGCAGGGGGATCACCGTGATGACCGTGGGACGCCTGGCGGATCTGCCGAAGGTGTTGCGTGGAGGGCAGTTGCAGTGAGAATCGCCCACCCCGACGTGTCACAGGAGACGAGGTCTCGCACGCGGACGCTCACCGCGCGCCTGGCGAGCCTGAAACCGAGCCGCCACGACCAGATCGATGCGGCTTTCGTGATCGGTCTGCTTCTGGTCGCGTTCTCCGGTTTCGTGACCTCCTTCGACTCGCCCCAGCTGTGGGTGGTGGTCGGTGTGGGCCTGCTGACCGGCCTGGTCACCGCCCACGTGGCGATCACCTGGGAGTGGCCGTGGGGCGTCGTCGTGGTGGTCTGCGTCCTATGGTATTTCCTGCTGGGGACGCCGCTGGCGCTGCCTGGGGAGGCGATCGGGCGAATGATCCCCAGCTCCCGTTCGCTGACGATCCTCGCGACCCTGCCGATCAGCGGCTGGAAGGGCATGCTGACGACCCTGCCCCCGCTCGCCTCGCGGGGGACCTATGCCGCTCTGGTGCTGTTGCTGGCGCTGCTGTCCTCGGCCTTGTCCTACCTGATCGCCCGCCGCGCCTTGCGTCCGGCCGTTGCCCTCGCCGTGCCCCTGCTGACGGCCGCGCTGGTGATCGTGCTGGGGACGCTAGATGCTTTCCACCCCCGGGTTCAGGGAGTGCTGCTGGCCCTGCTGAGCTTCGGATGGATGGCCAACCGGTTCCCGCGGCGCAGGCGGCTGTTGAGCGTCCAGAAGCTGCGGCGTTCCTCGGCGGTGCTGGGTGCGGGGATGCTGGTGGCCGGAGCCGTGGGCGGAATGCTGCTCGGGCCGGTCTTGCCGGGGACCTCGGGTAAACCTCGCCTGGTCGCCCGCAGCTATGTGCAGCCGCCCATCGACATGCGTGACTACGTATCCCCTCTGGTCGGTTTCCGCAAATACTCCAGCAAAGAGCTGGACCTGTACTACGACACCCCGATGCTGGAAATCGAGGGCCTGGAACCCGGGACCTGGGTGAGGTTCTCGGCATTGGATTTCTATAACGGTCACGTGTGGTCCGCCACCGGAGACGTATCGGATCCGAACACCGGCTTCCTCCGGCTCGGGTCGAGGGTGCCGAGCCCACCGCTGGAGGGGCTCAGGGAGGCCACCATCACGGTGCTGGACGGTTACGCCAGTAATACCGACCTGAACGCATGGGTACCTGGGTTCGGCCGGGTGGCGGCGCTGAAGTTCGGCGGTCTTTTCAGCCGCGAACACGCCGCCGCGCTGCGGTTCAACCTGTCCACCCAGCAGGCTCTGCTACCGGATCGGCTGAAGTCCAAGGACACGATCAGGCTGACCGCGGCCCCCTTGCGCACCTTCGACCAGCTGCCAGCCGAGATCCGCCCAGGTGAGGCCCGGAGGCTGCCGGACCAGGCCTCCGACTTCCTCTCTTCTTTGGCCCAGACCAACGGGGGGGATCAGCCCACACCGTTGGCACGGCTCAGGTCGGCGGCGGAGAAGCTGCGTGCCGGGGCGTGGAGCGATGGGTCCCGCAGCGGCGAGAAACACTTCCTCCCGGGGCACGGCCGGTTTCGGCTGGCCGCCTTCGCTAGTGGCCGGGAGCTGGTGGGCAGCGACGAGCAGTACGCCGCCGTGTTCGCGCTCATCGCCAACCGTTACGGCTTCCCCGCGAGGGTCGCCTTCGGCGCGCTCACCCCGGAGGAGGGCCCGATCCGGGGCAAAGACATCAAGGCCTGGGTCGAGATCCAAGTCGAGTCGGGGGAGTGGGTGACGGTTCCCACCGACACCTTTACCCCCGAGCGTTCGAAGCAGCCCTCGGACTCCCCCCAGCCGGCGAAGGACCAGAGTTCGTCAACCAACGTTCCCCCTCCAAACCCGGGACGCCCGCCCGGAAGCTATGGCGACATGTTCGACACCGACCCGGCGAGCGGGCGGATCGCGAGGAAGGACGCCCCGGCTGGCAATCCTCTGCTCGTGATAGCCCTGTGGGTCGGAGTCCCGATCGGTGGGCTGGGACTCATCGCCGCGGCCATCCTGGTCGCCAAGGCGGTGCGCAGTTCCCGCCGCCGGGGGAAGGGAGAAACCTGGCTTCGGGTCGCCAATGGGTGGCGGGATCTGTTGGATCACGCCTGCGATAGCGGCATCGCCGTGCCCCGCGGCCTCACCCGGATGGAGCAGAGCCGCCTGCTGGGAGACTCGGCCGCCAGCCTCGCCGCGGACGCCGATGCCGCGGTTTTTGGCGGGGAACATATCACCTCCGAACAGGTCGGCGACTATTGGAAACAACTGAAGAGGGCGCGTGCCGAGTTGAGCGCCGGGCTGCCGTGGTGGCGCCGCCCGCTGGCCCGGGTCAGCCTGCGCTCCTTCCTGCCCCAGGGGGCGTCCGGGCGCAAGCCACGGGACTGAGCAACCGCCGCCAGGGCGCGGCCTGATGCCCAAGCCTCAGTCCGATGCGCGAAGGACAGCGCGAGCGTGTCACAATGTCGGCTATGCAATCCCTACCCTCGATATTGGACGCGCGGGTGCGCGCGGTCACGGGCATTGATCCCGAGATGCGCCCCGCTTCGAAGCCGCAGTTTGGTCACTTCCAGTCGAATGTGGCGCTGCGCCTAGCCAAGAGCGAGGGGCGTCCTCCGCGAGAGGTCGCTGCCGATATCGTGTCCCGCCTCGATGTGGACGACCTGTGCGAGCCACTTGAGATCGCTGGCCCCGGTTTCATCAACTTCCGGGTCAAAGCGGAGGTGCTGGCCGCGGTGGCATCGGCGGTGCTGGATGATCCGAACTCGGGGCTCAATCTCAGTGCCCATCCCCAGCGCGTCGTCATCGACTATTCGGCCCCCAACGTGGCCAAGCAGATGCACGTCGGACACCTGCGCTCCACCATCATCGGCGACTGTTTCCGCCGGGTGCTGACCGCCCTCGGTCACACCGTCGTCGCGCAGAACCACATCGGCGACTGGGGACGCCAGTTCGGGATGCTGGTCGAGGAGGTGCTCGATGAGGGCCTGGACGCCTCGACGCTCAACCTCGCCGAATCCGAGGCGCTGTACCAGCGGGCTAACCAGAGGCTGGAATCCGACCAGGATTTCGCTACGCGCAGCCGTGACCGCGTGGTGCTGCTCCAGTCCGGAGACGAGGAGACCCGCCGGATCTGGCATCAGCTGATCGATGTCTCGCTGGCCGGATTCAACTCGACCTACGCGAGGCTGAACGTCCTGCTCACCGACGATGACCTGGCCGGGGAGTCGTCCTACAACGAGGACCTGCCGAAGGTCTGTGACGACCTGGAGTCTCGCGGCATCGCGGTGATCGACGACGGTGCCCTCGTGGTGTTCGTCGAGGGATTCAACGCCCCGGCGATCATCCGCAACCAGCGCGGCGGCTATGGCTACGCCACCACCGATCTCGCGGCCATCCGGCACCGGGTCGGGGACCTTGACGCCGATCGCATCATCTACGTCGTCGGTTCCCCGCAGACCTTCCACCTGGAGCAGGTCTTCGCGGTGGCCAAACGCGCTGGCTACCTGCCGCCCTCGGTGACCGCCGAACACGCCGGTTTCGGCCAGGTGCTGGGCAAGGACGGCAAGAAGTTCTCGACCCGCGAGGGAACCGCGGTCACCCTCAACGACCTGCTGGACGAGGCCGAGCGGGAGGCGGCGCCCGAGATCGCCCTGGCGGCGATCAAATACGCCGACCTGTCCAGCGGCCTGCAGAAGGACTACGTCTTCGACGCGGAGCGGATGGTGCAGACCACCGGGGATACCGGCCCCTATCTGCAGTATGCGCACGCCCGGATCTGCCAGATCCTGCGCAAGGCCGAGGCCGAGCAGCTGAGCTTCGGCGCGGTCACGGTGCTGGACGATCCTTCCGAGCATCAGCTCGCCCTGTTGCTTGGCCGCTTCGGTGAGGTCGTCGACGAGGTCGCGACCCAGCTGACCCCGCACCGGCTGTGCACCTACCTGTACGAGCTGGCTGGGGCGTTCTCCACCTTCTACGAGCGTTGCCCCGTGTTGCGCGCCGAGGGTGACGTCCGGGCGAGCCGTCTCGCGCTGTGCGCCGCGACCAAGGCCGTGCTGAACAAGGGCCTCTACCTGCTGGGAATCGAGGCACCCGAGCGGATGTGACCGGGCC
>JAUMYR010000083.1:5340-8864 GCA_030528545.1 Propionibacteriaceae bacterium
AACAAGGGCCTCTACCTGCTGGGAATCGAGGCACCCGAGCGGATGTGACCGGGCCGCTAGCGTCCTGGCGGTTCCGCACCGGGCGGACGCTGGCCGGGCGCTGGGCCTTGAAGCCCGGGAGGGCGGATCCCGTCCTCCCGGGTCCCAGGACGAGGCGGCGGTGGCGGTTCCCGCCGTGCCCTGACGGTGTGCAGCGCCTTGGCATAGCGAGTGCCGATGACCAGCAGGCTAACCCCGACGATCAGGAAGCCGATGGCGCGCACCAGCGCGGGCTGTTGCCCGAGGTCGTAGAGGAAGAGCTTGCCGACCGCCAGGGCGGCTAGGGCCAATCCCCAATACACGAAACCCATGGGCCGCTGCGAACGCAGTCCCCGGGCGAGCGCGAGGGCGCTCAGGGAGATCCAGGCGATGGTCAAGACGATGTGTCCGGCAGATAGTCCCTCGCGTCCTGAGGCGATCTGTCGTCCGGCCACGACCCCCGCCTGGAGCAGCGTGACGCTCCCGGCCAGCAATCCGGCGCAGCCGAGCAGATGGGAGACCGCCTGACCCTGGGCTGCCACCCACGCGCGGTGGTGGCGTCGCAGGATCAGCAGCGCCAGCATGGGGACTAGACAGGCAAGCAGGGAAGCCGCCAGGTCGAGGGCTCCAGGGTAGGCGTGGGGAAGCTGGTCATAGTCCCAGGGGCGGGCACGCCCCATCAGCCAGAAGAGCAGGCCGCCCAGACCAAGTGTCAGCCCGATCCAGACGCTGACGCCCCCGGCGGCTAGGCCGATGGCGAGGTAGCAGGTGGCGAGCAGCAGCGTCCACAGCAGAGGCTGGTCCAGGCCGGAGAAGGTCAGTCCGGCCAGCAGCAAGGTAGGCCGCGCCCACCGTGGTCCCGGTGACGCCGACGCTGCCGAGCCGCGGGCCGGGCAACAGCACCAGCGCGGTGTGCAGCGCCCCGGCGGTGGCCAACAGCATCCAGGCGGAGCCCTCGGCCTGAAGCAGGGCGGAATAGGCGAAGGGAAGGTTGGCCAGCACCATCATGGCGAGGCCCCACGGGCCCGTCGGCAGGCCGCGGTGGCAGGCCCAGATCGCCACCCCGGTGGCGACGGCCGCCAGCGCCGCGGATAGGGCCGCCCAGGGCAGCGAGGGGCCGGTGAGGGCCAGCAGCACCCCGGCCGTGGGAACCACCTCGCTGATCCGTACCGGTAGCCAGGGCTGGTTACCGGTGATGCAGGCGCTCGCGATGACCAGAGCTAGGACGACAACGGCGGCGAGCAGGCCGGGGGCACCCATGGCCGGAATCAGTAGGATCCCCCAGAACAGCACCGGGCCGGCCAGCCACTGTTGCCTCCAGGACGCGGCCACCGCCAGGCCCGAGAGCGCGAGAGCGGCGGCTAGCGCCATCCCGGCGCTGGCCGGAAGGTACTCATAGAAGGCGCTCGCCATGAAAGCGGTGAGGTAGCCGGTCGCGACACCGGTGGCGACCAGGGCGACCGAACCGATGTTGCTGGCGTCTCGGCGCCTCACCCAGAAACCGCCAGCGACGAGCAGGGTCCCCAGCAGGGTAGCCGCGGCGAGCTGTAGCGGCGGCCCGAAATACCCGTACTGCCAGGCCAGGCTCAGCAGCAGGGCTATGCCGATCAGGGTGACGCCGATCCCGGCCCCGCCGAGCAGGCGGGCCACCATCCCGGGCCGTTCCCAGAACGGGAGCTGGCGAGGCGGCGGGGACGCGGGCCTGCCGGGGGAGGACGCGACCGGCGCCATGGCCAGCGGGTGCGGGTTACCCGGCCCCACCCCCGGGGACGGCTTGGGCCCGGGCGGGCACACCTCACTCGGGGCGTGGGCTGCCACCCGAGGAACCGGCTGTCTGGGTCCGGCGGAGACGCCAGCGCGCGGACGCAAGACCGGCCCCGGTGCCCCGGCACCAGGGCCGGTCTGGGACAGCTCCGCCAACCGGATGGTGAGCCGGTCCAGTTCGGCCAAGAGTTCCCGCTGTCTGCGTACCAGGGCGCCAAACTCCGCTTCTGGGCTATTCACCAGCCCAGTCTATGGTGGCGATCCCCGTTGTGGGAGGCGGTTTCAGGGGGCTTCGTCGGCCTCGGTACCGGCGGGGGGCGCAGTGACTGGGTCGGGATGTTCGGCGGCCTCTTGAGCTGCCCACGCAGCCCCGATGATCCCGGCCTTGTTGCGCAACTTCGCCGGGACGATCGGGGTCTTGAGCCGCAGCAGCGGAAGGAACTGGTCGGAGTCCCGGCTCACCCCGCCGCCGACCACGAACAGGTCAGGGCTGAACAGCATCTCGACGAAGCTGTAATAGCGTTGCAGGCGTTTGGCCCACTCGGGGTAGGACAGGCCTTCGCGGTCCTTCGCCGAGGATGCGGCGCGCTTCTCGGCGTCGTAGCCGTCGATCTCCAAGTGGCCGAGTTCGGCGTTGGGGATCAGGACGCCGCGGTGGATGATCGCAGCTCCGATACCGGTGCCCAAGGTGGTGAGGATCACCAGCCCGGGGTGTCCTTTGGCGGCACCGAAGTGGACCTCCGCGAGGCCCGCGGCATCGGCGTCGTTGACCAGCACGACCTGGCGTCCGAGCTTGTCGGAGAAAAACTCGTCTGCCTGTAGCCCGGTCCAGGATTGGTCAAGGTTCGCGATGAAGGGCACTTTGCCGTGTTGCACCGGAGCCGGGATCGTCAAGCCGATCGGACCGTCGCTGACGCGGTCGGCGAAGTGGCTGACGATCTCGCCAATGACCTTGGCCACATTCTTCGGGGTTGATTTTTCAGGGGTGGGGATACGGAGCCGCTTTTCGGCGAAGCCACCCTCTTCCAGGTTGACGGGCGCGCCTTTGACGCCCGAGCCACCTACGTCGATACCCAACACGATGCTCATGGGGCTAACCCTAGGGCACTTGGTGCTCCCTGTGTACAGATTCCTGCGAGCTGAACTGGCTGGGGGCCTCTTCCCCGGCCGGTGCTGAGCAGGCGGGGCTCTGGTCGGTCGCGGCGCGGTCTTCGGCGGCGGCCTCTGGCGGTGGTCCCTCCTGGGCCTCGGGTGCCGCGCCGGAAGCGGGTTCGTGGTGCGCGGCGGGAACCCCGGCGAGCAGGGCATGTAGGGACAGATCCTCTGCCCGAGCCCAGAGCGCGGCCTTGACCAGCCACTCGGCCAGCGTGCGGGCGTCGTTGCGGAGCAGGTGAGCGGCGACCGCCGACACCGAACCGGGGGAGATATGGACCGTAACCCCGGCTAGGCCGAGCAGGCGTTGCAGCGGGCCCTCAACCAGCTCGAAACCCTGGATGCGGGCGTAGGGCACGAGGTCGATCTTGCGGGTCAGCAGGCCCCGCCGGGACGCGAACACCAGGCGTCCCAGCGCCCATCCCCGGGTGCGGAAGGTGAACCAGGTCAGCCACCGGGCGGGGGGAGGCTGCGCATCCCAGGTGAGGTCGGCGAGGGCGAAACCGGGCCAGATCGCGTTCAGCGCGGCCTCGGCGTCCCGCCAGGTCCCCGCGGGCATCACCAGGTCGCTGACCTGGCCATCGGCACCG
>JAUMYR010000083.1:8964-12138 GCA_030528545.1 Propionibacteriaceae bacterium
GTCCCGCCAGGTCCCCGCGGGCATCACCAGGTCGCTGACCTGGCCATCGGCACCGGCGGCACCATAGCCCAGCACGGTGATCCTCATCTGCCACAGGCCGAAGGGCCTGCTCAGCAGCGGCTGGGAGATGCGGATCCCCTGGATGCGGTGCCGCGGCACCGATTGAGAGGCCAAGGTGGTCAGGCCGCGGCTGACTCTCAGGTTGCCGCCGGAGCGGATCAGCCGGTAGTTCCACTGACCGATCACCTTGGCCCCGATGATGCCGCCGAGGGGTAGCAGCAAGGCGACCCCTGGACCCCACGAGCCCATGATGAGTTCGGGCAGTCCGATCACGATGAACAGCACGAGGGTCGCGAGGAAAGACGAGGAGGTGAGGGCCGCGATCGCCAGCTTCAGCGGGGTCGCCCGCACCACCTCTTCCTCGGGGCCGCTGGCCGGTTCCGGCGACCGGGGGCTTTCGTCCGCGGGGTCGGCACCGGTGGGGGCCAGGGTCCGGCGCAGCAGGTGCTCGCGCAGTTCCTCGGCCCGCTTCAGGGACAGGTATTCGATGTTCTTCCCGCTGCCACCTCCGACGTCCACGTGCAGTTTCGCGAGGCCGAGCAGCCGGGCGGCGAAGGGCTGCTGGACGTCGACGGATTGGATCTTCGGGTAGCTGATCTTGTCGGAGCTGTGCCAGATGAAGGTCTTCTCAATCCGGAACTCCTCGGCATCGGCGATGAAGCGGGTGAACCGCCAGGAAAAGAATCCGGCGACGATCTGCACCACGGCGACACCGCCGAAGATCCACAGGGCGTAGGGCCACTGCGCGATGTCGTGCAGCGTCCCCTGGGCCCACTCCTTGATAAGCCAGTACCCGGCGGCAGCCGACATGATCCAGGCGCGGGCGAGAGCGGTCAGCGGATGCGGCCTTTCGGTGGGCCGCGGGGAGGCCATTCCGGTGCCGTGATGCGGCTCGTTCACCCGCGGCGGGGGTTCCAGCTCGCTCATAGGCCCGCTTGCTGGCTCTGGCCGCGTTCGCTCAGCCGGTCGCGCAGCGCCGCCGCCTCAGCGGCGTTGAGACCGGGGACGCTCACGCTGGGGCCCGCGGTGACCAGATGCACGCTGGCTAGCTTGAATGCCCGCTCGATCGGGCCAGCTTGGACCTCGACGACCTGCATGCGGCCGTAGGGGATGATGGTCAGATTGCGGAACAGCAGGCCGTGACGGACATAGAGGTCGGTGTCTCTTTCGGCATATCCCCAGCGGCGAAACAACCGGCCTTGGCGCCAGAACTGGAAGACGGTCCAAGGCACCGCGACCGCTGCGCAGATGATCGCTGGCCGCCAGGAACTCATAGCCAAGTAGAGGCCCACCGCGGGGATCGCGAATATGATCGGCCACACGATTACGGCCCGCCAGCGCAGAACCTTTAGGTAATTCGGATCCAACGGGGTCCATGCCTGCGCCGGTGGGTCGAAGGGGTCGGTCACAGCCACTTCCTTTTCTTCTTCTTGGCCCATGACTCATGTTCGGGGCAAGTGATATTCACCTCTCCCATGATGACGGCGCCGCGGACCGTGATGAGGGGACCGTCCTCGCTGGGGAGCAACCGTTTGATTTCGGTCTCGCCCATGAATGCCGTCGTCTCGTCGCGGATTCTGGCCCCGGCGGGCACCCAGATCGATACCTCACCCATGAGCACGAATACGGTGACGATGTAGCTGGCGGCGTCTAGCCGGGCCCGGGTCAGGTCGAGTTTGGTCTCCCCCATGATGCAGGTGACCGCGGTGCGGGGGGCCAGCCGTAGGTCGTCGACGGCCCGGGTGTGGCTGCCCATGATGGTGGTGATCTGGGAACTGCTCACCTGGCCGTAGGAGGCGGGGGTCAAGTAGCCGCCCTCCGGCCGGGTCTGCGCAGCGTAGCGTGGCGGTTTCCTGGCCGGGAGCAGGTCACGGGTGAGCGGGTCTAACTCGCCGAAGGTCTTGGCTTTCCACACCGCGTCCAACCGATCGTCATACTCCTCGCGGTCCAACCGCCCATCGGCGTAGGCGTCGGCCAGAATCCGCTCGACGCTGTGGCGTTCGGCGTCGGAGCAGCGGAGGTGTTCTGGCTGAGTCATACCAGACAGCCTAGCCGCGGGCACCGACAGAGATCGACCTGGCGCTCCGGGCGGAGCGCGAGTTGGGCCTGGACGCCCACGGCTGGCGTCCAGGCCACGGATCAGCGCGTCGCGCTCTCGACCAGTTCGAGGATGTGCCGGTAGTCCTTGCCGGTCGCCCGGCTCATCCCGATCTCGCAGGTGCGGTTGAGGGAGGCATAGGCCCCGAAGGAGCGGGAGGTGACCTCGGCGGCCTCCCGCCGGGTCGCCGAGGCGGTCAGCTCGGGGTGCAACATGCCTCGGTCCCCGGCGAAGGCGCAGCATCCCCAGTCCAGCGGGACGTAGGCCTCGTCGGCGATTGCCGAGGCCAGACCGACCAGAGCTGGGTTGAGGCCTAGCTGGGTCGACGAACACGTCGGGTGCAACGCGATGGAGGTCAGCCGGTGGGTCACGGTTAGCTTCGGCAGCAGTTCGTCGTAGGCGAACTGGACCGCGTCGACGAAGCGCAGGCCGTTGAACTCGGCGTCGGCGGACTTGGATTGCATCACCTGATAGCCCTCGGTGCAGCTGGCCGCGTCCACGATGACCGGCAGCGGATCGTCCAGGCGGCGTTCGGCGCGGCGCATGATCGTCCGGTAACCGGTGAGGAAACCCTTGGACTTCCATGGCGTGCCGCAGCACAGGCCCGAGGAGTCCAGGGTCGCGATCTCGACCCCGGCGCGTTCGCATAGCGTCCGGAAGGCCGCCGACACCCCGCCCGCGAACATGGTTTGGATACAGGCCGGCAGGTAGACCGCCACCGGGTTGCTGGCTGGCCGGGCCTCGGGACGCTTGCCGCCGCGGGGCAGGTCGGCCGAGTACAGGGGCAGCACGTCGGTGCCGACGACCTTGCGTCCGAGTTTGGTGATCCCCGTGGTGACCGGCGCGACGGCCTTCGCGGTGGTGAGCGCCACGCTCGCCGCCGAGGTGAACGGCCCCCAGGCCTTGGCCGCCGCCGCCCAGGCTCGGTCGAGGACGCGATTGGCTTGTTCGGCCCGCAGCCGCCGCACCAGGTCCCCGGTGTTGATGTGCAGCGGACAGATCTGGCCGCACATGCC
>JAUMYR010000084.1 GCA_030528545.1 Propionibacteriaceae bacterium
AGCTGTTCGTCCAGTCGGTCCTGACCGGAGAGCAGGTCGCCCCCTCCGCGGCGGACGCCTGGGCCGCGGCGGAAGCAGACGAAGCGATCGTGGCATCTGCCGCGGACGGACGCTGGCACTCAGTGCCGACTGTCACGGGCAAGACCACTTACCAGCTCTGAACTGAGCCCGGCCGCTTATCGCAGGGAACTGGTGGGCGTCCCCATGCGCCCACCAGCCCGATTCAGAACCTGGAGATTCCCTCGTCTAGGTGAGGAGCTTGGTTCACGTGGTGCCGAGCCGGTTCCAGAGGGACCTGGTAGAGGCAGGTCCGCGACGCGATGACCTCGGCTGAGGGGGTGCCCCGGGCCTGATCGAGGCAGGTCTCCCGGTGGACCGATCCGGCGTGGGCAGAGACCCGATGGTAGTCCTCGCCGGGCTGGTGGCCGGGCTTCGTCACCCGTCCGAGGAAATCCTCGACGGCCCAGGTCCTGCCATTGCCCTCTGGGTCGAGCGGCAAGCCGCTGTTCAACGCGCGGACACGCAGCCGCTGCCCGTCCCGGCGAGCCAGCTCGCCCAGCAGGTCGCGCCACTGCTCGTCGATGGTGGTGGCCAGCTCGTGCAGCAGGCCGTGGCTCAGCCCCACATCGGCGAGCACCGCGGCCGCCGACTCGCTGTGCTTGTCACCCAAGCGGGTCAGCAGCTCGTGGATGGCGCGGTGCCGCCAGCACTCGCCCTCGGTCTCATTCCGGAGCCAGGCCCGCAGGTCCCGCTCCGGCACGGCCATCCGGACTTCGGTCCAGGCGTTCGGCAGGGACACCGCGGGCACCTCGTTAGGCGCGGAGGGCTCGATGTCGCGCAGCGGGTAAACGCCTCGCAGCACCTGGGTCCACAGGTGCAAGATCCGGTCGGCGCTGATGAGCCGCCGGTGCTCCTCCCGGGCGCCCCAGGCCGCGTGGAACAGCAGCCTCCTGGCCTCTGCCTGGCGGATGCCTCGGGTGCGATATGCCTCGTAGTGGTAGAAGAACCACACGACGGGACCGGAGACCAGCGCCGCCGAGACCCCGCCGATCCCTCCCCACACCAGGCCGGGGGTGGCCGCGATGCCGAGGTAGGCCAACAGCTGGAGGAACAGCTCGGGCCGGACCAGGTTGACCGTCACGAGGAGCCCCGACAGCGCACTGCCGCTGGTGACCAGGAAGCGGAACAGAGCGCTCTTGAGTGGGATGAGCCCGTTCAGCGTCCCGGTGGCTATCCGGAACCAGCGGTCAGCGAACAGCCCGGCCTGGATACGGTCGGCGATCACCGAGGTGCGCAGCGTATCCAGGAACGACAGCCCGGCCACCCTGCGCGGATCGCCGCAGGCCTGCGCCTGTTCCGCACGGATCTCGTCGTCGTACCTCCTGGCTTCGGACGCCAGCTCGGAGGTGACCGACGAGGCGCTCGACGAGGTGGGGACGAGCCCGAGGCCGGGCTGCTCCAGGTGCTCTTTGACGAGGGCTGCCGCGGTCGTGGCGACCGCCTCGGACGCCGGTGTGTGCGGCAGCCCCGCGATGGTGCCGGGCAGTTCCTCGGCCGCGGGGAACAGCGTGCCTTCGGGGTCGGCGAATCCCAGGACGGTCAGTGGGCCGCAGACGCACGCCCGATCGTGGTAGACCGGGCGGTTCAGCCCCTGAGGCAGATCGCTGCCGTCGATCAGACCGCACGTGGTATCGATCACCGCGCGCCAGCACTCCCGGGACGGCAGGTTGGCTCCGGTGTCCCTGTTTTCGTCCCACAGCTGCTGCATCAGCTCGACCTGCTGGCGGTCAAAGGCGAAGAGGTCCGGAGCCGGGATGATGCCTGGGGAGTCGTCCCGCCGGGCGATCTCGGCCCCCATGTCGGAGCCCTGCAGCCCATCGACGATGGCGTTGTAGGCCTTCGCCTGCCACGACACGGGTTTGCTGTGGTGGAGCAGAAACTCGACGAAGGACGAGAAGCGTTCGGCGAAGGCGCTCAGCCCGATCTGCTGATCGCGGGCGAAGCTCACGGCTGTCTCGTCGACCGGGAGCCACCGCAGCGGGGGATCACCGGCGCTCAGCACGTAAGCCACCGCGTCGGTGATCAGCTCCAGCTGGTGCTGGTCGTCGTAGAACCGCCTCGGGGCGATGCTGGCGGCATTGGCCCAGGGCAGCGTCCGTTCGTGGTGGTCCTGCGCGGCCGCGTCGAGCTGGAGTCCGCCGAGGATCGTGCTGGTGAATGCGGTCGCGCAGATCTCTCCGCTCGACCAGCCGTCCTGGATCAGGGGACGAAGCAGCTTCTCTGGCGAGCCAGCCACCGCCCCGCCGAGAGCCAGCGCGACGTGCAGCCTGGAGTCGTCGGCATCCCCGTTGGGGGCGTCGGCCCCTCCGGGGTAGATGGCCTGCTCCGGGCCGACGATGATGCGCGACCAGTCGGCCGACAGTTCCGGGAGGTGCGCCTGGTCTTGGGCGGCGAAGACCGCCACCCCGTCCAGGAACTGCTGCCCCAAGCTCACTCGGAGTTCCTCAAGGGCCTGGCCGTTCCAGGGGTGATCCCTGAGGTCGGTGCAGCCCGGGGGTGGGCACCAGATGAGCTGCACCCGCTCCAGATCCGTGTCGAGACCGAGGAACTTACCCAGTGGTCCGTCCGTGTCATCGGGCAGGCTGCGGGTCTGGGCGTCCACGATGGGGCCGGAGGGACCATCGGGCGCCACCAGCCAGAGGCTGGGGCCGACGAGCCCGGCCCGGGCCCACTGTTGGGCCCGGGTCCAGTCCTCCTCGCCGCAGATGAAGAGGCTGCGCCGCGGCATCACTAGTACCGCTCGTCGGTGGCGCTGGTAAGGAGCATTAGCTCGTCCAGGGCCTCGTGAGTGATACTGACGATCTCGAGGGTCGGCAGGTCTTCTGGGTGGTCCCCCTCCCCGACTTCCACGAGGCGTTTCAGGGTACGTTTGAAGTCGGCGATCGCCTCGTCCACCGCGGCCCGGCGCTCGGTGGCGTCGCTGCCGGAGAGCAGGAAGGAGTCCGCGGTGCGCGGGAACTCTTTGCCCTCCTCGATCCACTGGGACAGCGGGAACGGGTGGCAAGTGTATGTGACCCCGAGGGCGTGCAGCACCTGGTAGGGGAGCAGCGGTTCCAGCGAGCTACGGCGATAGCCCTCCACCATCGCGAGGATGATGCCCTCCAGCAGGCGGCCCGGGTAGTCGAGGTAAGGAATCTTGCTGTGCGGCAGCCGGAGCCCACGCAGCGACACCTCGGCCCACCGGTCCTTCTCTACCCGCACCCGCAGCAGCTCAGGCCGGTTTCTGGTGATCTCGACCTGGCCAGTCATGCGCCCGACGAACAGGCCCTGCAAGATGCGCTTCTGGGTCTCGATCGACAACGGCAGATACTCGGGCAGCGGGCGGCTGCGGCGATTGCGCCAGCCGACGTGGGACGTGGCGGACTGGGCCTTACAGGCCGGGCCGAGGATGTTGCCCGCGACGAGCAGGTGGAACGGCTCGGCCGTCGATGACAGCAGGGTGATCGACGGGGACGGGTTCCCGTTGGTGCTGAGCGGCTGGTTGGGCACCAGCCGGGCCGCGACGTTCCGGAGCCGCGCTGGCAGGGGATCGGTGCCCAGACGCGCCTGGATCGCCGGGTCGAGCTGGGGGGCGTCGATGGAGTCCAGGATCAGCGCGGTCGCCGGGGTTTCGCCGTGCACCTCGGAGAACAGCGTCGGATTGAGCTGCACCAGCGGCACCGCGGCGGTGAGGAGCGCCTCGAACTCGCTGACCATCTTGTCGTGGCGGCGGCGGATCTCTTGGTCGGTGACGGAGTTGCCGGGCGGGTTGAGGTATTCGCGCAGGGTGCAGTCGAGGTAGCTCTTCGTTCCGGAATCCGGGTCATTCAGCCAGTCGGTGACGCGGTCGTCGAGGTCTTCGGCGGTGAGCGCCAGCCGGATCACGGCCTCGCGGGCTTGCGCCCGGTCGCGCAGCCGCGACACCCAGCTTTCGGCCTGCTGCGCCACCGGCTGTTTGCTCCACTGGACGCGGTCGTCTGAGTTCAGGTCGTCGCGCATGCCGGTGATCAGGTCGTGCACCGCGTCCTTGACGGCCTGCTGCTGGATCTGCTCCTGCGACACCAGCTGGGAGGCGATGGCCTCCTCATCGGTAGGCATCCGCAGGCTCACCTGGCGCAGGAACTCCTGCGGGAAACCGTCCACCTCTTCCAGCGTGAACTCCACTGCGCTGGGACGCAGGTAGTCCGGCACGCCCTGTGTCGATGAGGGCCAGATCTGCCGCAGGGTGCCACCGCCCGGCAGGGCGGCGTCGACACGCTCGCGCAGCCCGTCGAGGGCGCTGCGCACCGTGCTGATCCAGGGGTCGATGGTGCCCTTGATGAGGTCTAGGACGAGCCTGCCGGTGAGCCGGAGCTCGTCGGAGCAGACGATCGTGTCGATCGCGGCCTGGGCTTCTTCGACGACGCGGCGCAGCTGGTCGCTGTCCTTGCGGAAGCTGCGGGGCATGCCGGGCTGGCCGCGAAGCAGGATGCCCAGGCAGGCGTCGGCCTCGCTCTGGGTGCGTATCGACTGGTCCTCCAGCTGGCGGGCGGCTTCGACGAGTTCTTCCTTGAGCCGCCTGAGCATCCCCAGCACCGCGGGCAGCCCGAAGGCGGCGATCGCCTCCGGGATCTGCCTGAGCATCCGGGCCTGCGTGTCCTCCTCGAACCGTGCGAGGCCGCTGAGGAACATGCGCTGGGCTTCGGAGCGGATCGGGACGAGGGAGCTGCCCACATCCGCCGCCTCGCTGGTGTGGATCTTGGCCTGCGTGTACGCCACGTTGTAGGCGTTCTCTGTGGAGACGCGGCCAAACCGTGCGGTCTCTTCGATCTGCTGGGCGATTTCGTCAGCGAATGCGCGCAGCCGGTTGTCGTAGGCTTCGTTGTCTCTTAGGACGCTCACCTGGTGGTAGATGTCGTCATTGCGGGTGGTGGGCGAATCCAGCTCGTTCAGCCGGAGTGAGCTGACGAAGGCTGGATAGTTGTTCCTGATGAGCTGCTCCAGCAGCTGGTCGTGGCTCTTGCCCCGCTCCGACGGCGGAACGTCGAGGTGGGCCTCCAGCAGCTGGTCGGTGAGCAGCCGCATGAACCGGTCGTGTGCGTAGCGTGCGAAGAAACCGCGCCCGATGGACAGCTGGCCGAAGCCCAGGCCCATGAGGTTGGGGTTGTCGTAGGGGTTGGCCGAGGTGATCCCCAGGTGGTCGGTGACGTTCTGTTTCGCGGTGCTGTAGTTGGTCAGGGTGTAGGCGACGAAGCTGTTGAGCAGGCCCGGGTTCATGACGAGGTCGGCGTACATGCTGCCGACGACCCGGTACACGTCCTGGGGGCGGGTGAACACGGCCCCATTCTGCGAGGACGCGCCGACGAGGAAGTACGCCTCGGCGCCGCTATCGGGGGCATGAGGCAGGTTCTGCGCTTCGAACACGGCGTCCCTGGTCGGCTGGTAATGCGTGCCGGGGCGGCCCGCGCCAGGGCCGTAGTCCTGGGCGATCAGCTCGCAGATCGCGGTGAGCGCATTCGGTGCCAGCCCGGTGTTGCCTGAGCCCTGGCCGGCGTAGACATCGGGTGAGAACAGCGTGTTGACGGCGGTGTGGCCGCACTCGCCCTGCAGCGAATGCAGCACGTCCAGGACGTCGCCGATGAGACCCGCGCCGCTGCCGCCCGTCAGCGAGCCGATGACGATGACCAGCGGTTTCGTCTGGGCCGGTGGCAGACCCGTCGCCCCGAGCGCCGCTGCCGCGGGGTTCAGCTGTGACCTGCCGGCGACGCACGCGTTCAGGCGAGCCCGGATCGCGCGGCTGATACCCGGCAGCTCGCTCAGCGCCACCACCCGGCCGTAGGCGCGGATCTGGTGGGCCCCTCCCCGCTGGAATCCGGCACCACCCCGGGGTTCGGGGCCCACTGCCGGAACCATTTCTCTGCCTCGGTGCCCTTCCCGAGGGCGCGGACGAGGTCGCGGTGCGCAGAGGCATAGGTCGAGTTCGCGACGGTCAGGGCGTGGTAGTCGTCCGGCGACAGGCCGAAGGCGTGTCCGCCCTCCTCGGCGTCGCGCTGGGCGGGCACGTCGATGTGCAGAAACTGGATGCCTTCCGGAATCTGGTCGATGCCAGCTGCGCGCAGCCTGCGGGCCAGGGTGTTCTGGATGACGCCCAGCACTTTCCCGCCGGTGCCGCCAAGGCCGAGGAATAGAACGGGGTACATGGACATGGTCATTCTCCTAGGGATCGACGAAATGATGGTCGTGACAGGCGGGATGTGGGGGTATCTTGTGGCGGCGCGAGCCTGTCGGCGCGCTGCCAGCTACTGAGGAAGCCACTGCGTTGCAGGCCTTTCACGGCCTGGCTGATGGCGTCCGGGGTGAGGTGTTTGTCGGTGGTGAGCAGGTGCAGCGTCGCTTCCACCGGGCCACCGTTCGGGGCCGCGGCCGCGGCGGCGGCCGAGGTGGTGATGATGACTAGCAGCCCTAGCCCCGGCGTGACCGGGACGAGGGTGCCGCCGCTGAGGGCCACCCTGGAGCTGTTCGCCTCGATCAGGTGCGTATCCGGCACATAGGCGGTGAAGCGCGGCGCGTCGCCGGGCAGCAGCGGGGTATAGGCCTGCAGCGTGACGTCTCCCAGCTTGATGAGCCGCGGGTTGAGCACCCGGTACGGTTGCAGCTTGTCGAACAGTGGCGAATCCGCCGCCGCAGGCAGGGGGTGCATGCGGCGCGGGCGGTCGGCCTCGGCGGGGGCCAGCACCTGGATGTTGTTGCTCGTGACCTGTACCCGCGCCTGCGCGTGGCGCAACCCCTTGGTGTTGAACTTGGTGGTGAGGAACATCGCTAGCCACACCGCGAAACCCATGAGCAGCACCGACAAGACGATGAGCGTCCCCAGGGTCAGGGCGAAGGTCGCGACGTTGACCGGCACCGACTGGTACCAGGACACGGGCAGCCGCAAGTCGACGCTTTGCGGTTGCTGGCCCTCGGCGGCCGCCGCGGTGAGGGTGACGGTCAGCGTGGAGCGTCCCGGGCCGATTGCCTGCTGGCTTGGGGTGAAGGTGACTTCGACCTCGCTTCTCTGCCCCGGTTGCAGGTCGACGCATTCGGAGCTCAGGACGAGCCGGTTCCCTTCGCCTTCGACGGGGCTGGTGAACTCCCCACCGGGAGTCAGGCACACCTTGGAGGGGCCGAGCTTGGCGCCGGTCAGCACCAGCTGGGCGCGTCCGGTCTCGGTGCGGTTGATGGTGCCCAGGTCTAGGCGGTCGGCGGGCTGGACGCTGGGGAACCTGTCGGAGTGGACGGGCAGGCTCCAGGCCGCGGTGATGGGGCTGAGCCTCAGCCCGGAGGCCGTGACCGGGGTGGCGGTCAGGGTGAGGTCGAGGCGGGGGTCCAGTTCGCCGGGGGTGACGTCGACGACGATGGTGCCGCCGTCGATGCGGGCGGGCGCCGTCCTCCGTTCGCCGTGCGCGGTGGTGACCTCGGCGGTGAGGGCGACCTCCCGGTAGACGCTGAGGTCGGCCGCGGTGCCGTCGGGGCGGGTGGCGATGGCACGGATCTGGCCGGGCTGCTCGGCGGTGAGCTGCGGCTGGCTGGGGTCGGCGGTCAAGACGATGTCGGACCAGACACAGAAGCTGAGGTTGCCGTGGCTGGCGGGTTCGGCCACGCTCCAGGCCCCGGCGGGGGCACCGGCGGGCAGCGTGACGCGAGCGCCGAGCTGGCCAGCGTCGTGGGAGGATTCCACCTGGTAGGGGCCAGCGGTGTGGGTGCCGGGCACGGTGAACTCGAGGCGGTGTCCGTCGGGTGCGATGAGCACGGCTGGTTCGCTGTCGGGCACCGGCGTGATGACGCTGGTGCGGGGGATGCGGACCATCATCTTCCCGATGCCGGGGTCGATGTGGTTGCCGATGTCCCCGGTGGGGGTGCAGCCGGTGGCAAGGTCGTTCATCTGCGAGAACACCCAGTTGAGGTTGTCTGCGCTGTCTACCTGGAGGTAGCCGCCGGGGGCCCAGCCGTCCGGGATGGGCCAGGTGCCGCAGGTGGTGTCGCCGAGGATGCCGATGCTCATGCGTTTGAGGTCTGGGGCGATGGGGCCGAGCTGGATGCCGAGGATGACGACACCGCTGGAGCGCAACCGGTCGATGACACCCCCGGACGGTGCGCACATGTCGGCCCGGGCCCGTTCGATGAGGGGACCGGCGACGGTGTTGTTGTCGCGGAGGTTCTCGCCGTTGGCGCTGGTGAACTCGCCGTCGGTGAACCAGAACATGATCCGGCAGTCGGCGCTGCGGTTGGTGACGTCGAAATCGGCGTAGCCGCCTTCGAGGGCCCGCTGGAAGTCGGTGTCGCCTTTGGGGGTGAGGCGGGTGCGGGCCTGGCGCACCATCTGGTCGATCACGGTGGCGCTGTCTTCGCCGTTGATCCGCTGCCACGGGGCCACCTGTGCGGCGGGGACGTAGATGTCGCTGAATCCGGCGATGGCGGCCTCGACGTCGATGCGCTGCCCGTCGGACCGTTTGATCTTGGACAGCCCGGACAGGGCGCTGGCGAGGCCGTCGTAGCGCAGGCCGTCGGGGTCTTTGCCAGCGAACCTCAGGCTGCCGGATTTGTCGAGGACGAACAGCACGCTGACGCTGTGTGCCGTCTGGAGGCACGAGTAGAGGTGGGTGGTGGCGGGGCTGATCGGGTCGGGTTCCTCGGCCGAGGCCTTCGGGGCGGGGGCGAGGAGGCCTAGGCCGAGGACCGCGGCGGCGAGGAGGCAGAACAGGCGGCGCATGCTAGAACTCCAGCCCGAAGCGGGAGATGTGAAGGGCGACGACGAGGCCGTTGAAGAGGCACGCGGCGAGCAGCGTCCAGATGCCGACGCGTTCGATGAGCGGCATCGTCTGGGCCTGGGTGGACTGGCTCGAGACCGTCGCCTTGTTGGCTAGGTGGCGTTGCAGGTAGATCAGCACGAACCCGAGGACCAGCACGAGGGCGTAGGCGATGAGGGAGTACAGGTAGGACTGAAGGAGCGCCACTGCCGCGCCCAGCACGCCCAGCCCAACCGCGGCTGCGGCTGGGATCTTCGGCTGCCGGGTCCGCGTGGCGGGCTGCCGCGGGTCAGCTCGCCGGGGCCCGGAGCGATCGCGGGCTGGTGCTGCCGCGGGCCGGGAAGATCGTGTCATGACGCCTCCTCGTCCATCGAAACTCGTCTTCTAGCTTCTGTTGACGGACAGAAGCGCCGGTTTGCCGAAGACGAAATGTGGATGGCTGTCCGTCAATACGGGATGGACCTAGGAAAGGAAGCAGACGATGTCCACTAACAGCCTTGATACTCGCCCGTATTCGGTGTTCGTGAGCTACTCGCGTCGTGATGATGTGGGTGGCTGGGTGACGGCGCTGGTGGATGCGCTGCGCCGGGAGTACGAACGTTCGGGGGATCGCGGTTTCCGGATCTTCTTTGACCATTCCGATATCCGCTCGCGGCAGGACTGGGAGAGCCAGCTGCGGTTCGCTCTGCGGCAGGCACGGGTGATGCTGGTGTGCGTGTCGATGGAGTACTTCCGCAGCCAGCCGTGCCTGTGGGAGTTTCTGGAGCACGAGGGGAAGGCGACCCGGCCGGAGGACGCGTTCGGTCTGGTTCCGGTATTCCTGGAGGATACGAAGCTGGAGGACCCCGACGATGTCCATGCGCGCTGGCATGCGCGGGTCTACCGGATGCACGGGAGGCTCGACATCAGGGCGATGTTCTCACGGGAGCCGGAGAGCGTCACGGCTGAGGAGCTGGCCGGACTGGTGGCGCAGCTGGCCGATGACTTGCATGAACAGCAGGGGGAGGTGCGGCGCCGGGAAGAGACCCCCAGCAACGTCGGTGCGGGCACCCCGCTTTTCGTGGGGCGGCATGAGGAACTGGATCGGCTGGACGAGGTGCTGGCGTCCCATCGGTCGGTGGGGGTGGTGACCGCGGTCCGGGGCCTGGGCGGGATCGGGAAGACGGAGCTGGTGCGACGCTATTCGCATGTCCACAAGCTGCGGTTCAGCGCGGGAACGTGGCTGCTGCCCGCGGAGGGGGCGCGGGAGATGCTGCCGCTGCTGGCCCGCCTGGCGCCGGATCTGCCTGATTTTGCGCTTCCCGAAGAGGCGCGGGGCAACCCGGAGGAGGCGGGCCGCTGTGTGCGCGCCGAGCTGCTGCGGCGCACCTCCGGCGGGGACGGTGTGCTGCTGATCCTAGACAACGTCGATCAGGCGGCGCTGCTGGGGATCGATCAGCTGCGCGAGCTGCCGGAAGGGCGTGAGATCTACGTGGCGGCGACCACGCGGCTCGGGCACAAGGAGCTTCCAGAACTCGACAGGCTGGCCCACGTCCCGATTGGGGGCTTGAAGAGGTGGGAGGCGGTGGCGTTGTTGCGGGCGTTCCAGCCGGGCCGGGGTGCGGATGGTCAGCCGGATTTCGCCTCGAGTGATGATGAGGCGGCGGCGGGCGAGCTGGCGGATCTGTTGGGTGGTTTTACGCTGGCGGTGGAGCAGGCTGGGGCGTATCTGAAGACGCATCCAGACATGAGTGTGCGGGAGTATCTGGAACACCTGCGCACCTTCGGCGCCCTGTCGGCGGACACGATGCTCAAGGAACAAGAGAAGGCACACATCAGCCACGAGCGCAAGCTGCTGGGCGTGATCCTGGACGAGACCATGGCCTCGCTGGAGGCGTCCTACCCGGGCATCGTTGAGGTGTTGCGGTTGGCGGCGGCGATGCCTGCGGATTTGATTCCGTGGTCGTGGTTGGAGGAGTTGGCTCGGGAGGTGGTGCCGGGTGTGTTTGAGGTTTCGAGGCAGTTCCCGAAGGGCCGGTGGATGCGTATTCGGCGGGTTTTAGAGGGTCGGGGTTTGATTGGTGAGGGGAAGTATCCGGGGGAGACGGGTCGGATGCATCGCTTGATCGCGGAGCATTTGAATCAGGGCCGTGGTGAGATGTTGGAACTGGTTGACCGCTATGTGGTGGGCCGGGCCGGGAAGGTTTTTCTTGATTCTACGGTGGCTGCGCGGGTGTCGGAGGTTGATGGGTTGCTTGATGGGCTCCAGCGTCCGCTGAGCAACCGGCCAGAGCAGTTTGAAGAGGCCGCGGGATTCTTCCAATCCGTGGCGTCTGCTTATGCCACAGATTCGCGTGCGGTGGGGTTGGTGGAGGGGGTGTTGGAGTCCGCGGCCGGGCAGGAGCCCGGGCTTCGTGCTCTCGGGGCCATGGTGCTGGGTGATCTGGTGATGGGTGTGGATCCGGGTCGGGCGCTGGGGTTGGTGGAGGAGGGGTTGGAGATCCACCGGGGGTTGGTGGAGGCCCAACCGGAGAGCCTCGAAGCGTTGCGCGCCCTGAGCGTCTCGCTGAACAATGCGGGTGTTGTGGTGCAGAGTGTGGATCCGGGGCGGGCACTGGGGCTGTTTGAGGAGGGGTTGGAGATTTGTCGGGGGTTGGTGGAGGCCCAGCCGGGGAACCTCGACGTGTTGAGTGGCCTGGCGGGGTCGCTGGGCAATGTGGGTGGTCTGGTGCGGGGTGTTGATCCGGGTCGTGCGCTGATGTTGGCGGAGGAGGGGTTGGAGATTTGTCGGGGGTTGGTGGAGGCCCAGCCGGGGAACCTTCACGTGTTGCAGGGCCTGGCGGGGTCGCTGGGTCGGGTGGGTGGTCTGGCGGAGGGTGTTGATCCGGGTCGTGCGTTGGGGTTGTTTGAGGAGGGGTTGGTGATCCGTCGGGGGTTGGTGGCGGCCGAGCCGGGGAACCTTCACGTGTTGCGGGACCTGGCGGGGTCGCTGGGTCGGGTGGGTGGTCTGGTGCGGGGTGTGGATCCGGGTCGGGCGCTGGGGTTGTTTGAGGAGGGGTTGGGGATTTGTCGGGGGTTGGTGGAGGCCCTGCCGGGGAACCTTCACGTGTTGCAGATGCTGGCTGGGCTTCTCCGCAAATCGTGGACATGTCCCGCTTACGCGGCTTGATCCTTGA
>JAUMYR010000085.1 GCA_030528545.1 Propionibacteriaceae bacterium
ACGACGTGCCAGGTTGGCGACGAGGCCCAGCAGGATCAGGCCGATTGCTGGTGCCGCTACCGCCCAGGGGGCTTTTTCCATGTGGACGACCGAGTCGGCTAGCAGCTTGCCCCATTCGGGGGAGTCGTGGCCGGCCCCCAGCCCGAGGAAGCCCAGGCCGGTCAGCGCGAGCGCCAGGTGGGGGATGCGGACGGTGGCGTGTCCGGCGACCGGGCCCAGCACGCTCGGCAGCAGATGCTTGCGCATGATCCACCAGTTGGACCCGCCCGAGGTCAGCGCGGCCTGGTGGAACCCGGCGGCCCGGGCCTCGGCGGCTAGCGTCCGGGTGTGCACGGCCAGCGGGATCCAGCCGACGGCGCAGATCGCGATCCAGGCGCTCAGCAGGCCGGGGCCGAGGACCGCGGCCAGCACCACTCCGAGGAACACCGAGGGGACGGCGTTGAGGATGTCGGTGACCCCGGCCGAACCGCGTTTGGACAGCAGCCCGACCAGCAACCCGATCGCCAGGCAGATCGCCGACAGCAGCAGCGCCGACCCGATCGTCAGCAGCGAGCCCTCACCGACCCTTGCCCACACATCGCGGCCCACGTGGTCGGTGCCCAGCGGGTGCGCCCACGACGGCGGCAGATGCCGGGCCAGCGGGTCGACGGCGCTGCTGCGCGGCAGACCCCCAGCGATCAGCACCACCAGGGCCCCCAGACACACGTACCAGGCGACGCCGAGCCGCCTGGACCGGCTGTGGCGCACCAGGGCCGTGCCCTGCCCGGCTCCGAGGGCGGGAGCCATCAGCCAGCGGTGCAGCAGATTCCCGACCGTGCCCACCACGACGCCCAGCACGACGAGCAGCGCCATGCTGGCCTGCACCACCGGGATGTCCTGGGCGAGGGCGGCGTCCAGGCTCATGCGTCCCAGGCCGGGGATCGCATAGGTGTCCTCCACCACGACCGAAGCCCCCACGATGCCAGCCAGCAGCAGCATGACCTGGGGCAGCGCCACCGCGACCGCCCGGCGCGCAAGCTCGGCCGAGATGCGTCCGCCGCGGGCCCCATTGGCCCGCCAGGTGCGGACCCAGTCCTCACCCGCCACCGCTACCACCGCCGTCATGAGGACGCGAGACAGCACCCCCACCGACGCGATAGCGATCGCCGCCACCGGCAGCACCATGTCACGGGGCTCCCGCCACCCGGTCGCGGGCAGCCAGCCCAGCCGCACCGCGAAGAGGTAGGCGAGCAGTACCGCCAGCACGAACTCCGGCAGCGCCGCCAGCACCGCCGAGGTGCCCCGCAGCACTGGAGCGGACGCTGGGCGCCCGCGTCCGACCGCAAGAATGCGCGGCCCGACCAGGGCCATCGCGAAAACCAGCGTGACCACGGCGGCCATCCCCGCCAGGTTCAGCGACACCAGCAGCGCCGAGGTGACCTGCGGCCCGACCTTGGCCCCGCTCACCCACGACGTACCGAAATCGCCGCGGACGGCGTTCGACAGCCACAGCCACGCCCCGGCCAGCGGGTTCTCGGGCAGCCCCAGGTTGGCTCGGATCGCTTCCAGCGCCGCCGGATCGGCGTCGCGCTCCGCCTCCCGGGCCCGCAAAACGGTCAGCGCCGGATCGGCACCGGTCAGCCATGGCATTGCCCCGGCGAACAGCGCCGTGACGAGCACCGCCGCCAGCGTCACCGCGATGGGGCGCAGGCCCCCCGAGGCGCCCTTCAGCGCCCCGGAGAACCCAGCGGTCTTGCTCACTTGCCCAGCGTCGTCTCGTGGGTGACCATCTTCCACTCCAGCGGGTCGGCGGCGAGACCAGAGACCTGCTTGGTGCGTCCGATCCTGATCTGCTCGTGCAGCACCGGGATATAGGCGCCGGTGCTCAGGACCTGGATCTCGATCTGAGCGGCGGCCTGGCGGCGCTTCGTCACGTCCGCGATCGGAGCGGCCGACTCGATCGCGGAATCGATCGCCGGGTCACACAGGAGGCTCAGGTTGTAGCCGCCCTTGCAGGTGAAATCCGATTGCAGCAGCGACAGCGGGTCGTTGGCCTTCGACATATACATCCGCGAACCCAGCACCAGATCGAACTTGCCCGCCATCAGGTCGGGCTCCAGCACCGAGTAGGCCTTCACCACGGGGGTCTCGACCGTGAACCCGGCCTTGCGGAGCTGGTCGGCGATGATGGTCAGCGCCTCGGGCAGCTCGGGACGGTCGTCCCAGGTCGCCAGGGTGAGGGTCGTCCCGGCCGGGTCCTTCGCCTCGGGCAGGGACGCCGCCTGGCTGGAACCGCCGATGCTCTCGGGACGGAAGACGCCCTTGGCTACGTCGCCCTGGCCCTCGAAGGCGCTCTTGGTGATGACCGACGGGTCGATGGCCTTCGCTACCGCGGCGCGTAGCCCCGCGTCGGTCAGCGGGCCGGACTTGGTGTTGAGCGAGATACCGGTGGTGCGGGGGATCGGGCGGGCGTCGATCTCGAAGTCCTTGAGGTTCGCCAGCTGTGCGATCGGGACGTTCTGCACCACGTCCAGCTCACCGGCGCGCAGGCTCGACACCCGGGAATCGGCCTTGCTGATGAACTTGGTGTCGATGCCGCTGAGCTTGGGCTTGCCGCCCCAGTAGTCGGGGTTGGCGTCCAGCTTGGCCTCGCTCTTGCCGTCATGGGAGACCAGCTCGAACGGGCCGGTGGCGGCATCCACCACGGTCGGCTTGTTCGGGTCCTTGGTGTAGGCCTTCGGCGCCAGGATCGCCATGTCGGGGTTGGCGAACCTCATCACCAGCAGCGGGTCGGCCTTGGCCGATTTCGCGATCACCACGTTGTCGCCCTCGGCGGTGATGGTCAGCTCCCGGCCCGACACGGTGGCCGGAGCGGGGCTCGCCTTGAGGGCGTGGTTGAGGCTCTCGGCGACGGCCTTGGCGTCCACCGCGGTGCCATCGTGGAACTTCACCCCGGCGCGCAGCGTGAACTTAGCGGTGAACTCGTCCACCTGCTCGAACTTCTCCGCTAAAGCAGGCTGCGGCAGACCCGCCGGGTCAATAGCGATGAGGGACTCGGTGACACCCATCCGGGTGAGGCTGACCGCGTCATCGGTATAGGGCGATAGATCGGCCCGGGGGGTGAAGTTCAACGCGAGCCGCAGCCGGGCCGACGCGCCGGTGGAGACGGTCGGGTCGGCCTGGGGTGTGGCCATGCAGCCAGCCAGCAGGCCAGCAGACAGCAGCCCTGTCGCCAGCAGCCCACTCAACGATCGGGTTCTCATAACAGCTTCCTTTCCAGGTTATTCAGACATGCGGACGCGACGGCAAAAGAGGACCGCTGCGACGTAGGAGACAGCAGGGGGGAGTGCGAGCACCACCCAGGGCACGGCCGCGCCGGGAGTGGGCTGGCTCGCCCACGGCAGGATCGTCCCGATCGCGGTGCTGCCGACCAGCACCGCCAGTCCACCGGCCGAGGCCAGCATCCCGAGATAGGAACCCAGGTTCTCGCCACCGGCGAGGCCGGCGACCACGGTGCGGGCGGCGGGCACGATGAAGATCTGGCCCAGGTGCAACAGCACCACGAACCCCACGACCGGAAGATAGGCGGCGACACCGGGCCACGGCTGCCAGGCCGCGAATCCCGCCACGATGAGGAAGGACGCCGCCAGCAGCGCATATCCCCTGCCGAGGGTCGCCGCGCCGCTCCACCGCAGCGCGACCCGGGTGAGGGGGGTCTGCAAGGCGATGGTGAGGACCGCGGCTAGGCCGAACATCCAGGTGATGTTCGCGCTCGGAGCGCCGATCCGTTCCAACTCGACCGGCATCGCCAGATAGAGCTGGTTGTAGCACAGCAGGTAGCTGGAATGGATCAGCGCGAACACCAGGAACCGGCGGTTGCGCACCACCCCGCCGAGCGCACCGCGGACGCTGGACTGCTCGCCCGCCCGGGCGTCACGGGGCAACCACACCCACTGAGCGATGAGGATCACCCCGAAGATCGCCGCGGCGACCAGGCACGTCATCCGGAACGGCACGACCAGCAACACCCCGCCCAGCACCGGCCCGACGATGGTGCCGAGTTTAGAGGCCATGATCTCCAGGCCGATGATCTCCTGGCGGGTGGGTCCCCCGGCGGCCTCGGCGTCCCCAGCCCAGGCGACGATCGCCGACTCGGTCGCGGGAGAGAAGAGCGCGGCGGCGAGCCCTACCAGCACCACTCCGGCGATGACCCCGGCGAGGCCGGTCGCGAAGGCCAGGGTCACGAAGCCACTGATCCGGACACCGCAACCCACGATGATGGCGCGGCGTACCCCGAACCGGTCGGCGAGCGCCCCTCCGAAGAAGAACATGCCCTGCTGCGAAAAAGTACGCAGCCCCAGCACCAGCCCGATCAGCCACCCAGCCAGGGCCAGGTCGCTGGCCAGATGGGCGGCGAGGAAGGGCACCACCAGGTAGAAACCAACGTTGAAGGCGAACTGGGTGGCGATGACCAGCTTCAACGGGGCGTCCAAAGCCCAGAACATGGCGACAGAACTGCGCTTCAAGACCTTCTTCAGCATGCGGCGACGTCCGGCTGCATCGGCACGGCGGTCACCAGCGCACGGGTCTCGTCCGACGCCGGGGCCTCGAACACCTGCGGGATGTGGCCGGTCTCGACGATGCGGCCCTGGCTCAGCACCGCCACGGTGTCGCACAGATAGCACACGGCTCCCAGATCGTGTGAGACGAACACCAGGGACATCGACTGCTGGGCGCAGATGTCGCGCAGCGTGGTCATGACGTTCAGCCGGACGAGGGCGTCCAGCGCGCTGACCGCCTCATCGGCGACGATCACGGCCGGTTCGGGGGCGATCGCCCTAGCGATCGCGACGCGCTGGCGCTGGCCGCCGGACAGCTCTCCCGGAAACCGGCCCGCGAGATCCGGGCTCAGCCCGACCGCCTCCAGGCAGGCGTCCACCCGTGCGGCATGGTCCCCACCGATCTTGAGACACTGCAGGGGCTCGGCGATGCTGTCGCGGACGCGGCGGTGCGGGTTGAGGGAACTCGACGGGTCCTGGGGGACGAACTGGACGAGCCTGCGATACCAGGCCAAGTCGCCGCCCGCCTGAACGGGCCGCCCATCGAAGGTGACCGTCCCGGAATCGGGGGACTCAAGCCCTAGCAGCAGCCTCATCAGGGTGGACTTCCCCGACCCGGACTCCCCGACGATGCCGAGCCGCTGCCCCTCATGGAGGACTAGGTCGATGTCGCGCACGGCGTGTACGGGGGGTTCCCCGCGCAGCCGCGCCAGCAGCGAGGATGGAGGATAGGACCGGTTCAACCCGTTCGCGACCAGGCGGGCCATCACGCCGCCCCCAGATCCAGGCGCCGCAGGGACTCGCAGGACGCGGGCAGCGCGGTCGAACGGCTGGCGGTCAGCAACTCGCTGACATAGGGATGGGGTGGGTCGGTGACGATGGCGGAGGTGGGGCCGTCGGCCACCTTGGTGCCCCGCTTCAGGACGACCAGACGCTCACACAGCAGGGCGGCGACCGCGATGTCGTGAGTGATGAACAGCAGTGCCGAATCCCGCGCAGCCTCGGCGAACACCCGGAGCACCCCGGCCTGCACCGTCACATCCAGGGCGGAAGTGGGCTCGTCCGCGATCAGCAGCGCCGGGGAGGCGGCCAGCGCCATGGCGATGCCGACGCGCTGGCGCTGGCCGCCCGACAAGCGTCCGGGATAGCGGCGGGCCATGGCCTCGGGATTGGGCAGGTGCACCTGGTCGAGCAGTTCCAGCGCCCTGGCATGAGCGCGGGCCTTGCTCCAGCCCCGGGCACGCAGCGGCTCGGCGACCTGGGCGCCGACGGGGACGAGCGGGTTGAGCGCCGTCCGCGGGTCCTGCGCCACGAGCCCCACGGCGTTGCCCCGCAGCCGCCGTAGCACGGATTCGGGAGAACCGAGCACCTCGGTCTCCTGGAGCTGGACCGAACCGGACGCGGTCGCGGCCGGAGGGAGCAGACCGAGCAGGGACGCAGCCGTCAGCGACTTACCGGACCCGGATTCGCCGATCAGGCCGACGCGTTCTCCCGCGGATATCGTCAGGTCGAGGCCATCGATCGCGACGCTTGGGCCGAAGCGCACCGTGAGCGCGCTGATCTGAGCGACTGGAGGCATCAGGCGAGGGCTGGGGTCGGACGGGCGGGCATGGGATTCCTCCTGAACCTGGGCGCGAGGCTACGACGGATGAGCTGACCAGGCTGTCGGACTCGTCCGGCTGTGGCCACCGACTGGCCGTCCCCAGGACATACCGTTGCGCGTCAGTTCTGGCTTTTCACCAGATTTCCCTGTGCGCCGGGTGGCGCCGCCAACTCGACGGATCGAGCTGACCCGCTGAGGGTAGCCTAAATCGCCGATAATGAGAGTGCAAATCGCTTTCTGCCGGTGCCTTGGACCAGCCTCACCCCCAGCGGGGACGGCCGAAGCTTCCCGCTCACGCCCCCGCGTTATCCGGGGCCCACTGAGGCATCGCCGGTCCGTCCCGGCACCCACGGCTTCCAGGTGCCGGGGCGGTGGCGCGTCCTGTTCAGAAGGTCGAGGTGTCGATCACGTAGCGGTAGCGGACGCCGGAGGCCACGACCTTGTCATAGGCCTGCGTGATGTCCTCCCCGCCGATGACCTCGACCTTGGCCGCGATCTGGTGCTCGGCGCAGAAATCGAGCATCTCTTGAGTCTCTCGGATTCCTCCGATCATCGACCCGGCCAGCACGCGACGGGCCCCAACCATCCCCGAGAGCCGAAGAGAGGACGGTTTCTCGGGCAGGCCCACGATGACCAAAGCCCCGCCGACGGCCAGACATGAAAGCAACTCGTCGAGTTCGACCCCGTCCGACAGCGTCGACACGATGAGGTCGAACTTGCCGCGCAGCCCCTGCCAGGTGCCCTCCTCGCTCGTCGGGTGCAAGGCGGTGGCGCCGAAGCTCAGAGCGTCCTGCTCCTTGCTGCGGGTCTGGCTGATGACGTGCACCTCGGCACCCATCTTGGCCGCGATCTGGACGCCCATGTGCCCCAGGCCGCCCATGCCAACGATCGCGACGGTCTTGCCCGGGCCAGCGCCCCAGCGCTTGAGCGGGGAGTACATGGTGATTCCGGCACACAGCAGCGGTGCGGCGGCGTCCAGAGGGATCTCCTCGGGGATGTGGCAGGCGTAGTCCTGCTCGACGGTGAACCCGGTCGAGTAGCCCCCGGCCGTCGGCACCCCGTCGCGTCCGACTCCGTTATAGGTCCAGATGGTGCTGGGCTCGCCCTGACAGAACTGCTCGTCACCGGCCTCGCACTGGACGCACTCCCCGCAGGAATCGACGAAACAGCCGACCCCGATGCGGTCGCCAGCCTTGAACTTGGTGACCTTGGAACCGACCTCGGTGACGATGCCGGCGATCTCGTGGCCGGGGACGAGGGGATAAGTCACGGCTCCCCATTCGCCGCGGGCGGTGTGGATATCGGAATGGCAGATCCCGGCGTATTTCACATCGAAGAACACCTCGGTGGGGCCGGGTTCCCGGCGGGCAATGGTGGTCTTATAGAACGCTCCGGTCGGGGAATCGACGGCATAGGCAACGACATCTCGCATGTGTGGAACTCCTTTGTAGCCTGGTCCCTTCAGCCTAGTGCCACTCTCACGCCGCTTGGGCCGATGCGTCGCCGGTTTCGTGTGCGCGGTTCCGCTCACCGGCGGGCACCGCGCCGCGCCTTGGGCCCCGAGCCCTCCCCGGAACCGTCCCGCCTCACCCCGGTGCGAGGCGGGGATCTGCCGTCGCGTAGCCGAGGTTTGGCGTTCACCAAGTGTTCATCTGTAAAGGGGCCTGCGGTCATCTGCCCTGACTAGCGTCGC
Source organism: Propionibacteriaceae bacterium (assembly GCA_030528545.1). The sequence continues at coordinate 7,835 of JAUMYR010000085.1, forward strand.
CGGTGTCGGCGCAGTGCCGGCCTCGCTACCACTCGAAGGAAGACATCGTGAGTAAGCGTCTCGCTCAGGCCGCGGCCCTCGCTTCCGCCGCCGCGCTTGGCCTCACCGCGTGCGGTGGCGGCACGGTGATCCGGCCCTCCGGCGGCCCTCCGGCGTCAAAGATCTCCTACAACTGTCCGCCTGGCCAGCTCGTCGGTGGCGGCGCCACCTCCCAGAAACTGGCGATCGACACCCTCATCAGCGACTACGCCAAGGAATGCGGTGGCAAGGCCACCATCGAGTACTCCGGCACCGGATCTGGCGCCGGGATCAAGGACTTCTATAACGCCCAGATCGATTGGGCGGGTTCGGACTCGGCGCTGAAGACCAAGCCCAACAGCGACCAGATCGTCGAATCCGACAGGGCCGCCGCCCGCTGTGGCGCCCCCGCCTGGAACCTGCCGCTGGTCATCAGCCCGGTGGCCTTCGCCTACAACCTGGAGGGTGTGAACGAACTCACCTTGACTCCAGCCCTCATCAACGACATCGCCTTCGGCAAGATCACTAGGTGGAACGACCCAGCCATCGCCGCTGTCAACACCGGAGCCGGACTGCCCGACCTGGCGATCTCGGTATTCTTCCGCTCCGACGAATCCGGGACGACCGAGAACATGACCAAGTTCCTCAAAACCGCGGCCCCGGACAACTTCGCCCCCGAGCCCTCCAAGAAATGGCCCGGAACCGTCGGTGAAGGCAAGAAAGGCACTCAGGGAGTGGCCGAAGGAGTCGCCAGCACCAAGGGCGGCTTCGGATATATGGAATGGAAATTCGCCACCGACAACAGGCTCGGCATCGCGGCCATCGACAACGGGGCCGGAGCGGTCGACCTGACCGCCGAATCGGTGGCCCGGGGAGTCGAGGGGGCCAGCATCAAGGGCGAAGGGTACGACCTGGCGCTCGACCTGGCCTATGCCAATACCGCAGCCGGGGCCTACCCGGCGATCATGGTGAGCTACGAGATCGTCTGCTCCCAGGGCATGGGGGCTTCCAAGACGGCGCTGATGAAGGACTTCCTCAGCTTCGTGGCCAGCGCCGAGGAACAAGAAGCGCTGGTTGAGAAGGGCTACGGGCCGCTGCCGGAGAGCCTACGCACCAAAGTCATCGACGCCATCGAGAGCATCAGCTGAGCCGCCATGATCCCCCTACATTCATCACTGCCCGCGCCGACGGCGCTGCCCGAACCCGCCAGCTTCCCCGGCAGGACCGGCCAGGGCCCCGGGCGAGGAGAGCCGCTGGAGTGGCGTCCCGACCGGGACGCCGGGACGCGGACACAGCAGAGAGGTAGCCACACCCTATGAGCACCCGCACGACCCATGTGACCTTGCCGCCACCGAAGAAAGGACCCGACCGGTTCTTCCTGGCGCTCACGGCGACGTCTGGCTGGTTCATCGTCGCCGTCATCGCCTTCATCGCCGTGTTCCTGGTGATTACCGCTCTCCCGGCGCTGGCCAAGAACGAAGCCAACTTCTTCACATCGACCATGTGGGAGGTCGGCCAGAGGCTGGAGTTCGGCATCGCCGGGCTGCTGTGGACGACGGCCATCAGCTCGGTGGTCGCGATGGCGATCGCGGTGCCCATCGCGGTCGGGGTGGCGCTTCTCATCACCCAATACGTGAAGGGACGACTGGCCAACCTCATCGGCTTCCTCGTCGACCTATTGGCCGCGGTCCCCTCGGTGATCTACGGCCTGTGGGGCGCGGCGGTCCTGGCGCCCACGATCGATCCGGTGTCGAAGTGGATGCAGGCCAACCTCGGCTGGATCCCGCTGTTCGCTCCCGGCCTGCAATCTTCGGGGACGCTTTTCGTCGCCTCGCTGGTACTGGCGATCATGATCCTGCCGATCATCACCTCGATCTCCAGGGACGTATTCGCCCAGACCCCGCGCGACCACATCGAGGCCGCCTGGGCTCTGGGGGCGACCAAGTGGGAGATGATCTCCATGGCCGTGATCCCCTACGGGCGCTCCGGCGTCGTCGCCGCGTCCATGCTCGGCCTGGGCCGTGCCCTCGGCGAGACCATCGCGGTGATGCTGATCCTGTCCACCACGAACGATCTGGCCATCAACGTGTCGCTGTTCGCCGGAGGTGAGACCTTCGCCTCCAAGATCGCCAACAACGCGGCCGAGTTCGATTCCCCGACTAAGACCGGTGCCTATATCGCGGCTGGGCTCGTGCTGTTCGTCGTCACCTTCGTGGTGAACGCACTCGCCCGCACGGTCGTCGACCGTAGGAAGGTGAAGTGATGCTGAAGCGCAGCGGCCTGGCGCCCATCGGATGGCGCCAGTTCAAGAACAACCTCATGCGCGCCCTGGTGTGGGCCTGTTTCGGGATCGCGCTCGTCCCCCTGGTGTGGATCTTGACCACCGTGGTCATCAAGGGAGCGCCCCTGCTGTTCACCCAGGAACCCGCTTTCACCCGCATCTGCGTCGAAGCCGAGACCGCACCCAGCCGGGACTACGAACCATATAAGCGCGCACCAGAGGCCGAATGCTCCGATGGCAAGGGGTATCGCTGGCTCCCGGGGGGTAAGCACCCGGCGGTCGGGGAGTTCTTGAGCGCGGACCACAACTCGACCGGCCGCGACCCACAGGCCCGGGACGCCTCGGTGCTGGTCATGGCCCCCGATTCCGAGTCCGCGGGAGCGATCCGCTTCTTCTCCCTCGACTGGTGGACCAGCGATGTCGGGGCCTTCCCTGACCAGACCCCCGGCGGGGGCGTGCTGCACGCGCTGGTCGGGACGCTGTGGATCGGACTGGTCTGTGCGGTGATCGCGGTGCCGCTCGGGGTCCTCGGGGCGATCTACCTGGTCGAATACGCCCGCGGCACCAAGGCGGCGCGGGTGGTGTCGTTCATGGTCGACATCCTGACCGGGGTGCCATCCATCGTCGCTGGTCTGTTCGTGTTCTCGGTGGTCATCACGATCCTCGGTTTTGGACGCTCGACGGTCGCTACGGCGCTGGCCCTGGTCTTGCTGATGTTGCCGACGGTCCTGCGGTCGACCGAGGAGATGCTGAAACTGGTGCCGGACACGCTGCGGGAGGCCTCCTACGCCCTGGGTGTGCCGAAGTGGAAAACCATCATGAGCGTCGTGATCCCGACCTCCTTCAGCGGCATCGCTACCGGTGTCGTCCTCGGGCTGGCCCGGGTCATGGGCGAGACCGCGCCGCTGCTCATCCTGCTGAACTACGCCCGCAACCTCTACCTCGATCCGACCTCTCCGACCATGGGATCGCTGCCGACGATGATCGCCAACGCGGCGGCCTTGCCCAGCCAGTACGCGGGGGCCGAGCGGGGCTGGGGTGCGGCATTGACCCTGATTCTGATCGTGATGGGGCTGAACCTGCTCGCCAGGAGCATCGCCCGTGCAAACAAGCTGAAGGAAAAGTGACATGGCCAAGCGCATCGAAATCGATAACCTCAACATCTATTACGGCAAGTTCCACGCGGTGAGGGACGTTTCGCTGACGGTAGAACCCCGCACGGTCACCGCCTTCATCGGTCCCTCCGGCTGCGGAAAATCCACGGTGTTGCGGACCCTGAACCGAATGCACGAGGTGATCCCGGGCGCTTCTTGCACCGGTTCGGTGAAGGTTGACGGCGTCGAACTCTATGGGCCCGGCATCGATCCGGTGACGGTCCGCCGCCAGGTCGGCATGGTTTTCCAGCGGCCCAATCCTTTCCCGTCGATGTCGATCTACGACAATGTGGTGGCCGGGCTGCGGCTGAATGGGGAAAAGCGCAAATCCGTGCTCGACGAGGTCGTCGAGAAGTCGCTGCGCGGGGCGAACCTGTGGACCGAGGTGAAGGATCGCCTCGACCGGGCAGGAACCGGGTTGTCGGGGGGCCAGCAGCAGCGGCTGTGCATCGCCCGGGCGATCGCCGTCGAACCGCAGGTGCTGCTGATGGACGAACCATGCTCGGCGCTTGACCCGATCTCGACGCTGGCGATCGAGGACCTCATCAAGGACCTCAAGGAGGACTACACGGTCGTCATCGTCACCCACAACATGCAGCAGGCCGCCCGGGTGAGCGACCAGACGGCCTTCTTCAACCTGAGCGCCCAGGGCGAGCCCGG
>JAUMYR010000086.1 GCA_030528545.1 Propionibacteriaceae bacterium
TTGCCTGCCTTCGAGGTGGCTATCGAACAAGGCGCTGACGGCATCGAACTGGACCTCCAACGCAGCGCGGACGGCCATCTCGTAGTTATCCACGACGAGACCATCGACCGGACCTCGGACGGGTCTGGCAAGGTGGCCGCACTCACGCTCGAGGAGTTGCGTCGCTTTGACTACAGCAACGGGATGTCCGGTTTCGAGGGCACCGTGATCCCGACATTGCGAGAGGTCCTAGAACTCCTCGAGCCGACCCGCCTCACGATCAACATCGAGCTGAAGAACTCGGTTGAGCTCTATCCGGGGATGGAGGCCGAAGCAAAGGCGCTGGTTGAGGAGTTTGGCCTCGCCCACCGCGTGATTTACTCCTCTTTCAACCACTATTCTCTGCGGTTCTTGCGCTCGATGAGCGCTGAGGCCCGACTCGGCGTGTTGTATTCCGACGGCATGGTCGATCCGTGGGTGTATGCCTCCTATCTCGGGGTGGACGCGATTCACCCGCCCTACCAGGTGTTACAGGTCCCGGGGGTCGTGGACGAGTGTCACGTCCGCGGGGTGTGGGTCCACCCGTGGACGGTGCCGGTGGACCAGACCGGGGCAGTGGCATCCCTCGGTGTAGACGCGATCATCACCAACCATCCGGCTCAGGCTAGACATCGGCTGCCTTCCGGCCAGCCAGGGCTCTGAAGAAGAGGCCTCTCTTATCCGCTAGGCGAAACGGGGCCGGCTCGTCGTGGGATCGCTCCGGCGGGTGTAGCCGCTGGAAGGACGACCGGCCGATAGCAGAGCGATGAGCGAGAATAAGGGCCAGTCAGAGCCAGAGTCACGACCAGGCGAGACCCTTGCACCCTAAAAACGTCAGAGGTAGGTGACAGGGTTGGGTGAGAAGCAGAAGATCTCGCCTCGGGCACTCGCACGCTCGCCCGCAAGGCGCTGCTGCTCACAGGTATGCTCGGCGGAAGCCCGAGCGGCAGGAAGGAGGAGTGTTGCTGACATCGGTTGAGATCTGTACCGGCGCGGGCGGGCAAGCGCTTGGACTAGAGCAGGCGGGTTTCGAACATCTGGCGGTCGTCGAGATCGATCACCATGCCTGTAACACGTTACGCACAAATCGTCCGCAGTGGAACGTCATTGAACAGGACCTCCTGGACTGGAACCCGGCCGGTTATGAAGGCGTGGACCTGCTGGCCGGCGGCGTGCCTTGCCCACCTTTTTCCAAGGCCGGGCGGCAACTGGGAGCCGCCGACGAGCGAGACCTGTTCCCCCGGGCCATTGAGCTGGTGGGCGCCATTAGGCCCAAGGTCGTCATGCTGGAGAACGTGCGCGGGCTGCTCGATGTCGTCTTCCAGACATATCGCTCGGAGGTGGAGCAGCAACTGAAAGAGTTGGGGTATGAGCCTGGCTGGCGCTTGTTCAACGCCTCAGATTTCGGGGTGCCGCAACTGCGGCCCCGTGTCGTCTTCGTTGCTGTCCGGGAGGATCTCGGCGGGCTATTCGAGTGGCCTATCCCTGAACCTCATGTGACTGCCCCAACGGTTGGCGAGGCGCTGCGCGATCTGATGGCCGCTAATGGCTGGGAGGGGGCAGACGAGTGGGCGAAACAGGCGAACACCATTGCTCCGACGCTGGTCGGCGGCTCCAAAAGGCACGGCGGCCCAGACCTCGGGCCTACTCGCGCGAGGCGGGCCTGGGAGGCCCTCGGGGTTGACGGGAAGACCCTCGCCGATGTCGCGCCGGAACCAGGGTTCACCGGGATGCCCCGCCTCACCGTCGAGATGGCAGCACGTATTCAGGGATTTCCTCCCGAGTGGCAGATCACGGGCCGCAAGACCAACGCGTACCGTCAGGTTGGCAATGCCTTTCCACCGCCAGTGGCGAGGGCGGTTGGGGAGCAGATCAAGAAAGCCATCCTGAGTGCGCGAAACGGACTCCGGGTTGCCGTATGACAGCACTCATCAGCAGCGCGCGTGCGGTGTTCCACCAGCAGCTGGTCGACGACACCACACTCTCGCTGTCACCAGAAGGAGTCGCGTCTAACGCGGACAGCAGCCAGAAGACCAGCAAGCACATCGCTTTGAGCATCGCGAATGATATAGGTGCTCAAGTCGTGTCGAAGAAGCTCGACGGACAACGTGCAGGGCACCTCTTTGAGCAGGCGGTGCGGGAGTTCCTAGCAGCGACCTTCCCCGCCTTGGGGTCTATTTCGTCCCGGAAGGTGGCGGATCGAGAATGTTGGCGGTTCGCGTGCCGAATAGCAGATCGCCCGGTATGAGCCTTATACCCATCTGGCGGAGCTGGCTTCCGTGATCCAGCAAAATCCGACGCTGGCCTCCGTCTTGGGGAACTCTTACGAGATCAGCCCCGACGTGCTCGTCCTGCGTGAACCGGAGTCCGACGATGTCATCAACCGGGACAACGCCATCGTTGATGAGTGCAGCGCCCGGTACGCGGTGCTCCGTGAAAGGAACCAGGAGCGCGCTATCGTGCATGCCATTGTTTCGTGCAAGTGGACGCTGCGATCAGACAGGGCCCAGAATGCCCGGTCTGAGGCGCTGAACATGATCCGTAACCGTAAGGGCCGCACACCGCATATCGTGGTTGTAACCGCTGAACCTACACCCTCCCGGCTGGCCTCGCTGGCTCTCGGCACGGGAGACGTAGATACGGTGTATCACTTCGCCCTTCCGGAACTGGTGAAGGCGGTCGAGGCGAGCGGGAACGATGAGGCGGTGTCCATGCTGGGAATCCTGATGGGGGGGAAAGCGGCTACGCGATATCAGCGATCTGCCGCTAGACCTCGCGGTCTAGCGGAATGGGCTGGTGGTCTCAGCTGATTTCCCGGCCAGCGGCACGCAAAGCAGTCAGCACCCGTTCGGTGCAGCCGGCCAGGTCGTGACGCACGTCTTCATCCCAGATACGCACCACCGTCCATCCGAGCTCACCCAGTGCGGCATCCACCTCCCGGTCTCGCTGAATGTTCCTGGCGATCTTTTCCTTCCAATAGTCCGACGCGGCTTTTTCCGGGTTCCAGTGGCCGGGATGGCCGTGCCAGAAAACCCCATCGACGAACACCGCGATCTTCCAGCGGATGAACGCCAGGTCCGGGCGCCCCGGCAGATCCCGGCGGTGCAGGCGGTACCCGGTGACTCCGGCGTCGCGGATCGCAGCGCGCAGAGCCAGCTCGGGTTTGGTGTCCTTCGACCGGATCGCAGCCATGTTCCGGGACCGGCCCGCCTTGCTCAGGTGGTCAGCCATTGCGCCGCTCTCCTGCCATGTTCCCGGCTGGAAACAACCGAACCCTAGTAGTAATAAGGGAAACCGGACCAGTCCGGATCGCGCTTTTCCAGGAAGCTGTCGCGTCCCTCGACGGCCTCGTCGGTCATGTAGGCGAGCCGGGTGGTCTCCCCAGCGAACACCTGCTGACCGATCAGACCGTCGTCGATCGCATTGAAGGCGAACTTGAGCATCCGCTGGGCGGTCGGTGACTTCGCGCAGATCTTGCGGGCCCATTCCAGCCCCTCGCGCTCCAGGTCCGCGTGCGGCACGACCTTATTGACCGTGCCCATCTCGTAGGCGCGCTGGGCGTCGTAGGTGTCACCGAGGAAGAAGATTTCGCGCGCGACCTTCTGCCCCACCTGGCGTGCCAGGTAGGCCGATCCGAACCCGGCGTCGAAGGAACCCACATCGGCGTCGGTCTGCTTGAAGCGGGCGTGTTCCGCGGACGCCAGAGTCAGGTCGCAGACTACATGCAGGGAGTGTCCCCCACCCGCGGCCCACCCATTGACCAGGGCGATGACCGGTTTCGGCATGAACCGGATCAGCCGCTGGACCTCCAGGATGTGGAGGCGTCCCAGCTTGGCCTTGTCGACGGTCTCGGCGGTGGCACCCTCGGCGTACTGATACCCGGCCCGCCCCCGGATCCGCTGGTCGCCTCCTGAACAGAACGCCCAGCCGCCATCCTTGGGGGAGGGTCCATTGCCGGTGATGAGGACGCACCCGATGTCGGAGGACATCCGGGCGTGGTCTAGAGCGGTGTACAACTCGTCCACCGTGTGCGGGCGGAAGGCATTGCGCACATCAGGCCGGTCGAACGCGATCCGCACGCACGGCACGTCCTTAGCCCGGTGGTAGGTGATGTCGGTGAAATCGAAGCCGGGGACCTCGTCCCACAACTCAGGCAGCCACGGAGACGTCATAGCGACAACCTAGCCCATCTGGGCCGGTGTCCCGGACGCTGGGCTCCTACGGGGAACCGACGACCTGGAAGAAGGCGATGAGGAGCCCAATAATCCACACGAAAAGCAGGAGGGGAATGAGCTTCCTGAAGAACTTGACGACGGGGGCGGTGCGCGCGTTGACGTGCGAGGGGACCCCCGGTGGGCGACGCCGCTGCTGGAAGCCCCGCTGCCGGTATGGTCCCGGCTGCTGGGGCAGCCACCGGGCCTGCGGGGCGCGGTCCGGGCGCCGGAGGCCCACCTGCCTCCTCCCACCGTCCGGCCACTCCTGAGAGAGGAGGGAGAGCTGCTGCGGCATGGGCGGCGCGGCAGCGGAATCACCGCTCAGGACCGCCGGAGCCTGGGGGCGGGGCTGCGGTGGCCTGCCCTCCTTACCGCCTTCCCCGGTGCGGGCGGCCCTGGCCGCTGACCTAGCGGCCGACCGGGCCTGGGCCGCTGGCTGATGCGCGGATTCCCCCGGCCGCGAGGCCTCGGGTTCGGCGGCAGGCCGCGGTTGGCAGGCCGCAGTGGTCTGCTCCCCGGCCACGACCGGGGTCGCCTCGCGGGACGTCCCACTTTCGGGCAGCGCGTCCTCGCTCGCCAGCGGCTGCGCGGGGACGGCCATCAAGCCTGGGCTAGCATCGAGACCAGGGCTGGCATCGAGGTTGAGGTCGAGATCGGTGCCGAGATTGAGGTCGGGGCCGTGCCCCAGTTCCACCGAACCGAACGTGATCGTGGGTAACGTGAAGGAATCGTCGCGTTCTGCCATTGCCGCATCCTCACTCGGAACCGTGGACTGTCGTCTCGCCCGTAGGCCAGCCGGTGGGCGGGCCGCTCCCGAAGACCCACCAAGACCAGGATAGGGCCTCCGATCGCTTGCCAGCGCGTTGTCCTCGGGCTTTTGTGGGAGGCTGAGCCAGCAGCTCAGGGGTGGGATCGCGGCCGGGTTCCCTATCTGGGCATTATCCTGTGGCCCATGTGGGATCTGTGGCCAGCACTGATGCTGATCCTGGCCGGGGCCGCGGCCGGATGTATCAACGCCCTCGTCGGCTCGGGGACGCTCATCACCTTCCCGACCCTGCTGGCCCTCGGCGTCCCGCCGGTCAGCGCGAACATGACGAGTTCGCTCGGCATCTTCGCGGGGAACATCACCAGTCTCGCCGGCTACTCGTCCGCGGTCGCGGCCTGCCGCCCGCTGCTGCGCTGGCTCGCCCCGGCCGCGCTCATCGGGGGCCTCAGCGGATCGGTACTGCTGCTCTGGCTCCCCAGCAGGGTGTTCGGTGCCGTGGTGCCGTGGCTCATCGGCCTCGCGCTGGTCCTCGTGGCGATCGGGCCGTGGCTGACGAAGACCTTCGTGAAAGACCCCGGCAACCGGCCCGTTTTCGTGCCCCTGCCGGTCCTCGCGGTGCTCGTCGGCCTCGCCGGGGTCTACGGCGGCTACTTCGGTGCTGCCCAGGGGGTGCTGCTCATGGGTATCCTTGGGGTGCTGTCATCCGAATCTCTCCAGACGCTCAACGGCCTGAAGATCACCCTAGTCACCCTCGTGAACCTCATGAGCCTGGCGGTCTTCCTCGGCATCGCCTGGGACCGCATCGACTGGGCCGGGGTGCTGTGGGTCGCCATCGGGTCGGCCATCGGCGGATGGCTGGGCGGACGATACGGTTCCCAGCTGCCACCCTGGGCATTGCGGATCGTGATCCTGGTGGTCGGGACCACCGCCCTGATCGTCATGATCCTGCGCGGCTGAGCCAACCCAGCCGCGCAGGACCCGGTCAGGCCTCCAGGCGGGCCTGGGCGTCCAGTGCGGACAGCAAGAAGGCGTAGTCCCAGGCGCGGTCCTTCCACACCTCGTACCGTCCGGACGCGCCGCCGTGGCCGCCGTCCATCTCGGTCTTCAGCACGATCGGTGCCCGCCCCGTGGTGACCTCCCGCAGCTTCTGCACCCATTTGGCCGGTTCGACGTAGAGCACCCGGGTGTCGTTGAGGCTGGTTACCGCGGCGATCGTCGGGTAGTCCACCGCCCGGATGTTCTCATAGGGGGTGTAGGACTTCATATAGGCATAGGCCTCGGGGTCGGTGATGGGGTTGCCCCACTCCTCCCATTCGAGGGCCGACAAGGGAAGATCCGGGTCGAGGATGCTGGTGAGGGCATCGACGAAGGGCACCTGGGCGACGCAGGCCCGGTACAGCTCGGGGGCGAGGTTCAGCACCGCCCCCATGAGCAGCCCACCGGCCGAACCGCCCATCGCGGCGACCCGGCCCGGATCTGCCCAGCCGGAGGCGATCACGTGGCGGGTCGCGTCCACGAAGTCGGTGAAGCTGTTGACCTTGTGCAGCTTCTTGCCGTCCTCGTACCAGCGGCGGCCCAGCTCGCCGCCGCCGCGGACGTGCGCGATGACGAACACGACGCCCCGGTCCAGCAGGCTGAGCCGGGGGATAGCGAAGCCCGGGTCCATGCTGGCCTCGTAGGAGCCGTAGCCGTACACGAGGCAGGGCGCGGTGCCGTCGGGACGCACGCCCACCCGCCGCACGATGCTGAGCGGGATGAGGGTGCCGTCGCTGGCCGGTGCCCATTCCCGGGTCGCCACGTAGTCCTCGGGCCTGAATCCGCCCTTGACCGGGGTCTGTTTGCGCAGCAGCAGCTCGCCGGTCGCCAGCACGTAGTCGTACACCCGCGGCGGGGTGCAGAAGGAGGTATAGCTCAGCCGGATCACCGGCGCCTCGAACTCCGACTCGGTCAGGGTGACCGTGCACAGCTCCTCGTCGAAGGCGGGTTCGGACGCCGAGGTGAGGTCGTCGAGGCCGAATACCTGCACCCGCGGGGTGGTGTCTTTGCGCAGCGAGACCACCAGATGTGTCGCGGTGACCGCAGTGCCCTCGATCTTCACATCGTCGCGGTGCGCGATCACCGTCGGCCAGGACGCCGGGTCGGTGCCCTCGCCGAGCTGGGCCGGGCTCACCAGGGACACCATGCTGTTGACCGCGTTCGCGTTGTGGGTGACGAAGTAGTGCCGTTCGCCCTCGACGATGGCCGGGTCAACGGAGTGCAGCAGCCGCAGCTCGCGGCTGACCAGCAGGCGGGGCGCCGCACCCGGGTCGGTGAGGTTGAGGCTCCAGGTCTCGCCGAACTCGGAGTTCGACACCGAGATCACCAGCTCCTCCCGGTCTCCGCTGGGCTCGACGCCCAGCCACATGCCGGCCTCGTCCTCCTGGAAGACGACCGTGTCCTCGCTCGCCGGGGTGCCGAGGGTGTGGGCCTTCACCTGGTAGGGACGCCACGACGCGTCGACCACGGTGTAAAAGACCTTGTCGCCGGCGGGTGACCAGGTCAGGCCATAGAACACGTTCTCGACCTCGTCCGGCAGCAGTTCGCCGGTGCGCAGGTCCTTGATCCGCAGCGCGAACCGTTCATCGCCCGCGTTGTCCTCGGCGTAGGCCAGCAGGGTGCCGTCCCGGGTCACGTCCATGCCGCCCAGCGCGAAGAACGGTTTACCTTCGGCCGCGGCGTTGCAATCGAGCAACACCTCCTCACCGGGCAGCGTGACCGTGCTGTCCTCCACCGACGGCGGAGTCCAATCGTCGCCGGAGGCGGGGACGCGGCAGAACACCGGATACTGTTTGCCCTCGGCGGTGCGGCTGAAATACCACCAGCCGTGCCGCCGTGACGGGACCGACAGGTCGGTCTCCTGCGTGCGTTCCTTGATCTCGGCGAAGATCGCCTCGCGCAGGCCCTGCTGGTCGGCCGTCACCTGCTCGGTGTAGGCGTTCTCGGCCTCCAGGTGGGCGATCACCTCGGGTGAGGACTTGTCGCGTAGCCACTCCAGCTCATCGATGAACTCATCGCCGTGATGGGTCCGGGTCGTCGGGATACGGGCTGCCAGCGGTGGAGTCAACGTCATGGCGCCCAAGCCTATCCCCACACCCCAGGACCCGGTCGCTGCGCCGGGTTCGTGCTTAGGCGACGGAGACCCGCTGGCGCAGCGCCGACCCCGGACGCAGCTCAGCCAGCCGTGCGGCTCCGTCGAGGCCGGTCCCCGCGGCCGGGACCAGCCGGACCGCCGGAAAGCGTTCGCGCAGCAGCCGCGCGAACTCGGCGGACAGCACCTCACCGCGGAAGACCTTGCCCAGGGTCGAGACCGCCGGATCGTCCTGGTCGGCCTGCCCCACCCGGGACAGCCCGGCGACTACGGACGCCACCAGCTCGGCCGCCGCCCGGCGACAGATCCCGGCGCACACCGCATCGGTGGCCGCCAGCTCGGCGACCGTGCGGGCATAGGACGCGATCCGCGACACCCGCAGCGGGTCGGCCTGCAATATCAGGTAGGCCGCCTCAATATCTGGGAAATCGGAGCGTACCGCCTCGCTCAGCGCGGTCGCGGGGCCCCGCCCGTCGTGGGCCCGCAGCACCGCGTCCAGCCCGGCCCGCCCGATCCAGAAACCCGAACCGGCGTCGCCGATCAGGTATCCCCAGCCATCGACCCGGGCCAGGTCCTGGTCACCGGCGGCCAGCGTCACCACCCCGGTCCCGGACGCCACGACGGCACCCGGCACATCGCCCAGCGCGCCCAGATAACTGGTTACCGAATCGTGGGCCAGCAGCACCCTCTCCACCCCCAGGCCGCGGACCCTGTCGAGCAAGTCGGCCGCGGTCACGTCCTCGCCGAGACCGGAGGAACCGACCGCGAGAGTGACCGGTTCGGTGGGGGCGATCCGGGTGACGACCCCCGCCAGCTGCGGCACCACGGGGCGGTCGGTCACGACGCCGCCGCACTCGATCTCACGAATCACCGCGCCCCCGGCTCGCAGCTGGGCGCGGATGCCGGTCTGCCCGGCGTCCATGGCTAGTACGTTCACGCCCTCATTGTCGCAGGGCAGGTGGGTTCAGGACGCGTAGCGCTCCACGAAGTTGCGCAGCAGCCGGTGCTGGGCGCCGTTGACCGGTGAGGTCCTCGCCATCTCGATCAGCGGCTCCAGCTCGTCCGGCCGAAAGTATCCCGCGTGCTGGTAGATGCGCATGCGGGTGATGAGGTCGTCGGCGTCCAGCTCGGGGTGGAACTGCGTGACGTACACGTTGCGCCCGACCCGGAACATCTGCACGGGGCAGGCCTGTCCGGTCGCCAGCAGGGTCGCCCCCGGCGGGTTTCCGTTGCAAGCCTCCTTGTGGCCGACGAAGGCGTGGAAGGTGCTAGGCATCCCGGCCAGCAGCGGGTCGGCAGCCCCGTCCTCGGTGACCGTGATCCGGGGGGCGCTGATCGGCTCGCCGTAGGTGCGGTCCACCACCCCGCCCAGATGCGTGACGATGGTTCCGACGCCGTAGCACATGCCGAAGAAGGGCACATCGGCGTCGACGATCCGGTCGATGAGCTGGGACAGGTCGGCTTCGACGCGACGCTGCAGGTCGGTCTTGTCGGTGTCCGAGATCGTGAACGCCGATCCCCCGAGGAACACGCCAGCGTAGGCGTCCAGGTCGATCGCAGGAAGCGGCTCGGCCTCCACCCGGACCCGGTGCAGGCTGGCCCGGTCCAGGCCCGCGTGGCGCAGGATGGAGTCATATTCGCGGTCGGCCGCCTCGTCGTGGTCGCGGGTGGCCAGCAGCAGGAAAGGCTTCATCAGCGCCCGGTGCCAGCGTAGACGGTCGCGGTCTCCTCGGCGTCCAGCCCGAAGGCGGTATGGGCTGCGCGGACGCCACGGTCCACCTCGTCGGCGCCGACCACGACCGAGATCCGGATCTCGGAGGTGGAGATCATCTGGATGTTCACGTCGGCCTCGGCGAGGGCCTTGAAGAAGGTCGCGGTGACGCCCGGGTGGGAGCGCATGCCGACGCCCACCACCGAGATCTTGCCGATCTGGTCGTCGTATAGCAGCTCGGAGAAGCCGACACTGTCTTGTACGTCCTTGAGCGCGGCGATGGCCCGTGGGCCGTCGGCCATCGGCAGGGTGAAGGAGATGTCGGTGGACTGGTCGGACAGCTTCGACACGTTCTGCACGATCATGTCGATGTTGATGTCGGCCTCGGCGATCGCCGCGAAGATCTGGGCCGCTTCACCGATCTGGTCGGGGACGCCGACGATCGTGATCTTGGCCTCGGAACGGTCGTGGGCGACGCCGGTGATGAGGGCCTCTTCCATTGCGGAGCCTTTCAGTTGGTCGTGGGGCAACACCCAGGTGCCCGGTTTGTCGGTGAAGGACGAGCGGACGTGCACCGGCACGTGTTCCCGGCGGGCGTATTCGACGCAGCGCAGGTGCAGGATCTTCGCGCCGCAGGCCGCCATCTCCAGCATCTCCTCGTGGCAGATCTCGGGGATGTGGCGGGCGCCGTTCACGATCCGGGGGTCGGCGGTGTAGACCCCGTCGACGTCGGAGTAGATCTCGCAGTAGTCGGCACCCAGGGACGCGGCGAGCGCCACCGCGGTGGTGTCGGAGGCCCCCCGGCCGAGCGTCGTGACGTCCTTGGTGGTCTGGGCGACGCCCTGGAACCCGGCGACGATCACCACGGCCCCCTCGTCCAGGGACCTCACGATCCGGCCGGGGGTGATGTCGATGATGCGGGCGTTGCCGTGGGTCGCGGTCGTGATGATCCCGGCCTGGCTACCGGTGTAGCTGACGGCCTCGACACCGAGGTCGCTGAGGGCCATCGCCAGCAGGGCCGCCGACTGCCGCTCCCCGGTGGTGAGCAGCATGTCCAGCTCGCGCGACTTGGGCTGCGGCGAGACCTGCAGCGCCAGGTCCATCAGCTCGTCGGTGGTGTCCCCCATGGCCGAGATCACGATGATGATGTCGTGACCATCGGCCCGGGCCCGTGCGATCCGGCGTGCCACCCGCTTGATGGAATCGGCGTCGGCCACCGAGCTTCCACCGTACTTCTGGACGATGCGTCCCATGTACCCCTCCTGACGACTCGCGATAACTGTAATGGGTGCCCGGCCGGTGTTGCGGTAGCATCTGGAGGGTGGACGCCAACCAGCGGATCGGGGACGCCGAGCGGGACGCGGCCGTCGGCGCGCTGCGGGAGCATATGTCGCTCGGGCGGCTCACCGCCGAAGAGTTCGACGAACGCATGGCCCGGGCTTTGCAGGCCAAGACGAGGTCGAACCTGGAGGATCTATTCGCGGACCTGCCGGGCGGGGTACCCAGCCCGGCCACACCCGTTCCCGTTCCTGTGCCGGTGGCGGAGGCGGAGGTACCCGCCAGACGGCGGGTACCGGAAACCGCTGCGTTCGCGGCCGTCAGCGTGATCTGGCTCGTGTTCCTCATCGCGGTGGCCCTGGGTGGTATCGCGTGGTGGCTGTTCTGGATCCCGATGATCGCCACCGGCGGACTGCTCGAGAGCGTCACGTTCAAGGCAAAGAAGAAGGCGGAGGGGCCTGGCTAGCCGTCCCGGGCGCGGACACCCCATGGCCGGGTGTGGGTATGGGCTGGCTCGGTTCGCGGCTACCATCTATAGCGTGAACTCCAGCGAACGCATCGGCGACGCGGAGCGGGATGCTGCCGTGGAGTCCCTGCAGGAGCACATGTCGCTCGGGCGGCTCACCAGCGAGGAGTTCGACGAACGCATGTCGAAGGCGCTCCAGGCCCGGACGCGGGGCGACGTGGCCGCGCTCTTCGCCGACCTGCCCGGCGGA
>JAUMYR010000087.1:0-1706 GCA_030528545.1 Propionibacteriaceae bacterium
CACGACCCGCACGGCCTCGCGGAGCGCCCGCAACCGGTCGGGGCGGGAACGCAGGTGGTATAGCGGTCCGAACAGCAACGCGACGTCGAAGGAGCACGCATCGAACGTCAGGTTGCGGGCGTCGCCGGTCTCGGCGGTGAAGGAGCCCACGGCCGATGCCCGCGCTACCTGGCTGGGGACCGGATCGACCAGCACCACCTCGTGCCCGTCGGCGGCCAGCCAGGTGGCGTGGATTCCGGTCGCCCCGCCGATGTCGATGACGCGGCTCGATGGTGCGATGCGGGCGCGCAGCAGCGACTGCGTCCGCTCGAACTCGACCGGCCCAGCCGCGCTGAGGCTGGTCAGCCGGGTGCCCTCGGCCGTGTCGCGATAGAACCGCTGGACCGCCTCGTCGATGCCTGACTGATCCACCGGATCAGGATACGAGATATCTGGCCCAGCGAGGCTTTTTATTGGATAGCGTTGACCTTGGCCGGTGCTCGCTGGGCACACCCGCGGCGGTGCTCCCACGGGCGTGGACCACGGTGAAGGTTCCGTCGTGAAAGGCCCTGGGAATGGACGACAGCACCCTGCTTGAACTGCGCTTCGACCGTTATGGCGCCCGGCTCAAAGACAGCTTACGCGCGGTCTATGGAGATCGCGCTAGGGAAACCTATGAGAGGGTTTGCCGGATCATTGAGGCCGCCTCGGCGGCACGCTCCCCGGAACTGAAACGCCTGGATGAGGCCCGGCTGTTGCGTCCCGACTGGTTACAAGACGAGTCGATGATCGGCTACGTGGCCTATACCGAGAGATTCGCCGGAACCCTGCGGGAGGTCGCGAACCGGCTGGATCACTTGGAGAGTCTCGGTGTTACCTATCTGCACCTCATGCCTCTGCTACAGCCGCGAGAGGGAGACTCTGACGGTGGCTATGCCGTCCAGGACTACCGGGCCGTTCGTAGCGACCTCGGTACCATGGAGGATCTGTCTCGTCTGGCGGCCCAGTTGCGCGAGCGCGGCATCAGCCTGGTCGTCGATCTGGTCCTCAACCATGTTGCCCGGGAGCACGTGTGGGCCCAACGAGCCAGGGCGGGGGAGGCGAAATACCGGGGTTATTTCTATATCTTCGATGACCGCGGCGAACCGGATCGTTACGAGCGCAGCCTCCCCGAGATCTTCCCCGACTTCGCCCCCGGCAATTTCACCTGGGACGAGGAAGCTCAGGGCTGGGTGTGGACAACCTTCAATTCCTTCCAATGGGATGTCAACTGGGCGAACCCGGATGTTTTCTGTGAATACCTGGACATCATCTGCAACCTCGCCAACCATGGGGCCGAGGTCATCCGCCTGGACGCCATCGCGTTCATCTGGAAACGGCTCGGCACGAATTGCCAGGGACAGCCCGAAGTGCATCACCTGACCTCGGCGCTGCGTGCGGCGTTGCGGATCGCGGCACCGGCGGTCGCGTTCAAGGCCGAGGCCATCGTCGGGCCAGAGGAACTATTGCCCTATCTCGGCCAGGGCGGCCACCACGGCCTGCTCTCGGACATGGCCTACCACAACAGCCTCATGGTGCAGCTGTGGAGTTCCCTGGCGAGCCGCGACACCAGGCTGTTCGAGGTCGCGCTGAACGCCTTCGCGCCCAAACCCCCCAACACCACGTGGGCCACCTATGTGCGCTGCCACGACGACATCGGGTGGGCCATCTCGGACGCCGACGCGGCG
>JAUMYR010000087.1:1806-6367 GCA_030528545.1 Propionibacteriaceae bacterium
GGGGGCGTCCCGCTGCTCTATATGGGAGACGAGATCGGCATGGGCAACGACCTCAGCTACGCCGAGGACCCCGCCCACGCCGCCGACAACCGGTGGGCGCACCGCCCGATGATGGACTGGGACGCGGTCGAGTGCGCCCGAGCCCAACCCGACAGCGCTCCGGGGCGGATCCTTGCCGGTCTGCGACGGCTCGTTGAGGCCCGCCGCGCTCTCCCGCACCTGCATGCCTCGGTGGAGGCCGAGGTCGTGCCCAGCCCCGACCCGCGGCTCCTGGTGCTGTGCCGCCATCACCCTCTCGGAAACCTGGTTCAGGTGTACAACTTCAGCGAGGGTCCGGTCTACCTGCTCGCAGACGTGTTGCGGGAGCGCTTGGGGGACCGGGCCGACGAGATGCTGAGCGGATACGAATACTCGCTGCGTCCACAAAGCATCATCATCGCCCCTTATCAGGCGCTGTGGCTGGTCCCCAAGGGGGACTAGGCCGGGTACTGGAGAGGCTGGAAGAGCACGGCCACGGTGCGCCCGGGGACTTTCAGCTCGGTGCTGATCGGGTCCCAGGCCGTGTCCCGGACCACGTCATCGACGCCCCGGGTCTGCACCCCGGAGAGTTCGAACTCTCGTCCGTAGAGTTCGGGCAGGCGCTGGGTTATCGGGTGGGGGCTGGCGTTGAACGCGACGAGCACCCCGTCGAGGTTCGGGTCGATGTCGGCGTCGGTGTAGTCGTCGATCAGCATGACCAGCAGGCCGGGCTGGGCGTCCGGTCCCGATGCCGGGAAGGACACCCGTTCCTTGATGAGGGCGGCGCTGCCGAGCCGGAACAGCGGGGTGGACCACCGTAGCCGCAGCAGGTCGAGAGCCATATCGTGGGCGCGGCGGATGTCCTCTTTCTGGGGAACCAGGGCGGGGTTGGCGAGCAAGGGCACCATGGCCTCCCAGGCATGACCGTTGTCGCGGGCCGGGGGCAGTCCGCGCCCGAAGGAGGAGGTTTCCATGGTCCAGTCGATCGAGTTGAAATAGTCTCCGGAGTCGAAGGAGTTGCGATCCAGCGATTTGCTGCGCAGCAGGTCGGTTCCCGCGTGCCAGAAGCACGGGGTCTGGGCGAGCGCGCAGGTCGCGAGGGCCAGAGTGTTCATCCTGATCCGGTCGGCCATGCTGGTGGCGATCGGCAGCCTCATCGCCAGCAGGTCGTAGAGGGTCTCGTTGTCGTGGGCGTCCACATAGGTGACGACCTCCCCGGGCTGGGAGGCATAGCCAGCGGGCTGGCCGTTGTAGTCGAGTTGGTCTCCACGCAGCACCGATCCGGACGAGGCCGTGAACGCGAAGGAGGCCAGGTTACCGGCGAGTCCCAGCCGCACCAGGTCGGTGAGCTGCCCGAGCTCGACGCGGTGCCCATCGTGTGCCGGGCCGGTGTAGCCGGAGTTGTCGGTGTACAACCCGGTCCCGAAGCCCTGCTTCTGTGCCTCCTGGTGCCCGCCCTGCACGGCGTCGCGGAGCCGGTCGGAGAAGGTCCCGATGCCGGTGCCGTTCAGCTGGCCCTGTTTGGCCTGGTAGAACATCCGGTTGTCGGCGACCTCGCCGAAGTTCCAGCCCTCGCCGTAGAGGTAGATGGATGTGCCGTCCACGCCGTCGGCATCGAGGGTCAGCTTGTCGAGGGCACCCCGGATGGCCACCATGTTGGCGCGGGAATGGTGGCCCATCAGGTCGAAACGGAACCCGTCTACCCGGTAGTGCTTGGCCCAGGTGAGGACCGAATCCACCATGAGCCGTTCGGCCATGGTGCGTTCGGTCGCGATATTGGGACAACAGGTCGACTGTTCTACGGTGCCGCAGCAGTCGAGGCGGTGATAGTAGCCGGGCACGATTTTGTCGAGCACGGAGAGCTCGTGCTGGCCGGAGGCCATGGTGTGGTTGAACACTTGATCGAGAACCACCCTCAGCCCGATGGCGTGCAGCGAGGCGACCATGGAACGAAACTCGGCGACGCGGGCTCCGCCGTGCTGGTTGGCATCGGTGGCATAGGAACCCTCCGGCGCGGCGTAGTGCAACGGGTCGTAGCCCCAGTTGAATCCATCGTTGTGGGCGCCCAGCATGACCGCGGCTTGTTGCTCTGCGGAATCGGGCGCCGAGACAGGGATGTGCGGCACGAACTGGCGGTGCCGCTCGTCCGGGATCGAGGCGATATCGAATGTTGGTAGCAGATGAATCGTGGTCATGCCCGCCTCGGCCAGACGCCGCAGGTGGGTCATCCCATGCGAATCGGACTGGGTGAAGGCTGCGTAGGTTCCCCGCAACCGTGGCGGTACCGACTGGTCGCCGATCGAGAAGTCCCGGACATGCAACTCGTAGATGGTGTGATCGACATCGCGGATCGCGGGCGGGTTTGGCGTGTCACGCCAAGACTGCGGCTGGTAAGCCGGATCTGCGAGATCGACCAGCACCGAAGCGGTCGACCCAACGGTCAGGGCGTGGGAGTAGGGGTCGGTGACGATATTGGTTTCTATCCTGCCGAGGGTCGGCACGAAAACCGTGACCGCGTAGTTATAGGCGAGATCGCGCCATTCCGGGGTGCCTTTGATCCACCAGGTTCCGTCGGGGTCACGCTGCATGGGCTGGGTGGTGAACCGCCCGCTCTCCCGCAATAGCCGCAACGCCACCTTGCGAGCGGTGGGTGCCCAGAGCCGGATGGTGGGGACGCCGCCGTGCCAGGTCACCCCGAGCCGCGCTCCGGTGCTGTAAAGATCATCGATCACCCCTCCGATCTGAAGGCCGGTGAGCGTCGACAGTTCTTCGTTCGGCAAGCGGTGAGCGAGAGCCACCTGGCCGCGCAGGATGAGGTCTAGACCGTCGCGGTCCAGCGATAGGTGGAGCGGAAGGTGGTCGCGCAAATGGGGCCAGGCCTGGGACTGGCCCCAGCTGAGTTCGCGCCCAGGATGCACCTCAATGAGGGTCTCAGCGCTCAAGACGTGGTCGCCGTGCCTACCCAGACCCCCCTGGTGCGAGCCCACCAGATGCCAGGTTCCGCTGACCCCCAGTTCGCGGGGCCACAGAATGGTGCCGCGATCGATCCACTTCGCTTTCAGCCCATCAAGCCCGGGGTAATCCTGAGTGTTCATCAGCGTCAGTCTAGGCCTCCTGGAATGGGATTTGTCGGCGTCCCAGTTCATGGCTCGGGCGTGCCCGAGCCGCGGGCCAACAATCCCAACGTCCCGTCGGCGCCCGGGGCGCCCAGACCCGATTCACCCGCCGGGGACATCGCAGCGAACATCACCGGCGGGTGAATCCTTGGGCTATCCGCAGATGCTCTTGAACGAGCCGTGGAAGACCAGTGGCTGCGGAGTCTCGGCGCACAGAACGCTGGTCACCTTGGCGCCAGGGGCCGCGGCGTTGATCTGGCCGAAGACGCGGGTCTCGGCGCCAAGCAGCGTCTGCCATGCGGACGGAGCCGCCGGCTGGATGACACGCATCTTGTCGGGCTCGATCCCCATGGAGGTCGCGATGTGGCGGAATGCCTCATCTGGACCCATGACCTTGTCTACGAGCCCTTTCTCCTGGGCCGTCTTCGCGTCGAAGATGTAGGCCCCGAGCTCGTTGCGGATGGTGTCGGCCGGAATCTTGCGTTCCTGGGAGACCCAGTTCACGAAGCTGTCGTATTCAATGTTGAGGCCGTTCGTGAAGACTTTCCGCTCCTCCTCGGTCATGTCCCGGTACGGGCTGCCGAAGTCTTTCCCCTTGCCCGCGGTCAGGTGCTCATGGGTGATGCCCCCCGTGGTCGTGACCCCGGCCTCAAGCAGCGTGCTACCCGTCGCGACGACGTCCTTGTAGCGCGTGAAGGGGCCGAAAATGACGCCGATGCTCCCGATCAGGGTGCCGTGGTCGGCGATGATCTCGGTCGCGCTCGCCATGGAATACATGCCGCCGGAGGCTGACAGGCCGCGCACATAGGCGATGACCTTCTGGCCGGTGCGCTGTTCATAGCGGTTGATGGCATCGCCGATCGCCCGGGAACCGTTGATGGTGCCACCGGGGGTGTTCATCAGCAGCACGACGCCTTTGCCCTTCTCGGGGGTGAGCGAATCGAGAATGGCGGCGACTTCGTAGCCGCTAGTTCCGCTGCTCAGGCCCAGACCGCTATTGGACGCCTCGCCCATGATCGCTCCGCTGATCGAGATGGCCCGCACGGTGTTCTCTGGTGTTGCCGTGTCCGGACCCCACACGGTCTCGGTGCGTTCGATGGCGGTGCTGGGGCTGGCGCCCTGGGCGGCGGCGATCAGTGCGCCGAGCATCAGCATCGAGAGGATGCCGCCCACGATGCTGAGCACGAGGCCGCCGAGAGCGAGCCCGAGGCTGAGCCCGGCCCCCAGCCCGAATCCCTTCTTGAAGTTCCCGCCAGCGGGGGGCGGCGGTGGGGGTGCGTAGAAGATTGGCGGCTGCGCCGGGGGCGCGGGGGAGGGCTGCGGCGCGGGTGACGTTAGCGCCTCGGATGGGGCCTCCTGATCAGGGTGCTTATCGGGGCCGGGAAGGTTCGGGTCCGTCATATTTTCTCCTAACGACTCCTGAAGAC
>JAUMYR010000087.1:6467-8025 GCA_030528545.1 Propionibacteriaceae bacterium
ACCTCGCATCGAGACTTCGGGCGCGCCTTCGAGCGCGCGCTCCGGCGCGCTGGAGTGCCCATGGCATATTCGTCGGGCTTTTCTCCCCACCCGCGCATCTCCTATGCCAATGCTTCACCGACGGGAGCCGCGACCGAAGCCGAGTACCTTGAACTCGGGCTGGCCGAGGTCTGCGACCCTGCCAAGCTGATGGCCGCGCTCAACGAGGTGCTGCCGCGAGGGATGGTGATCCTGGCGGTAGGACCAGGGGGAGGGCCCTCGCTCGCCGACCTATTGCAGGCCTCGCGCTGGCGGATCGTCCTACCTGAGGCTGAGCCAGATGTGCTGAAACAGGCCGTTGTGGCCCTGTTGGGCAGATCCTCGGTTGAAGTCGAGAGGATGACTAAGTCCGGGATACGCAGCTTTGACGCGCGCGCTGCCATCATCGCATTGGAAGCTGAGGGGACGAGTCTTGAACTGTTGAGCAGGCAGGAGACCCCGCTGGTCCGTCCAGATGATGTGGTGAATGCGCTGAAAAAGGTCGAACCACGGCTCGCGGGGGTCGGGCCAGCCCTGTTGACGAGGCTGGAGCAGGGGCCTTTCGCCGACGGTGTGCTTGGGGATCCGCTGGCGAGCCAGCAGCCGGGGGAGAAGCTTTCCTGAGCCGGGCGCCACGCCCGCCGCCTCGCCGTGGAGACCAAGAATCTTGGGGATCGCTGCCTGGTGTGCGATACTTCTACTCAGGTATGAGCGCCGCCGGTGCTCAACCGGGCGTGTACCTCGACGCCTTGACCGCGACGGTTACCTCGACCGCGGCAGGCGGACAGCACCCCGAACCAGAAGCTTGATGGCAACGTCAGTTGTCGCCCGTCCTGCGCTTACGCGCCTGAGGAGCACCATGCTCGAGAATGAAACCCATACCGAAACGGCGCCAGCCACATCGCGTTCCCGCCGCAGCGCTTCCAGGCCCGCCGGCCCGCCGAAGCAGATTGAGCCGGCGAAAGCAGCTGCCCAGCCGGTGCTTGAGGCCCCTGCCGTGATCGCGCCGCTGCCCGCGCTGGAATCTCCCTCCTCCGTAGCGGAGACGGAGACCGAGGCGAAGCGTCCGGTCCGGCGTCGCCGCAGCACCAAGGCCGCCGGTCCCGTAGAGCGTGTCGCTGAGGAGACCCCCGGCTCGGGTGAAGCCGCGCCGAGGACTGAGGTCTCGGCCAGCCCGGTCGGCTCCGAGCCGGAGACGGCGACCGAGGCGAAGCGTCCGGTCCGGCGTCGCCGTAGCACCAAGGCGGCTGGTCCGGCTGAACCTGCGCCGGAGGCCCCTGCCGGTACCGCCGAGGCCGAGCCGGTGGCGTCCGAGGCCGCCCCAAAGCCGGTCAAGGAGCCCAAGCCGAAGCGGGTTCGGCGCCGGAGCACGAAGGAGGAGCCGGTCGCGGAGGCGCTCCCAAGCCCGCTCGCCGAGGGCGCTCCGCTCGAGAATGCGGCTGAGGTGCTTCCTCTGGAGGAAGCCCCGAAGGACGACGGCGGCCCCGAGAACGCCGAGGAGGCCAGCGATGAATTGGCCGAGGCGCTGGCGGCCATTGAG
>JAUMYR010000087.1:8125-11785 GCA_030528545.1 Propionibacteriaceae bacterium
CGCCGTCGCCGCGGTGAGGACGCCTCGGGCGATGAGGAGCCGGGTACCGATGTCGTGGTGAAGGTCCGGGAACCGCGCCGCTCCTCCGCTGATTCCGATCAGGTCACCGGGATCGAGGGTTCAACCAGGCTCGAAGCCAAGCGGCAACGCCGCAAGGAGTCCCGGGCCGCCGGGCGCCGCCGCGCGCCGATCCTGAGCGAGGCCGAGTTCCTTGCCCGCAGGGAATCGGTGGACCGCAAACTGGTGATCCGTCAGGGGGAGGACTACACCCAGCTCGCCGTGCTGGAAGACAATGTGCTGGTCGAGCACTACGTCGACCGGGCATCAGCCACCAGCGTCATCGGCAATATCTATCTCGGTAAGGTGCAAAACGTGCTGCCGAGCATGGAGGCCGCATTCATCGACATCGGCCGCGGACGCAACGCGGTGCTGTATGCCGGTGAGATCGACTGGGACGGCCTCGGGCACACCGGGGAACGCAAGGTCGAGGAGGTGTTCAAATCCGGGCAGTCGGTCCTGGTGCAGGTCACCAAGGATCCCATCGGGGCCAAGGGCGCCCGGCTCACCAGTCATATCTCGCTGCCAGGACGCTATATCGTGTATTCACCCGGCGGTCACCTGTCCGGGATCTCACGCAAGCTGCCCGACGTGGAGCGTACCCGCCTCAAGGAGATCCTCTCTTCGCTGATCGGCGATGAGGCTTCGGTCATCGTCCGCACCGCGGCTGAGGGGGTCAGCGAGGAGGAACTCGTCCGCGATGTCAACCGCTTGAAGGCTCAGTGGGAGATCATCGAGAAGAAGTCCAAACAGGGTTCTGCGCCACAGCAACTGTACGCCGAACCGGATCTGACGCTGCGTATCGTCAGGGACCTCTTCACCGAGGACTTCAACGAGATGATCATCCAGGGCGACGGATCGGCCGAGGACGCCTTCGATGCGATCAGCGCGTACGTGACCCATGTCGCTCCGCACCTGGCAGACCGGGTGCGCCGATATGAACCGGTGCAGGGCAGCGACTGTTTCACCAATTTCAGGATCGATGAACAGATCGCCAAGGCGCTTGAGCGCAAGGTCTTCCTTCCCTCGGGCGGTTCGCTCATCATCGACCGCACCGAGGCGATGACCGTCATCGACGTCAACACCGGCAAGTTCACCGGGACCGGTGGCAACCTGGAGGCCACCGTCACCAGCAACAACCTGGAGGCGGCCGAAGAGATCGTGCGCCAGCTGAGGCTGCGCGACATCGGCGGCATCATCGTCATCGACTTCATCGACATGGTGCTGCCCAGCAACCGGGAATTGTTGTTGCGCCGCCTCGTGGAGTGCCTCGGGCGCGACCGCACCCGCCATCAGGTCGCGGAGGTCACCAGTCTCGGGCTGGTGCAGCTGACCCGTAAGAAGATCGGCACCGGTCTGGCGGAGGCATTTACCGAGCAATGCGAGTGCTGCGGTGGGCGTGGATACCACCGGTTCGATGAGCCGGTGGACTCTCAGGCCCCAGCCGATGGCGGTGAGCGTCAGTCCCGGCGCCGGAGGCGAGGCGGCAACGGCTAACCCGGCCTCCTCGCGAACCCTGGGTACCTCCCCCGGCCCTGGAGCCTGCCGCTATCGTTAGGGCAGACCGAAGGAGGGCCGGGAATGAAGTCCTGTGCGTTGTTGCGGGCCGCGGGAGTCGCGCTGCTAGTCGTCACGGACCGGGGGCTGCCCCGCGTGGTGCACTGGGGGGCCGACCCGGGTGAGCTCTCCGCCGAGGAAGCGGCGATCCTGGTCGCTGCGGAACGGCCGCCCGTGGTCCCCAATTCTCCCGACGATCCGTTGCTATTGGCAGTCATCCCCGAGGCGCGCTACGGCTGGCTCGGCAAGCCGGGCCTGATAGGTTCCCGTCAGGGCCGCGAGTGGAGCCCCGACTGGAGCCTCAGCGAGGCCTGGCTGGACGAGACGCCCCTCCAGGGATATGCCAGCGCGGGGGCTGGTCGGCTTCGCTACCAGGCCGTGGCCGATGGGCTGGCGCTGACGATTCGCATCGAGCTGCTGGCATCGGGGCTGGTGAGGGCGAACGCCACACTCACCAATACCTCGGCCGAACCCTACCGGCTGGACGAACTGACCCTAGCCCTGCCGGTCCCCAGCGACATGCGCGAAGTCCTGGATTTCGCGGGACGCTGGGGGGCCGAACGGATGCCCCAACGAGGCCACCTGGGGGTCGGGCAACACCGCAGGGAGGGGCGCCGGGGCCGCACCGGGACCGATAGCGCCTACGTCCTACACGTCGGCGAACCTTCTTTCAGCTATTCCCGCGGCCAGGTCTGGGCGGTACACACCGCCTGGAGCGGCAACCACCTGCACTACGCCGAGCGGGATGCGGTCGGCATGCAACTCATCGGTGGCGGGGAGTTGCTGCTGCCCGGGGAAGTCAGCCTCAAGCAGCAGCAGAGCTACCAGTCCCCATGGGTCTTCTTCAACTACGCCGTCGGGCTGGACGCCCAGGCGGCCCGCTTCCACGACTACTTGCGCTCGCTGCCGGTCCACCCGGACCCAGAGCGCCCGGTGACCATCAACGTGTGGGAGGCGGTGTACTTCGCCCACGACGCCGAGCGCCTGATCGACCTGGCCGAGCGGGCGGCCGCCCTCGGGGTGGAACGCTACGTCCTAGACGACGGCTGGTTCGGTTCCCGCCGCGACGACCACTCTGGGCTCGGAGACTGGGTGGTCTCTCCCGAGGTGTGGCCGGACGGCCTGCACCCCTTGGTCAACCGGGTGCGGGAACTGGGTATGCAGTTCGGTCTGTGGATCGAACCGGAGATGGTCAACCTAGACTCCGACCTGGCTCGCGCCCACCCGGAATGGATCATGCAGCCCGGGGGACGCCTACCCATCGAATCGCGCCACCAGCAGGTGCTCAACCTGTCGATCCCACAGGCCTTCGATCACGTGTTCGCTCAGCTGTGCGCGATCTTTGATGAATACCCCATCGACTACGTGAAGTGGGACCACAACCGGGACCTGATCGATTCCGGCACCGCCCCGGGCGGGGAACCGGCGGTCCGGGCCCAGACCATCGCCTACTATCGCCTGTTCGACGCGCTGCGGGAGCGCTACCCGCGGATCGAGTTCGAATCGTGCAGCTCGGGCGGCGGCCGGATCGACCTGGAGGTGATGAGGCGAGCGGCCCGGGTGTGGGTCAGCGACAACATCGATCCCGAGGAACGCCAGCGGATGCTGTGGTGGACCGGCCAGCTGCTGCCGACCGAGCTGATGGGCAGCCATATCGCGTCGGGACGCAGCCACACCACCGGCCGCTGGCACGACCTAAACTTCCGGGCGGCCACGGCGGTGTTCGGTCACCTCGGCATCGAATGGGACCTCGCCGAGGCCACCCCGGAGGAACTCACCGCCCTGTCCGGCTGGATCGGATGGTACCGGCGCAACCGCCGCGTCCTGCATACCGGGCGCCTGGTCCGGGTGGATCTGCCGGACCCAGAGGTCTACCTCAAGGGGATCGTCGCCGACGACAAGGCGATCTTCTCGCTGTCGGCGCTGCGGGTGAGCCCCTGCGCCAGCCTAGGCCTGCTGCGTTTCCCCGGACTCGATCCCGAGGCGCGCTACCGGGTCACGATGATCGACCACCAGCTGATCCCGCCCACCCACTGGGTGGGCTGG
>JAUMYR010000088.1:0-3260 GCA_030528545.1 Propionibacteriaceae bacterium
GATCCGGGCAGTATCCGCCGAAGCAGTGGTAGGGTCAGGCCCCGGAGCCACCGGGGACTTTGGGTGAGCGGGCCCGCAGGCACGAGCCCTCACTCGCCGTGGGAAGGCCCCGACTGACCGAACGGAAAGCTGGACACGGAGCAGGTAATGAGTGAACTCGTGTGGATCGACTGCGAGATGACCGGTCTCGACCTCGCCTCGGACGCCCTGATAGAGGTCGCCTGCCTGGTGACCGACGCCGAGCTCAACGTGTTGGGCGAGGGCGTCGACATCCTCATCACACCCACCGACGCTCAGCTGGAGGCCATGAGCGACTATGTCCGCGAGATGCACACCGCCTCCGGCCTGCTGGATGCGCTATCCGGTGGCGTGACGCTGGCCGACGCCTCCGCCCAGGTCCTCGACTACATCCGCGAGCACGTGCCGGTCGCCAGGCGGGCCCCGCTGGCGGGCAACACCATCGGCACCGACCGGGCCTTCCTCGCCCGCGACCTGCCCGAGGTGGAATCGTGGGTGCACTACCGCAACGTGGACGTCTCCACCATCAAGGAACTCTCCCGGCGCTGGTTCCCCCGGGCCTTCTACAACGCCCCGGCCAAACAGGGCAATCACCGGGCCCTGGCCGATATCCAGGAATCCATTGAGGAACTGCGCTACTACCGGGAGGCGGTCTTCGTCCCGGTCCCCGGACCCTCGAGCCAGGACGCCAAAGCCATCGCCCAGCGTCACCGCGGTTCGGTGACCGGGTTGCCGCCACAACGCTGAGGCCTCACAGCCTTCATCGGCACAGCTCCGCCCTCCCAGACATCGGTGGGAGGGCGGAGCTATTCAATCGCGCCCCAGGCAGGACTCGAACCTGCGCGCGACAGATTAGAAGGCTGCTGCTCTATCCGCTGAGCTACTGGGGCTCTGGGCTAAGTGTATGTGGTTTGTGACGCCGGTAGTCTATGCCCATGCTTTCAGGACCACAGCGACTCGCTCGATCGCGCTCGGGATTGCCTCAGCCGGCGGGCACGCCCCGGGTGTGGTGGCGTCGGCTGTTGCGTAGTCCCTACCTGTGGGGCAGTGTCCTCCTGACGCTGGTCTATGCCGCCTGCCTGTACGGGCAGTACCTCCTGCTCAGCCCGGACCAGGAGCTTCCTGACGGCACCGTGGCTCTCGGCATCAACGACCAGGCCATCGGCAAGGCAGCCTTCTGGGCGATGTGGACGCTCCTGGTGTGGACCGGACTATTCGTCTGGCTCGACCGGTGGCGGGCGCAGAACCCCGTGATCTGGCTGTGGGCCATCGGCTGGGGTGCGGCGGTGTCCACCTGGTTGTCCCTCCACGTCAACACTTGGGCCGCAGAGATGATGTCGGTGGAGGGCTCGGCCGCCGATACCGGTGCCCGTCCGGCGATCTTCATCGCCCCATTCGTCGAGGAGGCGACCAAAGCCTCGGTGCTCTTCCTCTTCGCGATCCTGATGCGTTACCGGCTGGTCAACCGGCTCAATGTGGTCGCGCTCGCTGGGTTCAGCGCGATCGGTTTCGCCTTCTGCGAGAACATCATCTACTACGGTCGCGCGGTGGTGTACGGCGCCACCACCATCGAGGTCGGTGACCCGGACGCGGCGCTCTATCAGCTGGTGTTGCTGCGTGGGGTTTTCACCTCTTTCGGCCACCCGCTGTTCACGGCGATGACCGGGTTCGGGCTGGCAGTCGGCCTGCGCTCGCGCAGCAAGATCGTGCGGGTCATGGCCCCCCTGACGGGGTTCCTGGCGGCCTCCTTCGGGCACATGCTGTTCAACGGCCTGGCCTCCATCGGGATCGGTGACTTCCTGATGACCCCCTTCCCCTTGCTGGCGGTGTTCTTCACCTATGTCATGTTCTTGACCACCGGCATCATGAAGGAGGGACGTTTCATCAGTGCCCGGCTCACCGACTTCGTGCTCATGGGATGGCTCCCGCCCCGCGATCCCGAGGTCTTCTCGCGCCACTTCTCCCGGGTGAAGTTGCTGCTCGCGTCGGTGTTTCGTGGCCCCCGGTGTGTCCTAGCTACCGTGCGGTTCATGCGCGGCATCACCGAATTGGCCTATCTGCGGGACGCCCGGGCGCGGGGGATCGTAGCGGCAGCCGGAATCGACCGAGAAAAGGAGCTGCTGGAGACACTGCATCAATTGCGTGGCGGCAAGGCACTCACCGAACCGCAGGGGCTGAAGATTTTCGTGTGGCCATTCAAACGGCGCCGGGCGCCAGTCGCGCCCCCGCCACCGGTATATCCGGGTCCGGCCGGAATCGCGGGACAATGGCCAGCCCCGAGATGAACGCTTTGATGCCCTTCGCGCAGGTGGTCTTCGGCCTGCCTGCCGCGCTGTCGGCCCTACGCTTCCCGCTTCCCCTCGCGGACGCCGAGGACGCCCGGGCTATCGTGCGCGAATTGCGCCATCAGCTCAGCGACTATTTGCTTCCCCGGCTGAGTGCGCTCGATGCGCCGTTGCTGGCGGTCGTCGGCGGGTCGACCGGGGCCGGAAAATCAACCCTGGTCAATACGCTGCTGGGAGAGGTCGTCACGACGCCGGGGGTGCTGCGTCCCACGACCAAGGCACCGGTGCTGATCCACCACCCGGCGAACGAGATGTGGTTCAACTCAGATCGGATTCTGCCCGGCCTGGTCAGGTCGCATGCGGCCACGGCGGACATCCGCTCGTTGCAACTGGTCTCTACAGAGGCGCTTCCGGTCGGCCTGGCTCTGGTGGACGCTCCCGACATCGATTCCATTGATGGGGATAACCGCGCTCTCGCGAGGACCCTCCTCGCCGCGGCGGACCTGTGGATCTTCGTCACCTCGGCGGCCCGCTATGCCGACGCCGTACCCTGGGCCTACCTACAGGACGCCGCTGGGCGCGGTGCCTCGGTAGCCGTGGTCTGTGACCGTATCCCCGCCGCCGCGATGACAGAGGTTCCCCGCCACCTGAGACAGCTGATGGACGAACGCGGTCTGCGTGACTCGCTGCTGTTCAGCGTCCCGGAGTCCTCGCTGAGCGCCGATGGGTTGCTGCCTGCCCCGGTGGTCGCTCCGATCCGGTCGTGGTTGCATGAGCTGGCGAGGGAGAGCAGCGCCCGTCAGGCGGTGATCCGCCAGACTCTGCTCGGCGCGGTGCGGGCCCTGGAACCTAAGCTGCGGCGCCTGGCGGCCGCCTCAGACGAACAGCTGGCGTGCGTGGTGCAGTTAGAGACCGATGCCGCGAGTTCCTTCACCCAGGCTGCTCGCAACGTGTCGG
>JAUMYR010000088.1:3360-6046 GCA_030528545.1 Propionibacteriaceae bacterium
GGTGGCCTTCAGCGCCGTGATGGCTGCCGCTCCGACGAGGACTCCCGCTAGCAGCGAGACGAAGAACCCGAGCACGTTTTCAATAGCGAACAAGACGAAGACGCCTCCGTGTGGGGCGCGGCTGCCGACGTGCAGTGCCATCGACAGCGCACCGGTCACGGCGCCGCCGAGCATCATCGACGGGATCACCCGGAAGGGGTCGGCCGCCGCGAATGGGATCGCGCCTTCGGAGATGAAGGAGGCACCGAGCAGCCACGCCGAGCGGCCGTTCTCCCGTTCGGCCTCGCTGTAGAGTCCCGGCCGGATTGCTGAGGACAAGGCCATCGCCAGCGGTGGCACCATGCCCGAGACCATGACCGCCGCCATGATCTCGTAGGACGCGGTGGTCGCCGCGGCCAGTCCGGCGGTGCCGAACAGATAGGCGGCCTTGTTTACCGGCCCACCGAGATCGAAGCACATCATGAGGCCTAGGATCACCCCAAGCAGCACGGCTGAACTGGAGCCCGACATAGCCGTGAGCTGGCCGGTCATCCAGGTCATGAAGTCGGCGATGGGACGACCCAGCAGCAGATACATCGCGCCGCCGGTGATCAGCGACGAGATCAGCGGGATGATAACGACCGGCATGAGTCCGGCGAGCCAGCGCGGCACCTGGTAGCTGGTCAGCCACAGACCGACCAGACCCGCGATCAGGCCAGTGATGAGGCCACCGATGAAACCGGCCCCGACCGCGACCGAGATCGCGCCGCCGATGAACCCGGGGGCGATGCCGGGTCTTCCGGCGAGGGAGAAGGCGGTGTATCCCGACAGCGCGGCTACCAGGAAGCCCATGCCGGTGGCGCCGATCTTGAACGAGACCGCACCGAGGTAGGTCAGCAGGCCGCCCTCGGGGAGGTTCCATAGGGCGTTCTCGGCCACAACCTTGTCGGCGATATCGGTGATGTTGTATCCGCCGAAAGCGAAGCCCAAAGCGATGAGCAGACCACCGGCCGCGATGAACGGAATCATGTAGGACACACCGGTCATGACCGCCTGCTGGATGCGTTTGGGCCAGCCGAGTTTGGGCCCCTCGGCGGGACCAGCGTCTGCCGCGGTTCCTTCGACCCGGCGGGCTTGGGGGTTCTTCGCCGCATCGATGGCCTGCTGGATGAGGGCCGCTGGTTCGTTGATGGCCCGTTTCACACCGGACTCGACCACTGGCAGCCCGGCGAAGCGCTGCCGGTCACGAACGCCGACATCGGTGGCGAAGATGATGGCGTCGGCCCGGGCGATGGCCTCCGCCGCGAAAGGGGTCACCGCGCCAGATCCCTGGGGCTCGACCTGTAGCTCGACACCCGCCGCCCTCGCGGCCTGTTCCAGGGCGTCGGCGGCCATGAAGGTGTGGGCGATGCCGGTAGGACAGGCGGTGATGGCCAGCAGCCTGACCCCCTCGCCGGGCGCTGACGGCTCTTTCTCTCCGGATGGGACAGCGTCCGCCGGGGCGGCTGGGCTGACGGGAGCGGCGGCGGGTTCTTCTCCCTCGGGGGTGATTGCCTGGGTCACCAGGGAGACGATCTCGTCTGGGGTAGCTGCCGAACGCAGCCCCGCGACGAACTCGGCCCGGACGAGGTTGCGGGCCAGCATCGCGAGCAGGGCAAGGTGGGCGTCGTCGGCCCCGTCGGAGGCCGCGATCATGAACGCGATGTCGGCCGGGCCGTCGAAGCCGCCGAAGTCGACGGGCGGGTTGAGCCGGGCGAACGCGAGCGAGTTTTCGGTGACGGCCTTGGAGCGGCAGTGGGGGATCGCGATACCGTCGCCGAGCCCGGTGGGGGACTGCTCCTCCCGGGCCAGCGCGTCGGCTTCGAGTCCGGCGGCGTCGGCCCGCCCGGTGGCGGCGACGAGATTTGCCATCGCGTGAATGACATCTTGTTTGGTTGGTCCGAGGTCGGCGTCCAGCACGACCAGGTCTGCGGTAATGAGGTTGGTCATCGGGGTGGTTCCCTCTCCTCTAACAGGATTCGATGGCGACGACCGAGGGGTCGACTTGGTCAGGCCGGGGCAGAGCCGATCCGGCCAGCGATGCGGCGGCCGAGCCGTAGGCGACGGCGGTGGCCAGCCGGGTCTCAACAGGCGCGTCCAGTTCGGCGGCCAAGACATAACCGGCGACGGACGAATCGCCCGCGCCGACGGTGCTTCGCACCGTGATGCGTGGTGGGGTCGCGCGCAGTGCCGCGTCCCGGGTGACGAGGATGGCACCGGCCGCGCCCAGGGTGGCCAGCACGGTGCCGACACCCCTGTTGACGAGGGTCCTGGCGGCCCTGACGGCCGCGCTGGGATCTCCGGCGGAGGCCGCGGCCTCCAGTTCTGCGGCATCCGCCCCGCTGAGCTGGGCGAGTTCTTCGCTGTTGGGTTTCAGCAGGTCGGGGGCCGAGCCGGGGAAGGAGGAGGCCAGGGCGGCGAGTGGCGCGTCCGAGGTGTCCACCGCGACGCGGCAGCCGAGTGCCTTGAGCCGTGGCACCAGCGTGGCGTACCACCCGGAGGGGACACCGGGAGGCAGGGAGCCGGATAGCACGACCCAGCTGGCGTCCTTGCCCGCGTCCAGGACGAGATCGGTCAGGTCGGCGATCTGTGCGGTGCTGAGCGGTGTGCCGGGCTCGTTGAGTTTGGTGGTGGTCCCATCCGGCTCGGTGAGGGTGATATTCATGCG
>JAUMYR010000088.1:6146-11621 GCA_030528545.1 Propionibacteriaceae bacterium
GGCCTCCTTCGACCGGACCAGATCGCGGTGGGGTAGCCCATCGCGACCCATATGTCTGTTTATATCAGGTTTTGAGTTGCTTTGCAAGGTTTTTGCTTTGTTTAACTTTGTTCGTCTTTGGTCTGGGGCGGTTGCTGGGGGTGCCCCGGGCGTGGACGGCGGCCCGAGGGCGAGTCGGCGACATTAGGCTGGGTATATGTCCCGAGCCGAGTTTGAGTTTGTCCATACCCCAGACGGTGAGGTGGTGCGCATCGCGGCGCGCGGACGCGACGTGCTCGCCAACCCGATGATCAACATGGGGACGGCGTTCACGCAGGAGGAGCGCCGGGCCCTGCAGCTCACCGGACTGTTGCCCCCGGGGGTGGCGACGATCGGGGAACAGATGCGCAGGCTGCGGCTGCAATACGACCGGGAACCGGATGACTTGGCCAAGAACCAGTTTCTCAACGGCCTGCTGAACCGCAACGAGGTGCTGTTTTACCGGCTCATCACGGCCAACCTGGAAGAGATGCTGCCGATCATCTACACCCCGACCATCGGCGAGGCGATCAAGGCCTATTCGAACTGGTACCTTCGCCCGCGCGGGGTCTTCCTGAGCATCGACCAGCCGGACGCGATCGATGACGCGCTGCAGTGTTATGGGCACGGCCCGGGCGATGTCGACCTCATCGTGGTCACCGACTCCGAGGGGATCTTGGGCATCGGCGATCAGGGCGTGGGCGGGATCAAAATCTCGGTCGGCAAACTCGCGGTCTACACCGCCGCCGCCGGTATCCATCCCAGGCGGGTGCTGCCCGTGGTCTTGGATGTCGGAACCGACAACCTTGATCTGCTCAACCAGGACGGTTATCTCGGGTTGCGTCATGCGCGGATCCGGGGTCAGCGCTATGACGACTTCATCGCCCGGTTCGTCGAATCGGCGACGAGGCTATTCCCGGACGCGATGCTGCACTGGGAGGACTTCGGGGCGGCCAACGGCCACCGCATCCTGGCGCGCTACAAAGACGAGATCTGCACCTTCAACGACGACATCCAGGGCACCGCCGCAGTGGTCGTGGCCGCGGCGCTGTCGGCGGTGCGGGCCTCCGGGCAGCGACTCATGGATCAGCGGATCGTGATCCATGGCGCGGGCAGCGCGGGCATCGGCATCGCCGATCTGATGGTCGAGGCCATGGTGCGCGAGGGGCTCAGCCCGACCGAGGCGCGCTCCCGGTTCTGGGGCCTGGGCAGCAAGGGGTGTTTGCGGGAGGGGGTCGCGATGCGCGAGTTCCAGGAACCCTATGCCCGGCCGCTGTCCGAGCTGGAGTCCTGGCGGGTGGATTCACCGGGGCGATACGAACTCGCCGATGTGGTGCGCAATGTTCGTCCCACCATGCTCATCGGCACATCGGCCCAGCCGGGGGCCTTCGACGAGCGGATGGTCCGAGAACTCGCGGCCCAGGTCACCAGACCCATCATCATGCCCCTGTCGAACCCGACAACTCTGGCCGAGGCCACCCCGGCGGACCTGCTGGCCTGGACCCAGGGGAGGGCGCTCATCGCGACCGGATCGCCTTTCCAGCCGGTGCTGCACGGCGAGGTGACCTACACCATCGCCCAGGCCAACAACGCGCTGATCTTCCCAGGGCTGGGGCTCGGCACCATCGTGACGAAGGCCACCCGGGTCACCACCGGGATGCTGGCCGCGGCGGCCAGCGCCGTGGCGTCGATGGTGGACGCCCGCGCCGCCGGTTCCGCGCTGCTACCGCCGATCGTCAGCCTTCGGGCGGTCTCGGCGACGGTCGGCCTGGCGGTCGCGCGGGCGGCGGTGGCCGACGGCGTGGCCAGGGTCGAGCTGACCGACCCCGTGCAGCAGGTCTATGAGGCGATGTGGCAGCCGCGTTACCCGCGAGTCGAGATCGTGTGACGTGAGACCTTATTGCGAGCTATCGCTCGCGGTGGTAGTCCGGTGACTCGGGGAACCGGGAGTGTTGTAACTTGTCTGGTGGCAATGCGAATTTGAGGAGGAGAACATGTCATACGCGCAGGGTCCTTACGTTGGGCCTCCCGCTGAACCGAAGTCGAGGCTGGCCGCTGGCCTGCTCGGCATCTTTCTGGGCGCATTCGGGGTCCACCGGTTCTATCTCGGTTACAACCAGATGGGCATCATCCAGATCGTGGTCACCCTCGTGACCTGCGGCATAGGCAGCATCTGGGGCTTCATCGAGGGCATCATGATCATCGCGGGCGCCGAGTCGTTCCGGCGCGACGCTAACGGAGTGCCGCTGCGCGACTGAACCCGCGGGCCGTCGGCGGTCAGGGCTCGCTAGACTCGGGCCCGTGACCGCCGACAGCCTTGCCGCACACCTTGACGCCCTCGCGCGCGCAGCGGGCCTTGCCGCTGGGCGGAGTGACGTCAGTGAGGCGCGGCGGGTGGGTGCCCAGGCCAGCGCCCGCCTGTCTTTCCCCGACGGCCAGACCGTCGTCGCCCTGGCCGGAGCGACCGGTTCTGGTAAGTCATCGCTGTTCAACGCTTTGTCTGGGACGACGCTGGCCGAGCCGGGCATGTTGCGTCCCACCACCTCGCGGGCCGTCGCCGCGGCCTTCGGCACCGACGCCGAGGGCGTGCTGAACTGGCTGCGGATCCACAGCCGATATGACGTTCGCGGCGCTCGCCCCGATCTCAACGGGCTGGTGCTGCTCGATCTGCCAGACCACGATTCGATCGAGCGCTCCCACCGCGACGAGGTCGAGCGGCTGGTGCGGGTCGTTGACCAGCTGATCTGGGTCGTCGATCCCCAGAAATATGCTGACGCGGCTCTGCATGTCGACTTCCTGCGTCCCCTCGCCGGCCACGGGGTGGTGGCCAGGGTCGTCCTCAACCACATCGATCAGCTGGGCGAGCAGGACCGGAGGCGGTGCATGCTCGACCTGCGGAGGATCCTGGACGACGAGGGCCTCTCCGGGGTGCCGCTGTCGGCGACCTCTGCCGTGACCGGTGAGGGCATCGACGAGCTCCGCGAGGAGATCGTGGAGGTGGTCCGGCGCAAGGCGGCAGCTGCGGTGCGGCTGCGTTCGGACATCCAGCGGGCCGCGCATGGCCTCGCCGGGCAGCTCGGGGCCAGTGCCGGTGAGTCCTTCACCGAGGCGACGGTCGCCCGGGTCCGGGGAGTGATGGTCGAGGCCGCGGGAGTCGAGCGGGTGGTCGCCGCCGTGGAGGACGCGGTGCGGCAACGGGGGCGGCACCTCACGGGATGGCCAGTGCTGTCGTGGCTGCCGGGTCGGCGCGGCGGCGTGCCCCTCGGCGCGGAGGCCCAGGGCAGCGGGGCGGGATGGCTGGCCTTGCCGCGCCGTGCCGTGGTGCAGCGTGCCCCGATCGCCAGCGCGGTGCGGGCCGCCGCGCGCGACGCGGCGAGCGGCCTACCGGAGGGGTGGCGGGACGCGGTGCTGGCCGCAGGCAGCGCCAGCGTGGACCGGGTGGCCGATGAGCTGGGTTCGGCGATCTCGGCCACGGAGCTGCCGCGTCCGGGGGCGTCCTGGTGGGCGAGCGTGCGCAACCTGCAGTGGGTGCTGTTCGTCCTAGCCGTGCTGGGGGCGGTGCTATTGCTGGTGAACGTGTTCGTCGGGGAGGTCCTTCCCGCGTCCTGGGCGCTGTGGTTGCTGGCCGGTGGGGCCTCGGGCGGGGTGCTGCTGGGGCTGGTGAGCAGGCCTTTGAACGCGGCCCTGGCCCGCAGGGTGGGGCAGCAGGCGCGGGCCGCGCTGACGGCCTCGGTGAACCGGGTGGCCGATGCCGAGGTCATTGACCCGATCCGGGGTGAGGTGGAGCGCCACGACCGGGCCGTGGAGTTGCTGGCCCGGATCGGGTGAACCCGGCCCGGGGATGGTGGCGCAACGCTGACCTGCTGGCATACTAGGTCAGGTTGTTTTCGCGAGCTTGGAAGGGCCGTAGTGGCTGAGTTCATTTACACCATGCACAACGTCCGCAAGGCGGTCGGTGACAAGGTCATCCTCGACAATGTGACCCTGGCGTTCTACCCGGGGGCGAAGATCGGCGTCGTCGGCCCGAACGGTGCGGGCAAGTCGACGCTGCTCAAGCTGATGGCCGGGCTGGACAAGGCGAACAACGGCGATGCCGCGCTGGCCAAGGGCGCCACGGTCGGCATCCTGCTGCAGGAGCCGCCGCTCAGTGAGGACAAGACCGTCCTGGAGAACGTGGAAGAGGCCGTCGCCGAGACCAAGGCCATGCTCAAGCGGTTCGACGAGGTCTCGGCCGCGATGGGGGAGCCGGACGCCGACTTCGATGCCCTGCTGGAAGAGATGGGCACGCTGCAGACCGAGCTGGACCACCGCAACGCCTGGGACATCGATTCCCAGCTGGAGCAGGCGATGGACGCGCTGCGCTGCCCCCCCGGTGATTCCCCGGTGGACATCCTGTCCGGTGGTGAGCGCCGCCGCGTCGCGCTGTGCAAGCTGCTGTTGCAGGCCCCCGACCTGCTGCTGCTGGACGAGCCGACGAACCACCTGGACGCCGAGTCGGTGAACTGGCTAGAGGGGCACCTCAAGACCTACCCGGGCGCTGTGCTCGCCGTCACCCACGACCGGTACTTCCTCGACAACGTCGCCGAATGGATCTGCGAGGTGGACCGCGGGCGGCTGCACCCCTACCAGGGCAACTACTCGACCTACCTGGAGACCAAGAAGGAACGCCTCGCCATCGAGGGCAAGAAGGACGCCAAGCGCGCCAAGATCCTGGCCCAGGAACTGGAGTGGGTGCGATCCAACCCGAAGGCCCGCCAGGCCAAGAGCCGGGCTCGTCTGGCCCGCTACGAGGAACTGGCGGCCGAGGCCGAGCGTTTCCGCAAGCTCGACTTCGAAGAGATCAACATCCCGCCGGGCCCGCGCCTGGGCAACGATGTGCTGGACGTCAAGAACCTGACCAAGGGCTTCGGCGACCGCACGCTGATCCGGGACCTGTCGTTCTCGCTGCCGAGGGCTGGCATCGTCGGCATCATCGGCCCCAACGGGGTGGGCAAGACCACCCTGTTCAAGATGATCATGGGGGAGGAGACTCCCGATGCGGGCAGCCTCGACCTCGGCAAGACCGTCAAGGTCAGCTACGTCGATCAGGGACGCGCGGGCATCGACCCGAAGGCGAACGTGTGGCAGGTCGTCTCGGACGGGCTGGATCACATCAAGGTCGCGAACTTCGAGATGCCGTCGCGGGCCTATGTGGCCTCTTTCGGTTTCAAGGGACCAGACCAGCAGAAGCCCGCTGGGGTGCTGTCGGGCGGTGAGCGCAACCGGCTGAACCTGGCGCTGACCCTGAAGATGGGCGGCAACCTGCTGCTGCTCGACGAGCCGACCAACGACCTCGACGTCGAGACCCTGCAGAGCCTTGAGGACGCGCTGCTGGAGTTCCCCGGCTGTGCGGTGGTCATCAGCCACGACCGCTGGTTCCTGGACCGCGTCGCCACCCACATCCTGGCCTGGGAGGGT
>JAUMYR010000089.1:0-1769 GCA_030528545.1 Propionibacteriaceae bacterium
TGGCCGGTTAGGCTGGCCGTATGACGAGTGACTGGGTGCGACATGCGATCTGGTGGCAGGTGTATCCGCTGGGTTTCGTGGGGGCGCCGATCCGGGAGCCCGCGTCCCAGCCCCCGGTGCGGACGCTGCGATCCCTGACCGGCTGGCTGGACTACCTGGTCGAGCTGGGCTGCAACGGGTTGCTGCTGGGGCCGGTCTTCGCGTCCAGCACCCATGGCTATGACACGCTCGACCACTACCGGATCGACCCGCGCCTGGGCTGTGAAGAAGACTGGGACGCCCTGGTCGAGGCCTGTCGCTCGCGCGGGGTGCGGATCTGCCTGGATGGGGTGTTCAACCACGTCGGACGCGACCACACCTGGGCGCAGGCCCACCCGGAGCGGCTCTCGTCTGGGGTGTTCGAGGGCCACGATTCCCTGGTCGAGCTGGACCATGCCCGCCCCGAGGTCGCCGACTATGTCGCCCAGGTGATGTGCCACTGGCTCGCCCGGGGCGCGGACGCCTGGCGCCTGGATGCCGCCTACGCCACCCCCGCCGAGTTCTGGCAGCGGGTGCTGCCCCGCGTCCGGGACGCCCACCCCCAGGCCTGGGTGTTCGGCGAGGTGATCCACGGCGACTACCCGGCCTTCGTGGCCAGCTCGGGCGTGGACTCGGTCACCGAGTACGAGCTGTGGAAGGCCACCTGGTCCAGCCTGAGGGAGGCCAATTTCTACGAGCTGGACTGGACGCTGAAACGCCACAACTCCTTCCTGGATTCCTTCCTGCCGCAGACCTTCATCGGCAACCACGACGTCACCCGGATCGCCACCCAAGTCGGCCCCGACAAGGCGGTCCTGGCGCTGACCGTGCTGTGCACCACCGGCGGCGTCCCGAGCATCTATTACGGCGACGAGCAGGCCTTCACCGCCCTCAAAGAGGAACGCCGCGGCGGCGACGACGCGATCCGCCCGGCCTTCCCGGACGCACCCGGCCAGCTGAGCGCCCTCGGCGCCTGGATGTACCGGGCACACCAGGACCTGATCGGGCTGCGGCGCCGCCACCCGTGGCTGGTCAGCGCCCGCACCGAAACCCTGGAGCTCGCCAACGAGCGCATCGTCTACCGCAGCACCGGAGCGGACGAACTGACCGTCGAGCTGAGCCTCGACCCGCACCCGAGCGCGCTGGTCCGGCACCGGGACGAGACGCTGTTCCGTTACGCCCCGGGAGGCTGAGCGTCGCGATACAGTGAACGCTGTGGCAGCGAAGCGCAAGAAACCGGCGCCCCGCCGGACGACCATCAGCGATGTGGCTACCGCGGCCGGGGTCTCCCGCACGACGGTCTCCCTAGTGCTGGCTGACCACCCCCGCATCCCCGACCCCACCAAGGAACGGGTGCGCCAGGCCATGCGCGACCTCGGCTATGTCTACAACCGGGCCGCGACCGCCGTGCGCTACGGCACCTCGACCCTGGTCGGGCTGCTGGTCACCGACATCCGCAACCCCTTCTTCGCCGAGCTGACCATGTCGGTCGAACGGGCGGTCGAGGCCTTCCAGACCAGCGCCATCCTCGGCTTCTCCTTCGGCTCACCGGAACGCGAATCCCGGATCGCCCTGTCCCTGGTCGAACACCTCATCGGCGGGCTGATCCTGCTGCCCACCGCCTCCTCCACCGCCGACGGCTTGACCGCGCTGCGCAGCACCCAGCGGCTCGCCCTCGTGCAGCTGCTGCGCGAGGTGCCCGACCTTCCATCGGACTACGTCGGGGTCGACAACCTCGCCTCGGGACGCCT
>JAUMYR010000089.1:1869-11436 GCA_030528545.1 Propionibacteriaceae bacterium
CTGCTGCGGCTGCGCTCCCAGAACCCCGACCGCGACTGGGAGCGCGTCATGATCGAGGGTGACCTCGTCGTCCGCGGATCGACCCAGCTGGGCTGAGGCGCCCCGGCAGCGGACCCATCCCGGACTCAGTTACCGCTGCCCATACTTGTCCCAACTTTTGGCCAGGGCCCGGCCCCAAGGTCTAGCCAATAGTCCATGACTCCGGCCGCGGTGCTACCTAACGTGGGCGGCGTGGCGGACAGACCGCCGCACCCGATGAACCGATGAAAGGAGATCATCATGACCGCAACACTCGTGGCACCAGCCGCCCAGCGCCTGATGGCGTCCCCGGCTGGGGTCGCCGCTGCCCGGCCGATGGCACTCGTCGAGCGCACCCTCGGCATGCTGCTGTGGCTCCAGAACGCTCCCGCGGCAACCCATGCCGCCCTCCAGGAAAGGCGCCGCAACGCGGCCGGTCCCGGAGTGATCATTTTCCTCGTCGCCGTCGTCGTGCTGCTCGCTCTGGCCGCGACGATCTCACTCGCGGTGCTCTACTACTGCGCCAACAAGGGGCTGAACTTCGAGTGGTACGTCAAGACCAGCTGGTTCGAGGTCAAGGTCGCCTGCAGCAAGTGACCCCCACACCGCCCACGGCTCACCACTCAAGGAGGTTGACATGACTACCTGGAATACCGGCTACGCACCCGCCACGAAGCCCCGCCGGAACAGAACCCTGCTGTTTGCCACCATGGGCACTGTTCTCGGCCTGCTGCTGGGCATCGTCGTGACCATCGGGGTCGTAGTCTGGGGCATGTCACAGATCGCCGAGCAGGGCGAGACCGTCTCCCTGCTCCCGATCGTCGAGTTCCGGAGGGCATCCAATGGTGACGTCACCGCGCATTCCGGCAACGGCATCATGGTGTTGCCTTTCGCCGGGCTCCTCCTGGGCGCCATCGCAGGTACCGTGATCGGACGCCTCAGCCCCAGGAAGTGACCAGCGATGACGACGACCGAAAGATCCGCGCCGGCCCGTGGACGAGGCGGCCGCCCCGTCCAGCCCCGAGGTGTAGACGCCACGGGTCGGCGCGGGATGCCCGGCGTGATTCTCGCCACCGCGATACCCGCCGCACGGATCACCGCGCTCCTGGCCGTGCCCTTCTTCGCCGCCGCCTGGCTGCTCGCCCCCTTCCTCGGGGCCGGACCAGCACTGCTCTGCGCCGCGTCGGTGCTGGTCTACCCCGCGGCACACATCAGCCATGAGTTCGCCCACGCGGCCCTGTACCTGCGCCTCGCCCCGCCCGGGTCCCTCCCGGTGACCGCCTTGCCCACCCGCTGGAACGTTGAGATTGAGCGCGGCGCGTTGCGTCCCGCCCACGACATCCTCGTCACCCTGGCCGGTCCACTCGCGGGCATCCTGGTGTGCGGGCTGCCCCAGGCTCTGGCTTGGGTCTTGGGGGCTTCACCGGCGGCCCATCTGGCGCTGGCTCCCACGATCGTCTTCGCGTTGCAGCACATCGGCTCGGTTCTTCCCGGAACCGCCGACCATGCCGCGCTCATGGCCGCGCTGCAACCGGAAACCGCCCGGCCAAGAACCGGCGGATGAGCTCGAAAGGCCCACCGTGAACAACCCGTCACCGATGGCTCATGACCCCCGCTCCGACTCCGGGCTGAGGGTGAAGAATCTGCACAGCGGCTATGGCCGCGGGCCCGATATCGTGCGCGACGTCTCGCTGCACGCTCCGCACGAGACGATCACCGCCCTGGTCGGACCCAATGGGTCGGGGAAGTCCACCCTGCTGCACACCGTGCTGGGACTGATCCGGCCACGCCAGGGAGAGATCCTGCTCGACGGCGCGCCGTTAGCGAAGCAGATCAGTTCCCGGGTGGGTTTCTGTGCCGACGACCTTCCGCTGCCAGAACTGCTGACCGGGCTGGAATATGTCCAGACCATGACGCGGCTGCGCTCGGTCCAGGCGAGCGAGGCCGACATGCTGGAATATTTCGCTGCCCTGCGCATGGCCGATGCCGCCAGTGACCTCATCGGTTCCTACAGCCACGGCATGAAACGCAAGGTCCAGCTCATCGCTAACGTGTTCCACCGGCCATCCCTGCTCGTCCTCGACGAACCGTTCCGCGGGCTCGATCCCGAAACCGCTGCCCTGCTGCGCCGGGTCCTGACCGAGACGGCCTCCAGAGGACGCGCGATCCTGGTGTCCACCCACGACCTGGCCGCGGTGGAGTCCTTCTGCCATCGCGTCGTGGTGCTCTCGCGCGGCGAGGTCGTCCTCGACGCCGATATCGCGGCGCTGCGGGCCGCGGCAGAGGGGCAGCACACCTTCCTTGAGGACGCCTTCCTCGACGCCACCGGCCTGCGCGCCGATGTCGAGGAGTCCGCCCAGCGAGCCGCCACCCTGATCGGGGACGGGCTATGAGCACCATCATCACCCTAGTGCGAGCCGAAAACCGGTCCCTCTCCCATCACCTGGCCCGGCAGCTCGGCGGGCGGCTGGCCCGCACCGCAGTGCTGGTCAGCGTGGTCATCGCGGCCATCGTCCTGAACACACTCATGGCGACGGTCCTAGGGCAGATCTTTGAAGGTACCCGGGACACCCTGACAGACGCTGGCGCCTCCACCGAAGCCTCCACCCACGCCCTGCGCCGTGCCGCGGCGGTCCTCCCCTTCGCCGTGGCGCTGGGAGCGGCCGCCGCGGTCCTGTTGCTGCACCTGGTGATGCCGGCGGGGTCCCCGCTGCTATTGCACGCCCGGATCGCGGGGGCGAGCCGCTGGTCGTGCGGGGCCGCGCGTTACCTCGGGCAGCTGCTGTGGGGGTTCACGCTCGGCCTCGGTCTGCTTGTCGGTGGGGCGTGGGCGCTGTCGGCCAACCTGTCGGAACGCCCAGTCCCGGCGATGTTCGGCATGCTGCTGCTGAGCGCCGTGGTGGCTGCCACCGCCACGACGCTGCTCACCGCCACCCAGGCCGTGTTGCAGCCCCTCCTGCGCTCGTATGAGTCCACCCGCTCGATCGGCCTGCTGAGCGTCTGTGCCGG
This sequence comes from Propionibacteriaceae bacterium, assembly GCA_030528545.1. Next base: position 4,897 of record JAUMYR010000089.1, read on the forward strand.
TATCGGGCTGGTCTTCACCGACGTGATGCGCGGCGCGAGCGGGCCCTCCGTCGTCGGTGGTATCTCGCGGCTGTGGGGCGGATTGCTTCCCGATTCCGCCCTCGCTCACGGGGTGCTGCTCCTCATGCTTCTGGTAGCCGTCAGTCTCGGGCTCGTCGCTGCCCGGTCGGACGCCTCGGGTGGGATACTCGTGTCCCGCGGGAGGGCGATGTCGCTGCCGGTCACGCGTTGCCCCAAAGCCGATCTGGTGGCCCGCGAACTGGTCCAGGTGCTGCGCGACCCGGCGATGCGGGTGGCCATGATTACTTCCCTGGTGGTGGCGGCCATGCTCGCGGCCGGGGTGCACCTAGTCGAGTTGCACCCGGGCATCGCGGTGATGGTGATCGTCCTGCTGGCGGCCCTGGGCGCCGAGACCGTGCACGGACGATCCCGCGAGACCGCGTGGACCCTCCGGCTCGCCGGGCTGCGCCCGCGCACCATCGTCTTACTGCGGACCCTGCCCTACCTGGGATTGCAGACCGTCTTCCTGCTGATCTTCCTGGCACCGGTCGCGGTACCGTTCGGCGGCCCTCTCGCCTGGGCCGAGGCCGTGAGCCTGTTCGCGCTCACCTTTGCCGTCGCGCTGCTGGCGGGCAGCCTCGTCCCCTACGACCGGCAGACCCCAACCGCGGTGGGGGCGACGTCCGTGCTGACCCTGTCTCTGGAGGTCCTCGCGCTGGTGGGCGTCACCTGGGTGCTGAGGCTGCAAGGCTGGGCCCTCATCCTGGTGGATCTGGGACTCGCGGCCCTGTTCTTCGCCATCTCGGTCCGCCTGATGACCCGCGGCCTCATCAAGGGATCCTGACCGGCGCTACCAGGGCAATGCCGGGTTGACCAACCCCATCTGGGTGGCGCGGATCAGCAACTGCACCCGGTCCCTGACCTGAAGCTTCGCGCAACTGGTGCCCAGGTAGGCCTTGACCGCTCCCAGGGAGGCGTGCATGGCCTCGGCGATCTCCTGGTTGGACTTTCCCTCAGCCAGCCGTTCCAGGCACTCCTTCTCGCGCGGCGTCAGCTCGGCGCAGTAGAGCGTAGGGACGGTCCCCTGGGGCGCCTCGGGGGGCCGCTGGTCCCTGATCCCGGGAAGGTGCTGCACCACCCATGAGGTAAGCGCCCGCGCCGCCTCCGGGGACAGGGGCATGCCGTCGTCCAGCACCGACCGCACCGCGGGTACGAGTTCGGACGCCGCCCGGTCCTTGACCAGGTATCCGCTCGCACCCGCGCTGAGCGCCTCCAGCACCAGCTCTTCGGCACTGAACGTGGTCAGCGCCAGCACCCGCACGTCCGGCTGTGTGGCCTGGAGTTCCCTGATGGCCTCGACCCCAGGCATGTTCGGCATCCGCAGATCCATGAGGACGAGGTCGGGACGTACCGCCGCACACACCACGAGCGCTTCATCCCCATCGGATGCGACCTCGATGCGAGAAACCGCGAGTTCATCGCTCGCCTGCAGCAACGCACAGATTCCCTCGCGCACCAGGGGTTCGTCGTCAACGACCACAATCGACGGCCCGGCCATGGACCCGATCATAGGGGATGGACATTCGAAGCAGCTCGGCCGGGCGGCAAACCGTAGACAAAAGTCCATGACACCGCACCCCACCCTGTTCCACCATTGACCAAACCGCGTTCGCGACCGGCCGGCCGGTAAGCCGATCGTCGCGCATCGCCCGAAAACCACCGCCCACTACGTAAGGAGGCCCCCATGTCACAGCACCTTCGCCGGTTGGCCGCAGCCATCGCCATCAGTGTCCTGGTCCTGAGCGCCTCGCCAGCCCATGCCGCCGCGGGTGACGAAACCCGGCCAGATGGCGCCTATCAGTTCTTCTGCGAGTTCCTGGGCTTAGACTGCCCCTAAGCCGGGCTGGCCCCCGCCCGGTGGTTCGACGCACTCGAAGGCACCGGAGGTGACTGGCCGGCGATGCGACACCCAGCCTGGCGGGCCAGCGGCCCCAAACACATCCCGCGTCTTGGGCTCGCTGTCGCTTTCACACTGATCGTCGCCTCAACCGTTGATGACATTCGGCTCTCCGACGGCGGGTTCTGGGAGATCCTGGTCCTGCTATCGGGGTGTGCCGCGGTCATCGTCGCGGGCTGGCTGCCCATCGTGGCCATCGCCCTGGTGTGGACGACGCTGCTGCTGGCCTGGCAGACCGGCCTCGTGGCCGCCATCGTCCTTCCGCTGTGGCTGAGCACCGCCCTGATCTGCGCCATCACCCCACGCTGGGTCAGGTGGGCCCACGCGGTCTCGGTGACGATCGCCTGCTGCGCGCTCACCATGCGCAACACCTCACTCAGCCAGGCCGCTGGGGTCTGGGGCCCGCTGCTGCTGGTGTTCACCGCCGCGGCCGTGGGCGAGGTGACGCACTGGGCCCTGGAGGCCCACTCCCGCGCCCGGGCCGCGGAGGCGCAGCGACGGCGCCAGGACGCCGAACACGCCAGGCAGGTTGCGCGCGCCCGCGAGGAGGAACGATCGGAGCTGGCCCGCTCACTACACGATGTGGTCGCCAGCCAGCTGACCGTCGTGGCCACGACCGTCGCCGCGGCTAAGGCGTCCGATGACGCCCAGCGCTGGCGCGAGGCCCTAGACGTCGTCGGCTCCGCCACTGAGGCGGCGCTGGTGGAGATGCGCGATCTGCTTCGTGTGCTGGACCACCGCAGCGCCGCCACCCACACCCAGGCAGAGACCCCGCCATCGGTGCGGGTCTCTCAGCTGGCCGCCATGGCGACCCGGCTGAACCACGCGGTTCAACTCGAACTGGACGCAGACGCCCTGGATACCGCTCCAGGTAGGCAGGCTAACGCCATCGTCCGGGTCGTCCGGGAATCCCTCACGAACGCGATGCGTTACGCCGGAAGCGGGATCATCGTGGTCACCATCGGAACCCAACAGGGGCAGCTATATGTCCGGGTCGCCACTCCGGCACCACATCAGGGCATAGCGTCCGGGAACCCGGCGGGATCTGGGCGGGGACTGGCTGGGCTGTCCACGACGGTCGGCGACGCCGGTGGCAGCTTGAGCGCCGGGCCGGGGCCGGACGGCCACTGGGCCGTGGAAGCCAGCTTCGGTGATCCTAGCCCGTCGGCACACCCCTAGGAACAGCGCTCGGACCACCCGCCGCCACCCCGCCCCATTGACTGCTCCGACGTCCAGTCGTAAGATTTAGTAAATCGATACACTGCGTGTTTTCTACCAGGGAGAAGCAGCGATGACGACCTTCCCAGACAGCCAGAGCCCGGCGCTACTGGCCACCGTGAACCAGTCCCCCCGGATCGAGCGGCTGCGCGAGGCCATGCTCTCCGAGACGCGGGTGGTCTCGGTGGACCAGGCCCTCATCACCACCAGGGTTTACGCCGATCACCCAGACGAGCCGGTCATCGTGAAACGTGCGCTGGCTCTGGCCGCAGCGCTGAGGGAACTGCCGATCCGGATCACCCCGGGCGAACTGATCGTCGGCAACCGCACCCCCAGCGTCCGCGCCGGGGTCATTACCCCCGAGGCCGGGGCGTCCTGGATCGACCGCGAGATCGAGACCCTGCCCACCCGCCCCCAGGACCGGTTCGAGGTGGATGAGGCGACCATCGCCGCGTTCCGAGAGATCTACCCGCGCTGGCAAGGCCACTCCCTAGAAGACGTCATCCGCGCCCGGCACGGCGAGGCCATCGACGAGATCGCCAAGGTCGTCAAGATCAACCAGAAGGACCACGCCCAGGGCCACATCTGCCCCAACGTCACCAAGTGGCTGGCCTGCGGACCGGCGGGGCTGGCCCGTGAGGCGGCGGTGCGGGGGGCGGCCTGCACCGCGAAACAGTCCGAGTTCTACCGGGCGGTCGAGATCGTCATGGCCGGGACGCAGGACTTCATGCGCCGCTACGCCGCGCTCGCCGCCGAGATGGCCGACGCCCACCCCGCCGAGGCCGCCGACCTGCGCGAGGTGGCCCGCGTCATGACCCACCTCGCCGAGCACCCGCCGCGCACCTTCGGGGAGGCCATCCAGTCGGTCTGGGTGCTATTCACCGTGCTGCACACCGAGTCCAATGCGTCCTCCTTCTCCCCCGGACGCCTCGACCTGGCGCTGCTGCCCTACTATCAGGCCGACATCGAGGCGGGACGCCTAACCCCGGAGGGAGCGCTCGAACTCATCGAGTGCCTCTTCCTCAAGTTCAACCAGATCGTCTACCTGCGCAACTCTCACAGCGCCCGGTTCTTCGCGGGTTTCCCGATCGGGTTCAACATCGCGGTGGGAGGCCAGGACGCCGACGGCAACGACGTCGCCAACCCCTTGTCCTTCCTGTTCCTGCAAGCCCAGAAACACCTGGGGCTGCCCCAGCCCAACCTCAGCGTCCGCCTGCACGAAGGGACCAGCGAGGAGCTGCTCAAGGAGTCGGTGCGGGTGGTCGCCCGGGGCAGCGGCATGCCGCAGTTCTTCAACGACAACTCGGTCATCCCGGCCCTTGAGGCGGTCGGGGTGAGCCACGCCGACGCCCTCGACTACGCCATCGTCGGGTGCGTCGAGCTGACCACCCAGGGCAACAACCTGGGCTGGAGCGACGCGGCGATGTTCAACCTCAACAAGGCCCTCGAACTGACCCTGACCGGCGGCGTGGACTTGCTGACCGGGGAACGGATCGGTCCCGATTTCGGGTGCCTCACCGGCTACGCCACCTGGGACGACCTGGAGACCGCGTTCGCCAAGATGATCGACCACTATGTCGACAAGATGATCGCCGCGTGCGAGGTCGTGGAGCGCGCACACATGGACGTGCTGCCGACGGCCTTCCTCTCGGCGGTCATCGACGACTGTCTCGCGGTCGGGGTCGATGTCACCGCGGGCGGGGCCGCCTACGACCTGTCCGGCATCCAGATGATCCAGGTCGCGTCCCTGGCCGACAGCCTGGCCGCGCTGAAGAAGCTGGTCTTCGAGGATGGCCGGATCTCCCGGGAGCGGATGCTGGAGGCGCTGCGCGCCGACTTCGTCGGTTACGAGGTGGAACAGGCCCTGATGCTGCACAAGGCCCCCAAGTACGGCAACGACATCGCCTACGTAGACGACCTGGGACGCCAGTGGGCCGGGTACTTCGCCGAGCGGCTGGCGTCCTATACCAATATCCGGGGCGGGCGCTACCACACCGGCATGTACACCGTCTCGGCCCACGTTCCCATGGGCGAAAACGTCGGGGCCTCCCCCGACGGACGCAAGGCGGGAACCCCGCTGGCCGACGGCGGGCTGTCCCCGGTGTATGGCCGCGATATGGCCGGGCCGACCGCGGTGCTGCAATCGGTGGCGAAGATGGACAACACCTACACCTCCAACGGTGGGCTGCTGAATCTGAAGTTCCTGCCCGAGTTCTTCGACTCAGAGACCAATGTCGACAAGTTCGCCCAGTTCCTGCGGGCCTTCGTCGCCCTGGAGGTGCCGCACGTGCAGTTCAACGTCGTGCGCCGCGAGGACCTGATCGCGGCCAAGGCCGACCCCGACCGGTACCGCAGCCTGACCATCCGGGTGGCGGGCTACACCGCCTACTTCACCGAGCTGGCCGGTGACCTCCAGGACGAGATCATCGCCCGGACCACCCACGAGATGTGACGTGGCTGGCGTGCCCCTCGGCGCGCCGGTCGTGGCGGGGGACCTGGCGGCCAATGTCGTCGACATCCGCCGGTTCTCCACCCACGACGGTGACGGTATCCGCACGACGATCTTCCTCAAGGGGTGCAGCCTGGCCTGTTCCTGGTGCCAGAATCCCGAGACGATCAGCCCCGCCCGGCGCCCCGTGTTCTTTCGCTCGCGCTGCATCGACTGTGGGCTCTGCCTGGGCGAGGCCTCCGGTGGCGCGGCCGTCCGGGACTCCGAGGGGGCGGTGCGTGTGGACACCACCCGCCGGGACGCCGATTGGGACGGCCTAGTCCGGCTCTGCCCGACCGGGGCGATCGCCTACGACTCGAACCGCTACACCGTGAGCGAACTGGTCGAGATCGCCCAGCGCGACCGGGTGTTCTTCGGCGCCCAGGGCGGGGTCACGCTGTCGGGCGGCGAGCCGCTGTTGCTGCCCGGATTCGCCCCCGCCCTGCTGCGCGCCCTCAAGGAGGCCGGGATCGATACCGCGGTCGAGACCGCCCTCAACGTCCGCCGCGAACACGTCTTCGAGGCCCTGGCCTGGTGCGATCACATGTTCGCCGACTGCAAGCTGATCGACTCCGCGGCCCACCGCCGCCACGCCGGGAACGGCAACGAGCGGATCTTGAGCAACCTGGAGGCCCTGCTGCGCAGCGACCGCCGCGACGACATCACCGTCCGCACCCCGCTGATCCCCGGCATCACCGACGGCGCCGACAATATCGCCGGGATCGCCCGGTTCATCTCGGGGCTCTACCCGGGCGTCCGCTACGAGTTGCTGAACTACAACCCCCTGGCGGCCGCCAAGTACGACAACCTGCCCGGGCGTGACTTCGTGTTCAGTGCCGAGGATAATCCGCCCATGTTCACCAAGGCCCAGCTCGCC
>JAUMYR010000090.1:0-2474 GCA_030528545.1 Propionibacteriaceae bacterium
AAGTCGTCAACGTCTACCCCAGCCGCAACCCCCACCGCTAACCACACCACCAGGCTCAGGGGTTCTTCCACGGAGCTGAATTCTCCACATCGGGCATCGGCTCGCTCCTGCAGACCAGCTCAAGCGTTCCCGTCGAGAACTCCCCAGAGGACGGATCGCCAGTTCGTTTTGGATCCCCACTCTCCGGCCAGCAGCCGGGGGGTGCGGCCCGGCGTCAGGTGTCATTCCCGGTGGAGGTGGCAGGATCTCGTACCAGGCAACTGGACCTAGACGGCGGCCTGGCCCGCCGCTGCCAGCGGGACCGCCGATAGACTCGGCTGCGATGTCACGACTGAAGATCGACCGGTTCACCGTTCTCATCCTCGCGGCGGTGCTCGTCGCGGCCATCCTTCCCGTCCATGGATGGGGTGCGAGCGCGCTGGCGTGGGCGACGAAGGCCGGCATCTTCGTGCTGTTCTTCCTCTACGGGGCCAGGCTGAGCCCCCAGGAGGCGCTGGCGGGGCTGCGGCACTGGCGGCTCCACGCCGTCATCCTGGGGTTCACCTTCGTGTTGTTTCCGGTGCTTGGGCTGGCGCTGTCGCTAGCTTCGCCCGCTTTGATCTCCCCCGGTCTCTACGCTGGGGTGCTGTTCCTTTGCCTAGTCCCCTCGACGGTGCAGTCGTCGGTGACGTTCACCTCGATCGCCCGCGGCAATATCGCCGGGGCTATCGTCAGCGCCTCCGCGTCCAATCTCCTCGGTGTGGTGGTCACCCCACTGCTGGCGGTCGCGCTGATGTCGACCAGCGGGACCGCTACGATCAACCCCCGCTCTATCCTCGACATCGTGGTGCAACTGCTGCTGCCCTTCGTCCTCGGCCAGCTCAGCCGACGCTGGACGGCGGCCTGGGTGGGACGCCACAAGGGCGCCCTCAAGTGGTTCGACCAGGGTGTCATCGTGGCGGTGGTCTATGCCGCGTTCTCAGCCGGGATGAGGGAAGGTATCTGGACCCAGATCGGCTGGGGCGATCTGTTGTGGCTGTGCCTCATCTGCATCGCGGTACTGGCGCTCATGCTTTGGCTCACCCACCTCACCGCCCTCGTGCTGGGCTTCGGCCGCGACGACCGGATCGCCATCCAGTTCTGCGGGACGAAAAAGTCCCTCGCCACCGGCGTCCCTATGGCGAGCGTGCTGTTCGCAGGCCAATCTATCGGCCTGATTGTGTTGCCACTGATGATCTTCCACCAGTTGCAGTTGCTCGCCTGCGCGGCGCTGGCCAGCCACTACGCTGGATCAGCTGAGCCCGGGAGCCCTCGGTCTTGAGTCACCTGGCCCGGGCCAGCCAGCGGCCGTCCTGTTCGGCGATCACCAGGTCGAGGTCGAAGGTGTGACTCATCGCCTCGCTGGTCAACACCTCGCCGGCCGGCCCCGCGGTGACGACCCTGCCGGACTTGAGCAGCAGCGCATGCGTGATCCCCTGCGGGATCTCCTCCACATGATGGGTGACGAGCACCATGGCCGGGGCGGCCTCGTCCAGGCATAGCGAGGCCATCGTCGCAACAAGTGACTCCCTCCCGGCTAGGTCTAGCCCGGCGGCGGGTTCGTCCATGAGCAACAGCTCGGGGTCACTCATGAGCGCCCTGGCGATCTGGACGCGCTTGCGTTCCCCCTCGCTCAAGGTGCCGAAGGTCCGTTGGGCAAGATGATCCACCCTGAGCACCGACAGCAACTGCTCGGCCCGGGCATAGTCGGCATCCTCATAGTCTTCGCGCCACCTGCCCAATACCGCATAGGCGGCAGACAGCACCACGTCACGAACAGACTCCTGTTTGGGGATCCGCTCAGCGATCGCCGCGCTGGTCAGACCGATGCGGGGACGCAGTTCGAAGACGTCGACCGTGCCGAGGATCTCACCGAGTAGGCTGACCACACCCCGGGTCGGGTAGAGCTGTCCGCCGAGCACCTGCAAGAGAGTCGTCTTCCCCGCACCGTTGGGGCCGATCACCACCCAGCGGTCGGACTCGTCAACGACCCAGTCGATGTCGTCGAGCAGCACCGCCGGGCCGCGCTGCACTCGAACGCCAGCCAGTTCCACCACCGCAGCCATGTGGTCAACCTATCGGGTGCTAGGCCCCCGTGGAGTGCAACCCGCCGTCGACGTGGATCATCTCACCGGTGGTTGCCGGGAACCAGTCGCTGAGCAGTGCGACGACAGCCTTGGCGCTCGGACGCGCGTCGGTCGGATCCCAGCCCAGCGGGGCCCGCTCGTTCCACACGTCGTTGAACTGGTTCGCCCCAGGGATGGCCTTCTTCGCGATGGTGTCGATCGGCCCGGCCGCGACCATGTTGACCCGGACGCCGTCGGGCCCGAGGTATCGGGCGAGGTAGCGTCCCGTTGATTCGAGGGCGGCTTTAGCCACCCCCATCCAGTCATAGGAGGGCCACGACACCCGGGCATCGAAGGTCAGCCCGACGACGGAGGATTTCTCCGCCAGCA
>JAUMYR010000090.1:2574-4592 GCA_030528545.1 Propionibacteriaceae bacterium
GTGTGCATGGTCACCCCAGTGACCAGGATGTTCTTACCTTCGAGAAGTCCCATAGGAATCCTTTCCTCTCAGTGCCCCATGCCCATGCCGCCATCGACCGGGATCACGGCACCGGTGATGTAGCCAGCCTGATCGCTGGCGAGGAACTGACAGGCCGCGGCGATGTCGGCGGTATTGCCCAGACGCCCCGCCGGAATCCTCGCCTTGTAGTCCTTCACCAGATCATCGCTGAGCACAGCGGTCATGTCGGTCTCGATGAAACCGGGCGCCACAACGTTACAGGTGATGCCGCGCGAACCGAGTTCGCGCGACAGGCTGCGGGCCATGCCCACGAGCGCAGCCTTGCTGGAGGCGTAGTTGATCTGCCCCGGCGAACCCATCAGTCCAACGACCGACGAGATCAGCACGATCCGTCCGAAGCGAGCCCGCATCATCGGCCGACAGGCGCGCCGCACCACCCGGAAAGTGCCGGTGAGGTTGGTATCGATGACAGCATTCCAGTCATCGTCGCTCATCCTCATGAGCAGGGTGTCCTTGGTGATCCCCGCATTGGCGATCACTACCTCCACCTGGCCAAGCTCGGCCTCGACACGCTCAAATGCGGCCTCCACCTGGGTCTGGTCGGTGATGTCGCACTGCACCCCGAGGACGCCCTCGGGCACATCTCCGGAACGGTAGGTGGCCGCCACCTTGTGTCCGGCCTCGGCGAAGGTTGCGGCGATGGCCCGCCCGATTCCCTTGGAACCGCCGGTCACGAGAACTACGCGAGAAGTTTCAGTCACGAGGTGAAACCTACCGGAGTTAACGAGCCTATGCTTAGCTTATGCATCCACAGCCAGTGTTGATTACGGGAGCGACGCCCGGGCGGACGCTTGATGTCAACACGCGCCAGAAGCGTTACCTCATCACGATGGGAATCAGGGTCGCCTGTTTCCTGCTCATGTTCGTAGTGCCCGGGGTGTGGATGTGGGTCGCGCTGGCCGGAGCAGCCTTCCTGCCAGCGGTCGCGGTGTTGTTCGCGAATAACTCCGAACATCGTCCACCCCCCATCGCACCCACCGAGGAAGCTCCCCCACGGTTCGCGCTGACTGGGCCGAACACTATCGTCGGCGAGATCGCCGAGTAGGCTGTCGCCGATGAAGAAACTCGTCTTGCGGTGGATCGGGCTGCTGATCTTCGTTGCGGTGCTGGCCGTCGTTTTCGTCAACCTCGGCGAATGGCAACTCAGCCGTCTCGACAGCCGCAAGGCCAGCAACGCCCATGTACTGGAGAACCAGGCCCGTGAGGTACAGCCCTACCAGCAGGTCATGAATCGTCCAATCGAGGCCGCGGACGAGTGGCTGAGAGTATCGCTGCGGGGTCGGTTCGACCCAGACAATCAGGTTCTCATCCGGTACCGCTCCTACGCGGGGCAGACCGGCAGCGAACTCCTCACCCCCTTCCAGACCGAACAGGGCGAGTGGGTCGTCGTCGACCGGGGATTCATCGTCCGCCAGCCCGGGGGACTTGAGCCCGAGGTGTTACCGACACCACCGGCCGGGGTCGTGGATCTCGTGGGATATATCCGCAAAACCGAGCAGGGCAAACCCCAGGCCACCGACCCCGTCGAAGGCAGGGCGCGACTCATCAACCCCAAGGCACTGTCCGCCGCTCTCGGCAAGGATTTCCTCGATGGCTATGTCAGCCTCATTGAGGTGAGCCCGGGACAAGGCGGCGGGCTAGAGGCCATGGCGCCCCCGGCGCTCGATGAGGGACCGCACTTCTGGTACGCCGTGCAGTGGTTCTGTTTCACGCTCATCGCGCTCGGCGGTTTCGTGGTGCTGGTCCGCGCCGATCTGCGTGACCGCAAGAAACGCCTCGCCCGGCAGGCGGCCGTGGCGCAGCGGGTCACCGCCACCGAGGCACCGTGAACCTCGGGCTGGTCGCGTCCTGGCTGGCCTGCCCGGTGTGCGGCAAAGGGCTGAGCCTGACCGGGCGGACGCTGCGGTGCGCGGGCAGGCACTCCTTCGACATCGCCA
>JAUMYR010000090.1:4692-11430 GCA_030528545.1 Propionibacteriaceae bacterium
GGGTGGCGGCCCGCGCCCACGCCCGCGCGGCCTCCCTGGTCGCCGATACCTGGGCCGGACTGCCGCTACGGGCCGGCAGCGTCGATGCGGTGATGTCTGTTTTCGCTCCTCGCAATCCAGAAGAGTTCTGGCGAGTGCTGTGCCCGGGCGGTCTGTTGCTGGCGGCCACACCGACGGCCGGCCACCTGCTGGAACTGCGGCAAGACTTCGGGCTTCTTGGGATCGATCCCGGTAAGGCCACGGAGCTACGCCAGCGCCTGTCGTCATTTGAGCCGGTGGGGCGCCAGCAGATCGACTGGGCCATGTCGCTCCCGCCCCAGGCCGTCACCGACGCCATCGCGATGGGGCCAAACGCCTTTCACCATGACGCCGCCTCACTCACCGCACGGGTGAGTGGCATCACTCGCGTCACCGGGTCAGTAGAGGTCTGGATCTTCCGGAAACCAGCCTCCTTGGCCTAGGTCGGCACCGCTGCGTCCTGGGAAGCAGATGCCGATCGTGTAGTAGATTCTCCCCGGCCAACCGGGAGGAACCACTATGACAGCATCACTGCGCCGACGGATCGGGGATTGGGTTGATTCCGATCCCGTGCAGCGTTTCGTGCTCGCGGTCATCATCGTCAACGCCGCCACGCTCGGTCTAGAGACCTCGCCGTGGGTCATGGCGTCCTATGGCAGTGTGCTGCACTGGTTAGATACGGCCGCCCTGGTGATCTTCGTGGTTGAAATCGCCCTGAAGCTGTTCGCGCGAGGCTGGAGGTTCTTCACCGATCCCTGGAACCTCTTCGACTTCCTCGTCGTCGCTATCGCGCTGGTACCCGGCGCGGGCCCCTTCTCGGTTCTGCGTTCACTGCGGGTGCTCCGCGTCCTGCGCCTGGTCAACCGGATGCCGCAGCTGCGTTTCATCGTCGAGGCGATCCTCAAGGCCCTACCCGGCATCGCCGCGATCGCGGGTCTGATGTGCATCATCTTCTACGTTTCGGCGGTCATGGCGACGACACTGTTCGGGCCGTCTTTCCCCGACTGGTTCGGCTCGATCGGGGCCTCCTTGTACACGCTGTTCCAGGTGATGACCCTGGAAAGCTGGTCCATGGGCATCGTGCGTCCGGTGATGGAAACCTACCCGTGGGCGTGGGTGTTCTTCGTGCTGTTCATCGTGCTATCGGCCTTCACCATGCTGAACCTATTCGTCGCGGTCATCGTCGATACTATGAGCAACCTGCACGACGAGAAACGGGCCTCCCAGATGCATGCCTCCGCGCTGCCCGGGCCGACGACCCACGATCAGCTGGCGGCGCTCCGCCAGGAAGTGGCCGAATTGTCCCAACTGATCCGCGGCCTCGACCCCACCAGAAGATAACGATCCGCGTTCACCTCAGCGAAAAGGCTTCCAGGCTGCCCCTGACACTGTCACACTGCTGCAATGAACCTGTCACGTCGCACCATCTTCGGGGCTGGAACAGGCCTCGCAGCAGCAGCCACCCTCACCGCCTGCGGTGAGAACAAGGGGCCTCTCTCCCCCGGAAGTTCCGGCTCCAAGCCCGCGATCACCCAGTGGTACCACGAGTACGGTGAGCAGGGCGTCCAGGAGGCCGTGAAGAAGTACGCGGCCGACTACCCTGAGGCCGCGGTCACGGTGAAATGGAACCCGGGAGATTACGGCAAGCTGCTGAGCGCTGCCCTGCTCACCGAGGATGTGCCCGATGTTTTCGAGGGCGAGATGGGTGCCAGTCTCGACATGATCAGCGCTGGCCAGGTGGTTGACCTAACCGACATCATGCGGCCAGCCATGGCGGCCTTCAACCCGGCCGTGATGAAGAGATTCACCTTCAAAGACAAGGTGTATGCGATCCCCCAGACCATCGACATGCAGCTGCTCTACTACCGGCCCTCGGTGCTGAGCAAGGCCGGGGTCGAACCGCCGAAGACCTTCGATGAGTTCGTCCGGGCTGCCAAGGCGGTGCGGACAGCCGACATGGGCGGATTCTTCGCGGGCAACGACGGCGGTGTCGGGGTGCTGGCGAACATGCTGGTCTGGGCTTCTGGGAACGACCAGCTGAACCCGGAGCGGACCGCCGCGGGCTTCGCCACCCAGTCGTTCTATGACGCGGTCGTGGCCTACCGGGCGTTCTTCCAGTCCGGCGACCTGTTGCAGAGCGCATCCGGCGACTGGTACAACTCCAGCCCGTTCGCCAACGGCGAGACCGCGATGCAATGGGGTGGGCTGTGGTCCCTGCCCGAGATCAAGCAGGCCCTCGGAGAGGACGTCGGGGTCCTGCCCTTCCCCGCGGTCGGAGCGAGCGGACGCCCGGCGGTCCCCTTCGGTGCTTTCGGCGCCTGCGTCGCGGCGAAGAGCAAGAATGTCGAGGCCGCTAAGGCTTTCGTGAAATGGCTGTGGATCGACTCAGAGGACCGGCAGGTTGATTTCTCCAACAGCTACGGCACTCATATTCCTGCCAAGACCGCGCTGGTATCCCGTGCCGACAAGCTGGCCTCGGGCCCCGGAGCGGACGCCGCGCGGTTCGTCGCGGAACACGGCTTCGCCTCCGACATCATGTGGACCGGCCCCCTCGGCGATGCGTTTAGCGCGGCATTCAGTAACTGCATCAAACAAAACGCCGACCCCGCCACCGAGTTCGCCCCGGTCGCGGAGAAGGCGATCAGCGAGCTGAAGCGCGTCGGCGGCTGATGTCCGCCCCGTCCCGTTCCTGGTGGTCGCAGGTTCGCGGCTACCAGGGACGGAATCTCTGGTTCGCCGCTTTCGTCTCGCCTTTCGTCGTGGGGTTGGCGCTGTTCGTCTACATTCCGATCCTCTGGAGCGCCTATCTCTCGCTGTTCGATGCCCGCAACACGGTGACCCCGACCCGCTTCGTCGGGTTCGCCAACTATTCCTACTTGCTCAGCGACCCCCTGTTCTTGTCCTCGCTCGGCACCTTCATCGGCTTTGCCGCGTTCATCGTGCCGCTGACCTTCGTGTGTTCGCTGGGACTGGCGCTGCTGCTCAATAACCTGCGCTGGGGTCAGGCGTTCTTCCGCTCGGTGTTTTTCATCCCGACCGCGGTCAGCTATGTGGTCGCGGCGATCGTGTGGCGCTTGGCATTCTTCAACGGGGCCCGGTTCGGCCTGGCCAATTCCCTGATCCGGGAGGCCGGTGGCGAGCCGGTGAACTGGCTGGGTGGGACGAACTCCTGGTACTGGGTAGTGCTAGTGAGCCTGAGGCTGTGGCTCCAGGTCGGGTTTTACATGATCTTGTTCATCGCGGGCCTCAACCGCATCCCACAGGACACTTACGAAGCCGCGGCCTTGGATGGTGCGACCGGCTGGCGGCTGCTGCGCTACGTCACGCTCCCCCAGCTGAGGGCGACCTCGGTCGCGGTCGTGATGCTGCTGCTGATCTCGGCTTTCCAGGCCTTCGACGAGTTCTGGAACACCCTCAGCTCGATCACCGGTTCCTATCCACCCTATGCGCGTCCCCCTCTGGTCCACCTCTACCTCATCAGCATCGGCGGCTCTCAGCAGGACCTCGGCCTGGGTGGGGCGGGCACCATGATCCTGACGGCGCTGATCGTCGTCTTCGGCCTCGCCCAGAACTGGCTGGTCAACCTGGGCCAGCGGAAGGAGGGACGATGATCCGCCCCGGACGCACCATGCTGGCGCTGCGCTACACGGCGCTCACCGTCCTCGCGGCCGGCTTTCTGCTGCCGTTCTACGTGATCGTCCGTAATGCCTTCAGCTCACAGCGCCACATCACCGCGGCGCGCTGGCACTGGCTGCCCGACCAGTTCGGCCTCACCAGCCTCGGCGCGCTGTTGTCGAACACCAACCTGAAGATCCTCCAGGCATTGGGCAACTCGGCGGTGGTGGCGCTGACCCAGACGGCCGGGACGGTGGTGGTGTCCCTACTCGCCGGGTGGGCGCTCGCGGCCTATAGCAACCGGGCCGCGAAGCTGCTGCTCGGCGCGACCGTGTTCACGCTGATGGTTCCGGCGGCCGCGACGTTCATCCCGATGTTCGTTATGACGGCCCAGCTCGGCTGGATCGACTCCTACCGGGGCCTGGTCATTCCGGGAATGTTCTCGGCTTTCGCCACCTATCTGTTCCGCCAGTCCTTCCTCGACTTTCCAGGCGAGCTCACCGACGCGGCGGCAATCGACGGCGCGAATCCCTGGACCGCGTTCTGGCGGGTTGTCGTCCCCAACTCGATGGGAATCATCGGGGCGGTCGGGGCTATCACCTTCATCGGCGCCTGGAACGCCTTCCTATGGCCGTTACTCATCAGCCGGGAATCGACGCGGACGGCGCAAGTCGCGCTCAGCCAGTTCATGACCAGTCAGGGCGTGCGCTACCCCGAGTTGTTCATGGGAGCATTGGTCACGATCGTCCCAGTCGTTGGGGTGTTCCTGTTCCTGCAGCGTTACCTCGTCCAAGGGCTCGTGACATCGGGCCTGAAGTGAGGAGCACCATGGCTAGCCACCGCATCTTTACCACTAGCTTCGCCAGCATCTACCCGTTATACGTCGCCAAGGCCGAACGCAAGGGCCGCACCAAGGCGGAGGTGGATCACGTGATCCGCTGGCTGACCGGATACGACCAGGATGGCCTCGAAGCCGCTATCGCCGACGGTGTCGATCTGGCGGCATTCTTCGCTCAGGCACCCGGCTTCAACCCGAATGCCGGGCTCATCACCGGAAGCATCTGCGGGCATCGGGTCGAGGAGATCGAGGACCCGCTGATGCGCAAGATCCGCTACCTGGACAAGCTCATCGACGAGTTGGCCCGCGGGAAAAAGATGGCCTCCATCCTCCGGGGCAGCTAGCTCCCCTAGCGGCGTCCCGGCCAGCCGGGGGCGATACCCCGTGCCGGGCTACTTCTTCGAAGCCTCCCCCGTAGACAGCGCAGCGACGAAGGCCTCTTGGGGCACCTCGACCCGGCCCACCATCTTCATCCGCTTCTTGCCTTCCTTCTGTTTCTCCAGCAGCTTGCGTTTGCGGGAAATATCGCCGCCATAGCACTTGGCCAAGACGTCCTTGCGCATCGCGCGAATCGTCTCGCGCGCGATGACCCGACTACCGATCGCCGCCTGGATCGGCACCTCGAACTGCTGGCGGGGGATCAATTCCTTGAGCTTTCCGGCCATCTGGATGCCGTAGCTGTAAGCCTTATCCTTGTGGACGATGGCGCTGAAGGCATCCACCGGGTCGCCGTGCAGCAGGATATCCACCTTCACCAGTTCCGAGACCTGCTCACCCGAGGCCTCGTAGTCGAGCGAGGCGTAACCCTTCGTCCGCGACTTCAGGGCGTCGAAGAAGTCGAACACGATCTCGGCCAGCGGCAGCGTATAGCGGATCTCGACGCGATCCTCGCTGAGATAGTCCATGCCGGTCTGGACGCCGCGGCGCTGCTGGCACAGTTCCAGAATGGTGCCGATGAACTCCGACGGAGTGAGCACGGTGGCCCGCACGACCGGCTCGTGAACCTCGGCGATCTTGCCGGTAGGGTACTCCGACGGGTTGGTCACGATGTGCTCGCTCCCGTCCTCCATGACGACCCGGTAGACCACGTTCGGGGCGGTCGAGATCAGGTCGAGGTTGAACTCGCGCTCCAGGCGTTCGCGCACGATCTCCATGTGCAGCAGCCCGAGGAAGCCCACCCGGAAACCGAAACCGAGTGCGCCGGAAGTTTCCGGCTCATAGGTGAGGGCGGCGTCGTTGAGTTGCAACTTCTCCAGGGCTTCTCGCAGCTCCGAGAAATCGTCCCCATCGATCGGGTAAAGCCCGGCATAAACCATAGGGTTGGGGTGACGGTAGCCGCCAAGATCGCTCGACGCGGGCCGGTTGACGCTGGTGATGGTATCGCCCACGCGGGATTGGCGGACGTCCTTCACCCCCGTGATGAGGTATCCGACCTCGCCGACCCCGAGGGCACTCGACTTGACCGGTTCGGGCGAGATGACGCCGACCTCCAGCAACTCGTGGGTCGCCTTGGTGCTCATCATCAGGACGCGCTCGCGGTGATTCAGCTGCCCATCGACGACGCGCACGTAGGTGACGACCCCGCGGTACGTGTCGTAGACCGAATCGAAGATCAAAGCGCGGGCTGGCGCGTCCGGGTCACCCACCGGCGCCGGAACCTGCTCGACGATGGCGTCCAGCAGTTCCCGGACCCCCGCTCCGGTCTTGGCCGAGACCTGAAGCACGTCGGAGGGGTCACAGCCGATGATATGGGCCAGTTCGGCGGCGTATTTGTCCGGCTGAGCACTCGGCAGGTCGATCTTGTTGAGCACCGGAATGATGTGCAGGTCGGCCTCGAGGGCTAGGTACAGATTGGCCAGCGTCTGCGCTTCGATGCCCTGGGCCGCGTCCACGAGCAGCACGGCGCCCTCGCACGCGGCCAGGGAGCGCGACACCTCATAGGTGAAGTCGACGTGACCAGGGGTGTCGATCATATTGAGGATGTGGGTGGTCTCGCCGACGGTCCAGGGCATCCGCACCGCCTGGCTTTTGATCGTGATGCCCCTCTCCCGCTCGATATCCATGCGGTCGAGGTATTGGGCTCTCATCTGCCGCGCGTCCACCACCTCGGTGAGTTGCAGCATGCGGTCGGCAAGCGTCGACTTGCCGTGATCGATATGCGCGATGATGCAGAAGTTCCGGATGATCGCCGGATCAGTCTTCCCCGGGGTGGGAGCAGGCATGGGCGTCCTTTGCGGTCGGTTCGGTCGCCTATCTTCTCACGAACC
>JAUMYR010000091.1:0-3732 GCA_030528545.1 Propionibacteriaceae bacterium
GTAGGGGCAGGCCGATTCTGTGCGAAAAGAATCGGCAGGGCTGCTTGGTGGCGCTCTATAGCAGGTTGGGTCCGGACCCAAGGCCCAGGTCGGTTGGCGTCTCTCTGAGAGCACCTGGCATGGTCGGCGCGCTGACTTGGCGGCCTCTACGAATCTGGCTACGGTATCGGCCATGCGTGCTCTCAACTTCCTGGCCAGTCTGTTCGCCGTGGTATTTGCCCTAACCGGATGTAGTTCGGGCAGCAGTACCGTCGAGGATGGGGCGACGCTGACCGTGGAGGCCTTCGCCTCAGCGATGACCGAGCCCGGCACCGTGCTCATCGACGTTCGCACCCCGGCGGAATACGCCGCCGGTCATATTGACGGCGCACTGTCGATCGACATAGCCAGCCCGGAGTTCGCTACCCAGATCGGCAAGCTCGACAAGTCCAAGAAGTACGCGCTCTACTGTCGCTCCGACAACCGTTCTGGGCAGGCCATGAAGCTGATGCGCGACAGCGGGTTCGGGTTCGTCTACCACCTCGGTGGCGGGATCGGCGCCTGGCAGGCCGCAGGTAAACCCCTCGTCCGTTAGCCTCGGTTACGCCCGGGTCGGCGTCCCCTCCGCCGATCCGGGGCAGTTTTTTCAACCCAAGTTCGCCCAGACGCCCATCGGCTGGGTCTCACAGCAGCACCGCCACCACCGCCGGGACGCAGGCCAGCACCAGGCTGATGACCACCAGCACGGTGTCGGCGCGGCGCCACGGTGCGGGGCAGGCCCAGGTCCGCGGTGTCGCCCCCGTCAGGTGGGCGGAATACCCGCGGGTCTCCATCGCCACGGTCAGGCGTCCGGCATGCTCCACCGAATCGATCAGCAGCGCAAACAGCAGGCTGGCACCGTGCCGTAGCCGGGCCAGCGGGGAGCGTCCCGGCAGCAGCCCGCGGGCCCTCCTGGCGGTGGACAGCTCGGTCCAGCGGGTATGCATATCGTCGACCCGCTGCAGCCCGGCCACCAGCGCCAGCACCGGACGCGGCGGCCAGCGCAACAACTGCCCCAGCTGGTCGCCCAGCTTCGTCGCGTCGAGATAGGACGCGGCGACGATGCCGGGAAGCGCGATGAAGGCCATTCGCAGGCCCGCCGCGACCGCGTTCTCGATCACCCGGGGCGAGGCGAAGAACCAGTTCGACCACACCACGGTGGCCACCCCGATCGCCACCGGCAAGAACCGGATCAGCGGGAACCGGAACCCGGTCAGCACCATCCCGGCGGCCACCGCGGCACCCACCCCGAAGGCCAGCGGCACCAGGCCAGACGAGAACATGCCCGCGGGCACGAAGACCAGCATCGTCACCAGCAGCGCGACCGGCCCGCACCGCGACAGCAGGCCCCGGGCCGCGCGTCTGCGTTCGGGTTGCGCGTCCGGTGAGCGCTCCGGCGGTGACAGGGTCTGGGTCCGGTCCGCGATGGCCAGGAGGTGCTGGTCGTGGGTGGACGCCAGCACCGCGGCCCCCGCATCCCGGGCCGCCAGCATCAGCCCGGTGACCGCCGCCCAGGTGTGCCGGTCGAGGCCGACCGTGGGTTCGTCCAGGGCAACCACACCCGGGGAGTGCAGCAGCGCGGTCGCGACCGCCAGCCGCCGCTGTTCCCCGCCCGATAGCCGCAGCGGGTGGCGGTCCGCCTTGTCGGCCAGGCCAACGGCGTCCAGCAGGGTCAGGGCCCGGTCTCGGGCCTCGCCCGGATCGTGACCGAGCGCGGACGCGGTGGCGATCATGGAATCCACCACGGTGGACCCGACAGCGGTCGCCTCGGCGAACTGCGGCACCCAGCCGAGCCGGGACGCGAGCGTGCGGGAATCCCACATCTCGGGACCGGTCTCCTCGTCCCAGCGCACGAGGCCGCCCTCGGGCCGGATCAGCCCGCACATCGCGCCGATCAGCGTCGTCTTGCCCGAGCCACTCGCCCCGCGCAACGCCAGGAACTCCCCGGGCGCCACCGCCGAATCCACCCCGTCCAGCGCCAGCGTGGCCTGTCTGGTCCCGACCCGCAGGCCGTTGGTGCGGCGGGTGACCGAGACGCCCTCGGCGCGGACGGTGTGGCCGCTCGCACCGGGCAGGCTCACCGCGGTGGGGGTGGGGGCGTCCACCCCGGGCACCCACAGCCCCAGGCGGAGGAGTTCGTCCCGGCGGGAGGCCAGTACTTCGCCGATCGGCCCGTCGGCGATCACGGTGCCGCCGCTGCCGAGGACGATCAGCCGGTCGACCAGGCCGAGCCAGGCCGTGAGGTCGTGGTCGGCGACGATCAGCCCGCCCCGCAGCCCGGAGGCGATAGCCGCCCGCAGTTCCGCGGCCGAATCTGGGTCGAGCATCGAGACCGGTTCGTCCAGGGCCAGCACCCCGGGACGCATCGCCAGCGCCCCGGCCAGCGCGAGCCGCTGCAACTGGCCGCCCGAGAGGGCCTGGGTCGAGTGCTCCGGGCCATAGGGGAAACCGACGGCGGCCAGGGCCTCATCGACCCGGGCCCAGATCTCGCCGGGGGCCAGCCCCTGGTTCTCCAGCCCGAAGGCGACGTCGCGTCCCACGGTCGCCGCGACCCGGGAATCCTGCGGGTTCTGCCCGACCAGCACCACCCGCCCCGACCCGGCCATCGGGGGTTCTCCTCCGACGGTCAAGACGCCGCCCGCCTCACCGGGGGAGACCTCGTCCAGGACGCCAGCCAGCGCCCGCAGCAGCGTGGACTTTCCCGCCCCGCTGGTCCCGGCGAGCAAGACGCGCTCGCCGGGAGCGATGTCCAGGCTGAGGTTCAGGATCGGGGCGGACGCCCCCAGCGGGGTCCAGGTGAAGGCCCCGGCGTGGATGTGGTCCGGGCTGGCCGTGCCGTGCCCCCAGCCGGTTTCGCTGGTCTGGGTGTGGCTCAAGAGCGGTTCGCCAGGCGCTCGCGTCCGGGTGGGAAGGCGTCCAGCGCCCCGGTGCCGGTCATGGCCCGCAGCAGGTACCAGCCGCCCACCCCGGCGACCAAGACGCCCGAGACCACCGCGAAGCCGAGCGAGGCGAACTTCCAGCCCCAGGAGAACTCGGCGATGTAGGTCCACCACTCGTAGGCGGCCAGCTCCAGGACGGCCGCAGCGGCGCCGCCAGCCATCGCGACCGGAAGCCCCCACCGGCGCCAGATCAGCGCGGCGACGACCAGTTCGACGCCGAGGGCCTGTAGGAAGGCCGAGATCAACACTCCGCCGCCCCAGGCGTTGCCGAGGCCCATCTCGACGGTCGCGGCGACGAATTCGCAGATCAGCGCGGCGCCGGGGCGGCGGACTAGGAAGGCGCCAAAGACGCACGGCAGCAGCCACACCCCCAGCGTCAGCGACTTGGCGGGCGGGAATGCCTCCAGCGCGGCGCTGACCCCGGGGTAGAGGGCGATGTCCCACACCCAGAACGCGACGCCGAAGGCGACGCCCGTGATGGCCAAGGTGATGATGTCGATAGCCCGCCACCGGGTCGGCCCACCGAGGGCCAGGTGTGGTGCGTGTGCGGTTGTGGTCATGGTGACTCCCGTGGTCGTGCTGCCATGCAGCGGCCTCGGGGAGGCAGCCCGGTGTCCCGCTGGTGCGGGCGGGCGGCCTGAGAATCCCGACTCCCTACGCCGGTGCTAGCCGGGTCAGGTTCGAGGGTCTGCGCTCTGGCGCACTCTCAGCACTGGTGTGCTCCCCTGTCGTTGCCACCACCTTAGACCTTCTCGCCCCAGAGGGCATCTTGGGG
>JAUMYR010000091.1:3832-11427 GCA_030528545.1 Propionibacteriaceae bacterium
CCCAGGCCGATCAGATCGAATCGAGGGATTTGCCCTTGGTCTCCTTCGCGAAGGTGTAGATGACCCCGCCTGCGATCAGCAGCACACCGAACAGGATGAAGGCTGGCGGCACGGCCTGCAGCGTCACATTCTGTTTGATGGCGTCCCCGCCGACGATCATGCCGAGCAGGGCCGGGCCGACGATCTTGGCGGTGGAACCGATGCCATAGCCCAGCCCGAGGCCGGTGGAACGGGCCTCGTTCGGGAACTGTTCGGCGCCGAAGGCGTTGAGTACCCCGAAGGCGCCGTCGCCGAATGCCATAGCGATGAGGATGCCGAGGAAGAACAGCCAGCCGTTGCTGGCCCCGGCCATCGCCGAGTAGGCCGCGATGAAGCAGCCGATGGAGCCGACCGCGCCGAAGCTCAGCATGGTCCACCGCCGCCCGATCCGGTCGGCCAGCCAGGCCGACGACAGCCGTCCCAGCAGGTCGACCAGGGACACCGCCATGAACAGGTAGCCCACCGTCGACTTCTCGAAGGCGTACCCCTCATGCAGCAGCGTCTGCCCCCAGGACTGGATCACGCTCGAACCGAGGATGAAGCTGAACGAGCCCAACGTGATGATGATGAGCGACTTCAGGTAGGTGGTGAACACCAAACGGAAGGATGCGGACGTGGTGGTGCTGACCTTGGGGAGTTCGCCCAGCTCGGATTCGGGCAGTTCCAGCGCCCAGGCGAGGCTGCGCCGGGCCTCGTCGGTGCGGCCAACGGATTGCAGGAAGCGCGGCGATTCGGGCACCGTGCGCAGCCACAGCAGCAACAGGATCGGGATCGCCCCGAGCGCCAGCAGGCCCCGCCACCCGATGATGTCGCCCAGCCAGGCCTGGGCCATGGAGCCCAGGAACAGGCCGAAGGGGATGAACACCGAGGTCAGTCCAGCCAGCAGCCCCCGCTGCCGGGCCGGGACGAACTCCTGCACATAGGGGATCGATGTGATATTGAGTCCACCCACCCCGATGCCGACGCCGACGCGCAGCAGCGCGAGCATGACCCAATTGCCCTCGGGGGTGAAGACCGACAAGGCGGTGAACCCGGTGAACAGGATCACGCACCATTTGAATGCGTTGCGGCGTCCGACCCGGTCTGCCAGGAAACCCCACCCGATCGCGCCGATGACGGTGCCCAGACCCGCCAGGGCGAGGATGATGCCGGATTGGATACCGGTCAGTCCCCACGGCTTGACTAGGTAGGACACCACGAAACCGATGAGGAACATGTCGAAGAACTCGGCGATGTTGCCGACGATGGCCAGGCTGAGCAGGCTCTTCTGGTGGCGCGTCATGGGACGCGAATCGATCTGCTCCATCGCGGTTAGGGGAGTTGCATGAGGAGTGGTCATGATCGTCGCCTTCAGCGGAGGATGTCGGTGGTGGTGGGGATGGAGAGCTCCGCCGGGGAGACCCGGGTCAGGTCGCCGTGGTGGCTGAGCGCGAACTTGGAGGTGCGCAGCCCGTAGCCGATCCCGGCCATGACGTCACCGTCGAGGTAGCCGTGCAGCACCCCGGCGACGAAGGCATCGCCTGCCCCGGGGCGGTCGGTGACCGGGATGGGTTCGACCGGGAAGGTCTCGTGCCCGGCGCTTCCGGTGTAGTACACCCCGTGGGTGGAATCGGTGGACACGACGTGTTCCACGCCGCTCAGCCTGCTCAGCGCGCGGTTGACCTCGGGCCCGTCGCCGTCCAGCCCGAACAGGGTGATCCCGTCGAGGCGGGAACAGAACAGGATGGCGACCTTGTCTAGCAGCGGCTCCAGGACCGAGCGGGCCCGCTGCGCGGTCCACAGCAGGGACCGGTAGTTGACGTCCAGCGCCACCGGGATCCCGCGGCGGGACGCCTCTTCGACGGCGAAGGTGACGGTGGCGGCGGTGTGTTCGGTCAGGGCCGCGGTGATCCCGGTGACGAACAGCAGCCGGGTGTCGAGCAGCGCGTCCCAGTCGAAGGTGCCGGGGGTGATCTCCCTAAACGGGGTGTGCAACCGGTCGTAGGTTACCTTCGCGGGCATGGGCGGGTTTCCCGGCTCCATGAAGTAGAGCGCGATGCGTCCCTCATCGGTGTGGATCACGTGGCTGAGGTCTACCCCGACCGAGCGGTACTCGTCCATGAACCTCTGGGATAGGTCCCCGGGCGGCATCACGGACGCCCAGGCCACCTGGCGGCCGAGCTGGGCGAGCAGCCCGGCCACGTTGGCCTCGGACCCGGCGGGGGTGAGGCGCAGGTTGCGGGCCGTGGAGAGCCGGTCGCCCTGGGCGACGCTGAGCCGGATCTGGCCCTCCCCGAATGTGCTGAGATGGTATGTCGTCATTGAACTAACCCCTTGCTTGCGTGTGCGGTTCCGTAACGGTTCTGATAGCGGTCGTGGTTGGCTGCGACCTCCTCGGGCGGCAGCTCCTCGGTCTGGCCCAGGCCCTCGGCGACGGCGACGGTGTGGGCGATGTCTTCCACCATGACAGCGGCCTGGAGCGCTTTGGCGATGCTCGGCCCGATGGTGAACACCCCGTGCTGTTTCATGAGGATGGCGGGCGAGTCGCCGATGGATGCGATGATCTCCTCCCCGATGGCGTCCCCGCCGATCGGGGCGTAGGCGCCGACCGGGACGGGCCCACCGAACTCGTCGGCGATGGCGGTCAGCACCGGCGGGATGGGACGCCCAACCGCGGCGAAGGCCGTCGCGTACCGGGAATGGGTGTGGACGATCGACATCACCTCGGGCCGGGCGCGGTACACCCCGAGGTGGGAGGCGGTATCCGAGCTCGGTCCCCGCTCGCCGTGGACGATGCGTCCGTCCAGGTCGACGATCACCATGTCCTCGGGGGTCATCTCGTCATAGGACATCCCTGACGGTTTGATCGCGACGAGCCCGGTCACCGGGTCGCGGGCCGAGAGGTTGCCGCCGGTCCAGGCGACCAGCCCGTTGCGGGGCAGCGCCAGGTTGCCCTCGCACACCTCTTCCCGCAGCCTCACCAGCGAGTCGGGCAGGCCCTGATGGGGTGCGGGTTCGGCGACGGTGAACCCCGCCCGGCGCAGCCGCCCGGCGATGAATTGGCGGGCCGTGGCCGAGCGTTGCGCGGAATCGGGGGCGTCGTCGTTCCACATCTCGATCATGATCCGGCCCGACCAGCGGTGCCGGGCCAGCGCGGCGAAGGTGGCGTCCCAATCGACGACGCCCTCGCCCATCGGGACGCGCCGCGGCTCGCCCGGCCGCACGTCCTTGGCGTGCAGGGCCAGCATGTGCCCGGCCCCGGCCGCGAGTTCGGTTTCGGGGTCGAGGCCCTGCTCGGCGAGGTTGCCGAGGTCGGGGTAGAGCTGGAGCCACGGCGAGCCGATCTCGGTGACCACCCGCATCGCCTCGGTGATGGAGGTGATGTCGGTGCCGTCCACGTTCTCAATGCCCAACTGCACCCCGCGCAGCGCCGCGTGGTCTGCGCCCGCGCGCAGGCACTCGACGTAGTGGGCTCGCGCCCGCTCGTTGGGTTCCTCGTAGAAGGCGTAGTAGCCGACCAGTTGTAACACCGGGATGTGCAGCTTCGCGCACAGGTCGATGCCCTGGACGAGGACCCTGCGGGCGTGGTCGCGGACCTTGGGGTCGGCCGAACCGGGTGCGATCCGGCGGTGCGCCGACAGGCACAGCCCGCCCAGCGCGATCCCCGCCTGGGCCGCGGCGTGGCGCACGTGGCGGCACTGGGCGGCGTCCCAGCCGAGGCGCCCGATCCGCTCGGCGGACTCGTCCACCGACAGGTCGACGAAGCTGAACCCGGCCTGTGCGGCCTGGGCGAACAGGTCGGGGAAGCTGCCCCGCCAGGCCAGGGCCTTCTCGTAGATGCCCAGGTGGATGGTGCCGGTCATGGCCACACCTCCGCGATGGCGTCCTGCAGCGTGGCGGCGGCGGCCAGCGGGTCGTCGGCCCCGGCCACCGCGCGTCCGGCGATGACGATGCCGACCGGGTGCCTGGCGAAGGCGGGCAGGTCGGACGCGGTGATGCCGCCGGTGATGGTGACGGTGAATCCCAGCCGGGCCAGCTCGTCCACCCGGGCGAGGTCGTCCGGCCCCCAGGACAGGTCCCCGGCCAGCTCCCGGTCCCGGGAGCGTTTGACGATGGCGTGCTGGGCTCCGGCCTCACGCCAGAGCTGGGCGCGCCGCGGGTCGTACCACTCGTCGGAGAGCTCGACCTGCACCTCGCCGCCGTGTTCCGCGGCGACCGCACAGACCTGGCGCAGCGTCGTCAGGGACGCCCCGGCCACGACCGAGACCAGGCTGGCCCCGGCCTCGAAGGCGAGCCGGGCCAGCAGGGTGCCCGCCTCGGCGATGCGGATGTCGGCGAGGATCGGGGTGTGGGGGAACAGCGCCCGGATCTCCCGGACGGCCCGCATCCCCTCGGAGAGGATCAGCACGGTGCCCGCCTCGATGATGTCGATCCGGGACGCCGCACGCTGCAGCGGGCCGAGGGCGGCGGGCAGGCTGGTGTGGTCGAGGGCGAGCTGAAGCCGGGGGCGGCTCACTGCTGTCTCCCCTCGCCGAAGGCGAAGAACCGCTGGGCGTTGTGGATGAGCAGGTCGAGGACGTAGTCGCGGTCGACGCCCTCGTCGAGCAGGCGGGGGGCGAAGACGGCGGGGTCGAAGTCGATGCCGGTGACCGAGCCATAGACCTTCTGATAGGAGCGTTTGCCGGAATCGGTGCCGAGCAGGATCTGCTTGCCATAGCCCAGGCCGTTCAGCCCCCTGACCAGCCCGACCCGGTGCTGGTCGGGCAGGTACTTGATCCGGTTGGTGCCGTCGAGTTCGACATAGGCCCCGAGCTTGGTGATCTGGGACAGATACCACACGTCGGCGTTGCGCTGCACGTGGCCGATGGCGATGCGTTCGGGGCTGACTCCCTCGGCGATGAGGAACTGGGCCTGTTCGAGGGCGGCCGTCCCGGCGGTGGTGTGGGTGTTGATGGGGCAGCCGGTCTCTTTCGCCGCGATCGCGACGGCCTGGCCGGTCTTGCGTTCCCACGCGGTGATCTGGCCGTAGGCGGTGGCCCATTTCAGCACCCCGGCCTTGTGGGCGGTGCGCTGGACCAGCGGCCCCATGTAGTCGTGGGCGTCGACGCCCTCGACGATGTCGGCGATCAGCAGGTCGGCGATCTGGTTGACGGTGTATTGGTTGACCCAGCTCTGCCGGGTCTCCAGGTAGACCTTCTCCTGGTGGAAACCCGAGGCGACCACGACCTGCAGGCCGGGCACCCGCCGGTTGACCTCCACCAGCTTGACGATGTCGCGTCCGCAGGAGGCCGGGCACATATCGATGACGGTGCCGCCGGAGTCCCACCGCCGGGCGGCTTCGACGAAGTAGGTCGCCTCCTGGACGGCCTTGTCGACGTCGTCTAGGAGGTGGTCGGGGTCGAGGTAGACCTCGCCCGCGCCGACGCGGATGAGGTGATCGTGACAGTTGACGACTCCCAGGCTCGCCGGATCGACGTCGCCGAGGATGGTGCGGACGAAAGCCATTACTACTCCTTTGCTCGTCCGGTCGCTGCGCTGCGTCCGGTTGTCCGAGACGCTAACCTTCCCGCCCGGGAAAGACACCCCCTGGTGTGCACATATGTGCGCATCTATGGATTCGCTTCGGGGATATCCGAAGTGAACTACGCTTGATTGTGGAAAGAACGAACATCTGTTCAGGAGGGCCGGTGTCGAGGGAGGATCGGGAACACCTGGCGGAGCTGATCCAGGTGGCCCGCTGGTACTACGAGGACGAGCTCAGCCAGGCCGAGATCGCCGACCGGGTGGCCTATTCGCGGCCCACGGTCTCGCGGATGCTGAGCGAGGCCCGCCAGCGCGGCATCGTCAAGGTCGTCATTGAGCATCCGATGGAACGCGAGGTGGCGCTGGAACGCCGCCTGGCCGAGGAGTTCGGCTGTGCGGCGCGGGTCACCACCGCCGCCGACGGGGAGCCCGCGCTGACCTCGGTGGCGCGGGTGGCGGGCCAGCTTCTGGTGGACGCCTGCCGCGACAAGTCGGTTCTGGCGGTATCGGCGGGCAGCGCGGTCGCCGCGGTGGTCCAGGAGGTTCCCGAGGCGTCGCTGCGCCGCCTGATGGTGGTGCAGATGATTGGTTCGCTGTCGGACGACAACCCGCTGGTCGACAGCCCCGAGGTCACCCGCGGCATGGCCGCCAGGCTCGGGGCGAGCTACCGGCTGCTGCCCGCCCCGCTGATCGTGCGCAGCGCCCAGCTCAGTTCGGCGCTGCGGCGGGAGGAGCCGGTGGCGAATGCGATCGCGCTGGCCTCCCACGCCGACATCGCGCTGGTGGGGGTCGGCGCGGTCGACGCCACGGGTAAGTCGGGGCAGATCTTCCAGGGCTGGCTGAGTCCCTCGGAGCGGCGGCTGGTCGCGTCCCTGGGGGCCGTGGGGCACATCTCCGGGCATCACTTCGACGCCGAGGGACGCCACATCCGCAGCGAGGTGTGCTCCCGGGTGATGTCGGCCGACCTGGACACCCTCAACGCCGTCGGCACCGTCATCGGGGTGGCGGCCGGGATGCACAAGGCGGTCGCGATCAGGGGCGCGCTGCGTGGCGGGCACCTCGACGTGCTGGTCACCGACGACCGGACGGCCGAGGCGGTGCTCCGGCCCTGAGCCGCGGCGCCGGGTCGGCTAGGTTGGGATCATGTATGCCGCCTATGTGACCTCGCTGTCGATGGACGACCCGCTGTCGGGCCTAGCCGTGGGGGAGGTGTCGGCCGCCGCGCCCCCGGACGGCTGGGTGCGGGTGCGGGTCGAGGCCGCCGCGCTCAACCACCACGACCTCTGGAGCCTGCGCGGGGTCGGCCTGGCCGCCGACAGGCTGCCGATGGTGCTGGGCTGCGACGCGGCCGGGGTCACCGATGATGGGCGGGAGGTGATCGTCCACGCGGTGATCTCGCGACCCGGCTGGGACGGCGACGAGACCGAGGACCCGAAGCGCTCCCTGCTGAGCGAGGTGCATCCCGGCACCCTCGCCGAGGAGGTGTGGGTGCCCGCCCGCAACCTGGTGCCCAAACCGGCCGAGCTGAGCTTCGCCGAGGCGGCCTGCCTGCCGACCTCGTGGCTGACCGCCTACCGGATGCTGTTCACCAAGGCCGGTCTGGCCCCGGGCCAGACCGTGCTGGTGCAGGGTGCGGGCGGGGGAGTGGCCTCGGCGGCGATCGCCCTCGCCCGCGCCGCCGGGCTGCGGGTGTGGGCCACCACCCGGGACGAGACCAAGGCCGACCGGGCCCGCGAGATCGGCGCCGACCAGGTGTTTCGCCCCGGTGAGAGGCTGCCCGACCGGGTGGACGCGGTCCTCGACTCGGTGGGCGCGGCCACCTGGGCGCACTCGCTGCGGGCCCTGCGTCCGGGCGGGCGCCTGGTCACCTGCGGCGCGACCTCGGGCCCGAACCCGCCCGCCGACCTGAACCGGGTGTTCTTCCTGCAACTCCAGGTCATCGGCTCCACCATGGGCACCCGCGACGAACTCGTCCGGCTGTCGCGGATGCTGGTCGAGACCGGTGTGCGTCCCGTGATCGACCGCGTCCTCCCGCTCAGCCAGGCCGCCGACGG
>JAUMYR010000092.1:0-6556 GCA_030528545.1 Propionibacteriaceae bacterium
AAGCCCCGAGGCACCCACAAGATCACGGTGATCTGCAAGGTTGATAAATACAAGTCCAAAGAGGTCGTGACCGAGGTGAAGGAGGCCGACGTGGCCATCAACATCACGGTCGAAGAAAAGTAATCCGACGACGATCCCCGAGGGTGGTTCCGGCAGCTGTCCGGGGCCACCCTCGGCCGTGTCTGCAAGCCGCGGCCCACGCTGGGACGGTCCCGCCTTCTCCGCGCGGCGCATCCCGGATGGTCCCCGCCCCGAACCGCTGGTTCCCGCGGGCAGGCCACGCAGCGATGGGGACTCCGCCGCACCCGAGGCGGTGCCTCAGGGAATGCCCAGCCTGGAGGAGCGGCTAGCCCGCCTTCCCGGGCTCGGTGAGTTCCACCGTGAACCCGCGCAGCGTGTAACCGGCCACTAGGTCGTCCCATCCGATCCGCGGCTCCGACAAGATCCTGGGGCGGCGGGCCAGGAGCGCGTTGAGAAGCACGTCGGTCTCCAGCAAGGCCAGGGGCTGCCCCGGGCATTTGTGCGACCCATGGCCGAAGCTCAGCCCCGCCGCGTCGACGCCGCGGGGCAGCTGCCGTCCCGGGCACAGTCCCAGAGGGAGTTCCCCGACCGCTGCCGGATCGGTGTTGGTGTGACGGATACACAGGTCAACCAGGTCTCCGGGCGGGATCCGCCACTGGGCCTCGCCGTCACTGACGACGATCTCCTCCTGGACCCTGCGGTAGAGGTGGCCGACGACCGGCTCCAGCCTGATGATCTCGCTCAGCACGGCGAGGCGTCCGGCCTGATCGGAGGCCAGGTAGCTCTCGCGCAGGCCGTCGTCGTGGAGCAGGTGCCAGACGGCCATGGAGATGAACTCCCGGGTGGTGACCATCCCGGCCGTGCCGTAGGTGATGCACTCCACCAGGATGTCGCGGTCACGGTAGCCCTCAGCGATCAGGTGGCTGATCACGTCGGAGCGGGGACGCCGTCGCCTCTGCCTGATCGCTGGACGCACGTCCGACCACCAGAACCGCATGACCGGCAGCATCCCGTTGACGGCGGCCTGCGCCCACTGCAGATTGGTGCGGCCCAGATCGGGTTTGGTGATATCGAAGGGGGGCTGGTTGAAGAAACGCTCCAGGCGGCGGCTCATCCCCTCGACGCTGGACTCGGTGAGACCAACCACCTCCCGGGTGACCTCCACCGCGTAGTGCAGGGCCAGCTCGTCCACGTTCAGCCCTCCCGAACCCACCTGTTTCAAGAGCCGGTCCGCGCTGGAGCGCATGATCGCGGTGTAGCGATCGGCCACCACCTTCGGGGCGAAGAACCGGCCGACCTTCTTCCGCTGGGCGTCGTGGTCGGGGCCGTCGGCGAACAGGACCGGCCGCCGCCCCATCACGCCGCGCGGGATGTGCTCCGCGGTGAAACCCGCCTGGGTGGTCGAGGTCCGCGCCTGCAAGACCTGACGCGCTGTGCTCAGGGCCCGGATCCGCCATACTCCGTCCGCGGACTCGACCCGCGGGCGGTCGGGCTCCCCATGAGGACATGCACGACGTCGGTTGGATGCGTCTGCCATAGAAGCTCCTTTGCGTCAGCGGTGCTTCTAGAATAGGACGAAGAGCCCAGGGCCCTGGAGCCCCAGGCGACGCGCCGTCGCGGAGAGGCAACCACATGAACCAGATGCAGTACCTGGTACTGATGGCGGCCTGTGTCGCGATCACGCTGCCGCTAGAGATCCTCCTCGGGGCCCGGGTCTACCGGCGGCCCCGGCGGCTCGCAGTGGCGCTGCTGCCGATGCTCGTGGTGTTCGTCTCCTGGGACGTGGCTGGCATCCTGAGAGGCCACTGGACCTACAACCCTCGTTTCGTCACCGGGCTCGGCATCGGCGTGCTGCCGCTGGAGGAACTGGTCTTCTTCCTGGTGATCCCGCTGTGTGGGCTGCTGACCTATGAGGCGGTCGGGCGAGTCCTCGAACTAGCCCGGGGCAGCGGCCCGATCCGTTTCCGCTGGCCCGAAGGCCTGACCCGCGAGGCCGGGAGGGAGGCCGACCATGGGTGAGTACACCCTGCTGACGCTGATCGCTATCGCTGCCGTCGTCGCGCTGGAGCTGTTCTGGGCGCGCACCGGCATTTTTTCGTCCCTGCGGTACTGGCTGGCGATGGCGATCATCTTCGGCTTCCAGATCCTGGTGGATGGCTGGCTGACCAAACTGTCGGACCCCATCGTGATCTACCACCCGCAACAATTCTCAGGGGTGCGCATCCCCTGGGACATCCCGGTGGAGGATTTCGGTTTCGGGTTCGCGATGCTGACCCTCACCATCGTCACCTGGATTCGTCTGGGACGCCGGGAGGCGTCCTCATGAGCCGGACCTCGCGTGCCACGAGCGCGGCCTTCGACCGGGGAGCGGGCCGCTACGACATCATGGTGGGGCTCAACCCCGGCTACCACCGGCACCTGCGTTTCGCCGCCGCGGAACTGGTGCGTCGCCTGGGCCCCTCCGGACCGCTGCACACGATCGACCTGGCCTGTGGCACCGGCGCATCGACGCGCGCCCTCGTGGCGGCGGCCCCAGCCGGGTCGCAGGTGCTCGGCCTCGACGCCTCCGCGGGGATGCTCGACCGGGCCCGCGCCAAAGAGTGGCCTCCCGGCGTCCGGTTCGAGCAGGCCACCAGCGGACGCCTCAACCTCGGGTCCCTGAGCCCGGGTTCCTGGGACGGGATCTTGTCCTGCTACCTGTTTCGCAATGTCGCCGCGGACGAAAGGGACCGCGCTCTCGCCGAGGCCTACCGGCTGCTGCGTCCAGGCGGGTGGCTGGTCGCCCAGGACTATTCCGTCGCGGGAGACCCGGTGGCTGCCCGGGCCTGGGACGCTGCCTGCTGGGGCATCATCATCCCGCTGGGCGTCATCGTGGACCGCAATTCCGGCCTGTACCGCTACCTGTGGCGCAGCGTCCGGGCTTTCGATTCCACCCGGGGTTTCGCCGACCGGCTCGCCGCCGCCGGTTTCGTCGATATCGCCACCCGGACCGTTCCGGGCTGGCAGCGCGGCATCCTGCACACCTTCGTCGCCCGAAAACCGGAGGAACGATGACTCAAGCACGCCATCTCACAGCATTCGCCCTATCGAAGTTGCGGCGTCCGGGACGGCAACAGCCGGGACAGCCGGGCAAGGACCGCCGGGCGGTGCGCCACCCAGCACCGGCGGGACGCTACCGGCTGACCGATACCCGCCGGGTGATCGTGGTCGGTGGGGGCATCGCCGGGCTGGCGGCCGCCACGGTGCTCGCCGAGCGGGGCGCGCAGGTGACGCTGCTGGAATCGAGCGACCGGCTCGGTGGCCGCGTCGCGGCGTGGCCCCTCGACGGTGGCCGGACCATGAGCCGGGGCTTCCACGCCTTCTTCCGCCAGTACTACAACCTGCGTAGCCTGCTGCGCCGCACCGACCCGGGCCTGCGGCGGCTGATCGACATCAAGGACTACCCGCTACAGCGCCCGGACGGCCTGCGGGACTCCTTCGCGGCGCTGCCGACCACGCCCCCGTGGAGCATCCTCGGATTCGTGCGGCAGAGTCCCACCTTCACGCTGAAATCCCTCAGCGGGGTCGACGTCAGGTCGGCTTTGGAACTGTTGCGGGTCCGCTTCCCCGATACCTTCAGCGACTACGACGGCGAATCTGCGGCTGACTTCCTCGACCGGCTGCGTTTCCCCCAGGCCGCCCGGGACCTGGCCTTGGAGGTATTCGCCCGGTCCTTCTTCGCCGACCCCCGGGATTTCTCCGCCGGTGAGCTGGTCTCGATGTTCCACACCTATTTCCTGGGTTCCGCCGAGGGGCTGGTCTTCGACGTCCCAGACGACGACTACGACACGGTGCTGTGGGCGCCCCTGGCGAAGCTCCTCGGTGACCTTGGGGCCGAGGTCCGGACCTCCAGCCGGGTCACCGGCATCGCCCTCAGCCCCGAAGGGGCGCGCGTCACCCTCGATGGGGCCGAGACCCTGGACGCCGACGCCGTGGTCTTGGCCAGTGACCCGCGCAGTGCCCGGGAACTCATCGCCGGGGTGGCCCTCACCGGAGTCGCCGACGACACCGCCTGGAGAGGGCGGGTCGCCGCCACGGTGAACGCGCCACCCTTCGTCGTGGTCCGCCTCTGGCTGGACGGGCTAGTGGAAGCGCGACGCCCAGCCTTCCTGGCGACATCGGGATACGGCCCCCTAGACAATGTCTCGGTGCTGGAACGTTTCGAGGCCGGGGCGGCCGAATGGAGCACCAGGAACGGCGGTTCGGTGGTGGAATTGCACGCCTACGCCTGCGATGCCGCGATCATGCATGACCAGGAGGCGGCCGAAGCGGTGGTCGCCGAACTGGAGAAACAGTTGCGAGCGGTCTTCCCCGAGACCGTGGGCCTAGGCGTCCGGGAGCGCGAGGTGCTGGTGCGGGACGATTGCACGCTGATCGGCCCGGACCGGTGGGAGGAACGTCCCGGCGTCGTCACGGCCTGGCCACAGCTGGTGCTCGCCGGAGACTGGGTGCGCTGCGATTACCCGGTCGCGCTCATGGAACGCGCCGCGACCACCGGTTTCCTGGCCGCCAACGAACTCCTGGGACGCTGGGGTGCCGCGGGACAGGAGATCTGGACCGCCCCGATGCGCGGCCTCCTCGCGCTCAGGTGATGTCAGCGGCCAGCGATTCGCGGGATCACCCCGGGAACTCCACCCGGGGCACCCCGAGGAACAGACACCGCAGCGTGACCCAGAGCTTTTCCCTCCGGGAGACCCGCAGCCGGGCGGAGAAGACGTCGTAATCGGCCTCCTCGATCAGTTCCAGGATGCGGCTGTAAAGGACGAGGGCCGTCCCGACACACCGGCGCGAGTCCGGCGGCAACATGGCCAGGCCCTGCTGGGCCTCGGCGTAGAGCCGCCGGTTACGCTCGATCTGTTCGGCCATCATCGCCCGCCACTCGGGGGTGACCCGCCGCAGCCACGGATCGGCGCCGTGGCGGGCCAGGTCGTCTTGGGGCAGATAGACCCGGCCCCGGTCGAGGTCCTCGCCCACATCGCGGAGGAAGTTCGTCAGCTGGAAGGCTTGACCCAGAGCCCGGGCGGGGCCCTTGGCCTGCGGGCTGAGGGGTTCCAGCACCGGCAGCATCATCTCCCCGATGACGGCGGCGGACCCCTCCATGTAGTTGTGAAGCAGGTCCTCCCAGCTCGCCCAGGTGTCGCGGACCAGGTCGGACTCCATAGCGGCGAAGAAACGCTCGAAACACTCCGGGTCGGTGCCGCGCCGCCGGATGCTGTCGACGATCGCGGCCATCACCGGATCGTCGCCGCCGCCTCGGTCCAGGGCGGCGAAAAAATGCTGCTTGAAGCGGGCCAGCCGCTGGGCGGGGCTACCCCCGCGAGGAACGGAGAGACCGACCCGTTCGGGCTCGTCGACGATGTCGTCGGCCAGGCGGCACAGCGCATAGACGGTGTAGACGTCCCGGCGCTGTGCCCGCGGCAGCAGGAGCGCCCCCCAGTAATAGGTGGTGCCGTGCTGGCGGGTCAACTGGGCGCAACGCCGGTAGCCAGCGGCGAGGTCTGCGCTCACCGCCGCATCCGATCGACTCGCTCGGCGGCGAGTTTGCCCGAGATCAGCACCATGGGGATACCGACTCCTGGGGTGGTCCCGGAACCGGCGAACACGACCCCTGGGACGCGGCGGTCGACGTTGCGGGGACGGAAGGGACCGGTCTGGGCGAAGGTGTGGGCCAGCGCGAACGGAGTCCCGGCGGCCATCCCCTGGGCGAACCAGTCGGCAGGCGTGACCAGCTTCTCGGTGACGATATCGGTGGGATAGTCGGCACCGTCCAGGAAACCCAGCATCCGGTCCCGCAACCGTGGCCCCTCCACCCGCCAGTCGATCGGTCCGGTCTGGAGATTGGGGACCGGCTCCAGCACATACAGCGTGTGGTGGCCCTCCGGGGCCGCGGTTGGGTCGTCGATGGAGGGCACGGCCACGTAACGGGACGGATCGCTCATGGGGCGTCCGCGCACCAGCAGGTCGTCGAAAGCCTGATCCCAGTGCTGCCCGAAATGGATGTTGTGGTGCCCGGCGTGGCAAGGCAGCTCACCGCGGACGCCGAGGTGCCACACCAGCGCGCTCGGGGAATAGGAACCGCGCCTCACGACCCTAGGGAGGCGAATCTCCGGCAGGAGGGTGGGATAGGCCACCGGCAGGTCGCTGGTCACCACGACCGCGTCGGCGGATACGGTCTCGCCGCTGGCGAGGTCCACCCCCTTCGCCCGGCCCGCGGAGTCCCGGCGGATCCGGCTGACCGTCGCGTCGTAACGCAGCTCGGCCCCCGCCTCGCTCGCGGCGCGCGCCATGGCGTCCGGGACCGCGTGCATGCCACCGGTGGGGAACCACACCCCCTCCACCGAATCCATGTAGGTGATGACCGCGTACAGTGCCAGGGCACGCACCGGAGACAGCCCGGCATACATCGCCTGGAAACTGAACAGGCGCCGCAGCCTTTCGTCGGAGAATCTGCGCTCGACCTCGCGTCCCAACCTGCCGAAACCGCGAAGACGCAGCA
>JAUMYR010000092.1:6656-11113 GCA_030528545.1 Propionibacteriaceae bacterium
GAGAATCTGCGCTCGACCTCGCGTCCCAACCTGCCGAAACCGCGAAGACGCAGCAGTTCCAGGGCGGCGCGCGGGGAACGGAGCAGGTCCAGCGGCGAATCGAAATTGGTGTCGATGAAGTTCGGGAGTTCGACGTCGTTGAGGCGGGTGAGCCAGGCCACGAAGTCATCGAAGGCGGCGGCTTCGGCTGGGCCGCATTCGGCGAGTATCTCGGCTCTCATCCCCTGATGCCCGGGACGGACCCGAAGCGTGCTGCCGTCAGCGAAGAAACCATGGTAGGCCGGGTCGAGCAGCCTCAGCTCGACGTAGTCCGAACTTCTCCGGCCGACCGCGGCGAAGGCCTGTTCCAGCAGCGACACCATGGTGAACACGACCGGGCCGGTGTCGAACCGGAATCCGTCTTGTTCCAGCTTCCCGTAGCGGCCACCGGGGATCGGTTCGCGCTCCAGCACCGTCACCTGGTGCCCCCGCCCGGTCAGATGCAGGGCCGCCGACAGGCCGGACAACCCGGCTCCGATCACCGCAACTCTCACCTTTGCCTCCATGCCGCGGCCTGGGCCGCCTGCCTCAGCCCCGCCACACCGTCGGTCTCCAATGGGCCGGACTCAAGATGGGCCTGGGCCGATGCCATATGCCGGGAGATCATCTCCTCGACCTCGTCGCGGACGCCCGCCCGCACCAGGGCTTCCTGAAGCACCGGCACGTCGTCGTCGCACATCTGCGGGGTGCCGAGGCGACGCAGCCGGGTAGCCTCGGAGCCGTTGAGGCGGCCGTGGGCGAGGGCCAGGATGACGGTTGCTTTCCCCTCCGAGAGGTCCTGCCCTGACGGTTTGCCGGTCTGTGCCGGGTCTCCCCACACCCCCAAGATGTCGTCTCGGTAGGCGAAGGCCTGGCCGATCTCGTCCCCAGCGCGCTCAAGCGCGGCCAGGGCGGCGGACGATCCGGCCGCGGCGAGCGCTCCCAGTTGCAGGGGCCGGGTGACCGTGTAGCGTCCCGACTTGAGGCGCGCGACCTCCCGGGCGTGGGGGAGGTCGCGACGGCCAGCGGCCGCTCCGGTGAGGTCGGCACGCTGACCGACGATCAGCTCCAGGCACAGCTCGTACCAGGCCGAACGCATGGGTGAGGGCAACCCGTCCGCGATGGAATCGGCAGCCAGGTGAGCCAGGTCCCCAACGAGGATCGCGAGGTTCCGGGCGAAGGCGCCGGGATCGCCCACCGCCCCCGCCCGCCGGTGCCAGTGGTGAGCCTCGACGTGAGCCGAGGGACGCCCCCGGCGGGAGGCGGATTCGTCCATGACATCGTCGTGGATCAGCGCGAACAGATGCAGCAATTCCAGCGCCGCCGCGGCCCGGACCATGGTCTGGTAGCCCGCACCGCCGCTTACCCCACCCGCGGCGACGAATCCCCAGTAGGCCATCGAGACCCGGAACCTCTTGCCGTCGCGCAGTTGGGCGGACATCCACTCGGGTAGGTCCATCGGTATGGCATCCAAGCCGACCTCGGAGGCATAGCCCCGCCAGGCGCTCTTCAGCCGGGAGAACTCGTCGCTGAGGAACTCCTCCACGTCGGCGAGGCAGCGCTCGACGCCCGGGGGCGGGGACTGGACGGCTGGCGCCGGTGGAAGGGGCATGTCGGCCAGCTGGGCGATCTGTAGCACCGACCAGGGGCTATACACCTGCGGGGTCGCGGCCACCGCCGCGACCAGATCCTCCCAGCTCACCCAGGCGATCTCCATCACTTCGTCGGGATTGGGACGGACCTCCGATTCCAGCACCCCCACCGACACCGGGCAGACCTCGTTCTCCACGACTCCCGAGGCGTCGACGGCACGGTAGCGGAACTCGGGCAGGACGGTGCTCAGGGTCGTGACTTCGGCGCCGAGTTCCTCGCGGATGCGCCGGCGCATCGCGTCCTCCAGAGCCTCCCCCGGTTTGGGGTGGCCACAGCACGAGTTCGTCCACACCCCGGGCCAGGTGCTCTTGCCCAGCGCCCGGCGGGTGAGCAGCAGGCGTCCCTGCCGGTCGAAGAGATAGGTGGAGAAGGCTAGGTGCAGGGGGGTATGTGCGGTGTGGATCGCCAGCCGGGAGGCCCGCCCGACTGGTTTGGCCGACTCGTCCAAGAGGACCACCTGGTCCTCGTCGGGGTAGGGAGGGGCGTGGCCGCTGGCTTCGCTGGGTTTCATGGGCAGTCCAATAGTCCGTAGGGTCATGATCGTGACCGGCCCGGCAGGCGGTGCTGAGCCTCCGGGCGGGGGCTGTGGGGATGGCGATCTGTTCCAGGACGGGTCGCTGGGGGGTCAGTGGCGGCTGGTCGCGGGGAATGAGCACCGGTGCCGGTAGCGCTGCCGGGCAGGCCCCACCCCAGTAGATAGCACCCAGCAGTCACGTTCACCTGGCCGCCTAATGATGATCCGGCCCAGGCCACATGATCGTGGCCGCATGACGCGCGGGGTGCATAGACTCCGTCCTCTCCGAGGCGCTTCGCTGCGCCACTGGTTCTCGGCCCAGCTTACCCCGGCCGAGTTCACACCATCCCTGGAACAGGGAGAGCGACGGTGCGGGCGGTCCTATAGAGCCTGATGGAAGGTGTGGCCGTTGTCGAGGTCGGTGATGGTCAGTGACACGACCCCGTCGCGATCGATGGTGTAGGTCTCCTCGATCAGGGGTCCGTCGGGACGCCGGACGACCTCCATACCGCTCAGGTCCCGGCCGCGAAGCGTCGGGTCGAAGGCGAACAGCACGTCCGCGAAGGGAGCCAGGTTGCCGGTGGGCTCCCCGTCCGGGCCGAGGTCGCTGTACTCGACGAACCGGAACCAGCCGATGTTGTGTGCGGCACGGTAGCGCCGCTTCACCTCCACCGGGACGCCCGGGGTCACCGGCTGGGTCCGGGAGAAGATCGGATCAAAGCTCAGCTTCTCACCCGCGCTCAGTTCCCGAAACACCCCGAACCCGCGCGACAGCTTGTCAGTCAGCGCGAACCCGGCGTCATCGGCCGCGATCGCCAGGCCGATCGCTGTGGACGCCCCAGGGTGCGGGGAGCGGTGCACCCGGCGTCCGAATCGCTCCCGCAATACCCGGGGCACCAGCGGCAGGCAGCTGCCGCCGCCGACCAGGTAGATCCCGGCCACATCGGCCAGCTCGTCCCCGGAAAGGCCGGTGACCAGCCGCTCCATCACATCCAAGGAGCTATTGACCAGCGGTGTCGCCGCCTCGTAGAAAGCGCTGACCGGGACGATGACCGGTTTGCCGCCCACCTCCAATACCACGCGCTTGGACTGGGGCATCAGCTGTTCCTTGGCGACCCGGGCGTCCTCCAGCAAGGCCTCGGTCACCGCGGTCCCGGTGGCCTGGGCGGCCAGGGTCGCGAGCACCGCGTCGAAATCGTCCCCACCGAGCTGCCCCACCCCGACCGAGTCGATGATCTCGTGGCGGGTGTCGCATACGCTGACCAGGGAGGCATCGAAGGTGCCGCCTCCGAGGTCATAGACCAGGACGCGGGTGCGCTTGGAGGTCACGGTGCGGGCCTGCCGGTGGGTGTACTCAAAACCCGCGGCGGAGGGCTCGTTGAGCACCCCGATGACGTCGAAACCGGCGGCCCGGAACGCCTCAATGGTCAAGAACCGCTGGGCCGAACGGGCGTGCGCGGGCACCGCGACCACGGCGGTGAGCGCCTCGTCCGCGTCCAGTCCCAGGTTCGAAGCCGAGACCAGTGCCTCGCGCACCGAGCCGAGATAGCCCGCGAGCAGGTCCCGCAGCAGCACCCGATGGTCCCCGATCTCGACCATGGTCCCCGGACCCACCATCGGGTCGGACAGCGCCCGCTTGAAGGACCTCAGGATGGCCGCTCCGTTGGCCCCAGCCGACAGCGCCTCGAACCCGTAGTGCAGCTGTGTGCCGTCCCAGGCCACCGCTGAGGGAAGGTAATCGTGGGTGTCGCCGTCGGCGTCGGTGAAACTGGCCACCGGATAGTTACCACGGTCGGCGATGGCCGCGATGGTGCGGGTGGTTCCGAAGTCGACGCCTACGCGCATGGCTGCTCCTCGGTCGCGGTCAGGTCGGTCCAAGGCTATCAAGGTTCAGTCCACCCGGCGGCCGCGGGCTTTCGGGACCCGGTCAGGCCGCATAACCTGGACCGGTGACGACCTGCTCTGCCGACTGGGCTGACTCTGGACTGCCAGCCTGGGGAACGGCGGCCCGCGCGTCCTTCTGGGTCGGCCTGGAACAACCCGGGCCGTGGGGAACCAAGGCGCCGACCCAGTCCCGGCTCCTCGACCCCGGGGTCGGGGCGGCCTTGGAGGCCTGGTGCCTTGAGCGGGGAGGCCGGTTCCTGCTGTTGCGCCAGCCCCAGCGCGGGGAGGCCGCGGCATCGCGGCGGGTCTTCGTCATGGGCAACCTGGCGGGGGAACCATGGCTGGGCACCACGACCGTCGCCGAAGCGGCTGACCTGCTCGGCCTGCT
>JAUMYR010000093.1 GCA_030528545.1 Propionibacteriaceae bacterium
CCGCCCTCGACCTGGGTGGTGCCGGGCAGCACCACGCGGACGACCCGGCCCGCGGCCGGAGCCGCGATGGTGGCCTCCATCTTCATCGCCTCGATGTCGGCGACCACATCGCCCAGCGCCACCTCGTCGCCCTCCTTGACCCGGACGGTCACCGCACCGGAGAACGGCGCCGCGACCTGGCCGGGGACGTTCGGGTTCGCCCGCTCTGCCTGGGCCACCGAGGACTCCAGGGAGAAGTCTCGTACCTTGACCGACCGGAGCTGACCGTCCAGCTGGCACAGCACGGTGCGTTCGGCCTTGCGGTCGGGGTCAGAGATCGCCTCCAGAGTGAAGGTGGCCTGCTGTCCGGGGTCGAACCGGACCTCGTACTCCTGCCCTGACCTGAGCCCGTACAGGTAGGGCAGCGTGGGCATGGTGGACAGGTCGCCGTATTCCTCCCGGTTCGCGGTGAACTCTTTGGTCGGGCCAGGGAACAGCAGCCGGTTCAGCGTCCGCTGGCGCTCGGCTCCGGGACGCTCCAGCACCGCCAGGTCCTCGGGATCGACCTCGGTGATGCGCACCGGCTGCTTGCGCCCTGCGAGGGCCTTGGTGCGGAAGGGTTCGGGCCAGCCGCCCTGCGGGGTGCCCAGCTCGCCGTTGAGGAAGCCGATCACCGAATCGGGGATGTCGAAGCGTCCCGGGTCGGCGGCGAACTCGGCCGGGTCGGCGCCCACCGCGACCAGGTGCAGTGCCAGGTCGCCCACGACCTTGGACGACGGGGTGACCTTGGTGGGACGCCCGAGGATCTTGTCGGCGGCGGCGTACATCTCTTCGATCGCCTCGAATTTGTCGCCCAGCCCCAGCGCGATCGCCTGCTGGCGCAGGTTGGACAGCTGTCCGCCTGGGATCTCGTGGGTGTAGACCCGCCCGGTCGGGGAGGGCAGCCCCGACTCGAACGGGGCATATACCTTGCGGACGGCCTCCCAGTAGGGTTCCAGTGCCAGGGCCGCCTCGAAATCGAGCCCGAGAGCATGTTCGGTGTGGTCAAGAGCCGCGATCAGGGCAGAGGCGGGTGGCTGGCTAGTTGTCGCCGACATCGGGGAGGCGGCAACGTCGACCGCGTCCACCCCGGCCTCGATGGCCGCGATCAGGGTGGCCAGCTGGCCGCCCGCGGTGTCGTGGGTGTGCAGGTGCACCGGCAGGTCGAAGCGTTCCCGCAGCGCCCGCACCAGACGTGCGGCGGCGAAGGGACGCAGCAGCCCGGCCATGTCCTTGATCGCGATGATGTGGGCCCCGGCCTCCACCAGCTTCTCGGCGAGCCGCAGATAGTAGTCGAGGGTGTAGATCTGCTCGGCCGGGTTCAGTAGATCGGCGGTGTAGCACAGCGCCGCCTCGGCCACCGAGGTACCGGTCTCGCACACCGCGTCGATCGCCGGCCTCATCTGCTCAATGTCGTTCAGCGCGTCGAAGATGCGGAAGATATCGACCCCAGTCTGGGCGGCCTCGGCGACGAATGCCCTCGTCACGGCTGTCGGGTAGGGGGTATAGCCGACGGTGTTGCGGCCGCGCAGCAGCATCTGCAGGTTCTGGTTCGGCATGGCCTCGCGCAGCCGCGCCAACCGCTCCCACGGGTCTTCGGCGAGGAACCGCAGCGCGACATCGTAGGTGGCCCCGCCCCAGCATTCCACCGACAGCAGGCCCGGCAGCAGCCTGGCGTAGTAGGGGGCGACCGTCACCAGGTCGCGGGTGCGCACCCGGGTGGCCAGCAGCGACTGGTGGGCGTCCCGGAAGGTGGTATCGGTCACCCCCACCTCGGCGGATTCCCGCAGCCAGCGGGCGAAACCGGCCGGGCCGAGGGCGTCCAGCCGCTGTTTGGCGCCGTCCGGGGCCGGGAGACCCAGATCGCAGGAAGGCAGCTTGGCGGCCGGGTCCAGAAGCGTCGGCTGTTCCCCGTTGGGCTTGTTTACAGTGACCGAGGCCAGCCACCGCAGCATCCGGGTTCCCCGGTCGGCGCCAGGCTGGGGGCGAAGCAGGTGGGGACGCTCGGCGATGAACGAGGTGGACAGCGTGTCGGCGTCCAGGTTCGCCTCGCCCAGGACCGCCTCCAGGAACGGCACATTGGTCGAGACCCCCTGCACCTGGAACTCCGCCAGTGCGCGCCGGGCCCGGCGGATCGCCATATCGAGGTCGTGGCCGCGGGAGGTGAGCTTGACCAGCAGCGAATCGAAGTGAGCCCCGATCTCAACACCGGTGCCGATGGTCCCGCCGTCGAGGCGGATACCTGCCCCCGACGCGGACCGGTAGGCGGTGATGGTCCCGGTGTCGGGCCGGAAGGAGTTCTGTGGGTCCTCGGTGGTGATCCGGCACTGGATCGCCGCCCCACGAATCCGCAGGTCCTGTTGGGCGAGCCCGATCTCGGCCAGCGTCGCTCCCGCGGCGAGCCTGATCTGGGCCTGCACCAGGTCGACATCGGTGATCTCCTCGGTGACGGTGTGCTCCACCTGGATGCGTGGGTTCATCTCGATGAACACATGCTGCCCCGCCCGGGGGCCCTCGGTCTCGACCAGGAACTCCACCGTCCCCGCGCAGGTATAGCCGATGGACTTCGCGAAGGCGATCGCGTCCGAGGTGAGCGATTCCCGCAACTGGTCGGAGATAAACGGAGCGGGGGCAATCTCGATCACCTTCTGGTGACGGCGCTGGATCGAACAATCCCGCTCGAACAGGTGAATCATCTCGCCGGTGTGATCGGCCAGTATCTGGACCTCGATATGGCGCGGACGAGACACCGCCTGCTCAATGAATACCGTCGGGTCACCGAACGCGGCGTCGGCCTCGCGCATCGCGGCACCCAGTGCGCTCTCCAGTTCGGCCTCGCTGTCGATCCGGCGCATCCCGCGTCCACCGCCCCCGGCGACGGCCTTGACGAACAGCGGGTAACCGATCCGTCGCGCCTCCATCCGCAGCGTCTCCAGGTCGGTGGTCGGTGCGGACGAATCAAGGGTGGGCAGCCCAGCGGCCCTGGCCTTCTCAATGGCACGCACCTTGTTCCCAGCCAGTTCGATCACGCTCGCCTCCGGCCCGATGAAGACCAGGCCGTTGGCCGCACAAGCCGCAGCGAAATCGGGATTCTCGCTCAGGAAGCCATAGCCCGGATAGATCGCCTCGGCGCCGCACCGTTTCGCGACGGCGATGATGCCGTCGATGTCGAGATAGGCCTTGACGGGATGGCCCGGAGAGCCCACCAGATAGGACTCGTCGGCCTTCACCCGATGCTCGGAATTGCGGTCTTCCTGGGCGAAGATCGCCACAGTGCGAATACCAAGTTCATGGGCCGCACGGAAAGCCCGAACCGCGATCTCACCACGATTGGCAACTAGGATCTTGCGAAACAACTCTTACCCACTTTCATCCGAAGTAGTCGACCTCGCGGCAAGGCCCACGTCCAGGCGTGCGGCACCGTCCAGCACGGTGTTCGGCCGCGACCCAGTCCACGAGATCATCGACGCTGCCTGAGGGTTCAGGCAGATCCCTGGCAGGTCTTCGGACTCGTGGCTCCCGGCGCTGCCGCGCCCGCCTACCGGCCGTCGCTTCCCAGATCGCTCCAGTGCTCATGACGGCTTTCGTCACCACTCACCGCTGCGGGACAGTCCCGGACTCTCACCGGTGTTCCCTCTTGCCCCAGCAACCCCTTATCGGGCCTTGCCGGACCAGTGACCCCTTGACGATAGCACCAGCCACCGGTGTGACATACTGGCACCCAGCGAGAGCCTCCAGGAATCTGGTGTAACTCCAGAACGGTCCCGCCACTGTGATCCAAGTCAGGAACTGCGCTCTCGTTTTCCGACTACCCCAGGCGCGGATACCTGGGACAAGGAGAGTCATGTTTGGCATGCCCATCGCCAGTTCGCACCCACCGCCTATCGGCCTAGGACGGCCCCCGGCGGGGGAGTTCAGGACGTGAACTGGTTCCTCGATCTGTTATTCGGCGATAGCACCGCCCACGCGATCCTGGTCTTGTCCATCGTCATCGCGATCGGTCTTATCTTGGGACGCTGGAAGGTGGGTGGGGTCTCCATTGGCAGCGCCTGGATCTTGTTCGCGGGTATCGCCTGTGGTCAGGCTG
The DNA here is from genome assembly GCA_030528545.1 of Propionibacteriaceae bacterium. The sequence goes on from JAUMYR010000093.1 coordinate 4,106, forward strand.
GACTCGTTGTCGACCCCCACACACTGCATTTCGTTCGGGAGTTCGGCCTGGTGCTTTTCGTGTTTTCCATTGGAATCCAGGTCGGTCCCAGCTTCCTAGCGGCTCTACGCCGCGGCGGTCTGAGGGTCAACCTGCTGGCCGTGGGAGCCATCGCCTTGAGCGGTCTGTGCACCGTCGCTCTGACCTTCGTCACCGGCCTGCCAGGTTCGACCATGGTCGGCATCATGTCTGGGGCGGTGACTAATACCCCAGGCCTGGGCGCGGCCCAGCAGACCTACGCGGACCTGACCGGAGGATCGAGTGACGCGGCCATGGCGGCGGGCTACGCCATGACCTACCCGCTGGCCGTGGTCGGCATCATCTGCTCTATGGTGATCCTGAGGCTGGCGCTAGGCATCGATGTCGCCGCACAGGCCAATGAACTGCGCCAGGCCGAAGGGGTTGCGGCCCGCTCTGCCCGGCGCTTCGCGCTTGCCGTGGAGAACCCGGCGGTCTTCGGCAAGTCCTTCGCCGAACTGAACGCGCTGATCCCCTACGACTTCGTCGTCTCCCGGGTCCGCCACGCGGCCAGCCAGACCGTCGAACTGGTCGATGACGAAACCCGCTTCGAGCGTGGCGACCAGATCCTGGTGACCGCTAAACGCAAGGACCGGGAATCGCTGGCGGCTTTCTTCGGGCCGAAGGTAGAGGTTCCCGATGAGCTGTGGAACGAGGGGCCAGCGCCTTACGAGTCGCGCCGGGTGATCCTGTCCCGGGCCAAGCTCAACGGGGTTTCGGTACGCCAGCTCGGCTTCCGGTCGCTGCATGGGGTGAACTTGACGAGGGTGCACCGGGCGGGAACCGACCTGGTCGCCTCGGCGGGGCTGCGTCTCGTCCTCGGCGACCGGCTGACTCTGGTCGGCTCGCCGGAGGACCTGAAACGGGCCGAACGGCTGCTGGGGAATTCGCCACGCAGTCTCGACGCACCGAACCTGTTCGTCCTCTTCGTGGGGATCGTCTTCGGGGTGGTCGTGGGTTCGGTCCCGCTGATGGTGCCCGGAATCCCGACCCCGGTGAAACTCGGCCTGGCCGGTGGGCCGTTGATCGTTGCGCTGCTGCTCGGACGCTATGGTCCCAGGCTTCGGCTCATCACCTACAGCACCGCCAGTGCGAACCTGATGCTGCGCGAGATCGGGATCGCGTTGTTCCTGGCCGGTGTCGGTTTGGCCGCAGGTCCCACCTTCATCTCTACCATCGTGCAGGGCGGCTACCTGTGGGTGATGTGGGGTCTGGTCATCACCCTCGTCCCAGTGCTGGTGATCGGTCTCATCGGGCTGGTCTGGCTGAAGATCAATTACTTGACCATGATCGGGGTTCTGGCGGGCGCCACGACCGACCCTCCGGCGCTGGCTTACGCCGGTACCCTCACCGACAGCGATGCCCCAGCCATGGGTTACGCCAGCGTGTACCCCCTGACCATGTTCCTCAGGGTCATCCTGGCCCAGGTGCTAATCATCGTTCTGGTATGAGCTGACACCGGGCGCGGCCGCCGTTCCCGCTCACTCGCGGCGGCGATCGCTTGACGCACGGCAGCGCGTCCGATTAAGTGTGATGGGTTACGGAAACAGCCGTACCACCTAAGGAGCGCCCGTGGGCAGCGACAACGGCGCCGCCGCGGTCCGGCGGATCAACACGGCGGTCTGCTGGGCCGCCCTACGCCGGCTGGGCGATGCCTCGGTCGCGGAACTCGCGGCCGCGGTGGGCCTGTCGAGGCCAACCACCCAACCGATCCTCCGGTGGCTGGCGACGCGCGGACTAGCCACGCGCTCGGAATGGCGCACCGCCCATCCCGGACGCCCGGCGGAGCGTTACGCCTTCGTTTCTAGCCCGTTGCGCCTGGGCTGCCTGGACCTGCGGCGGGACGGGACAGTCCTGGGCGCCGAGATCGACTTCACTGGCCGGATGGTCAACGTGCGGATCATCCAGCCAGAACCGGGGGTCTGCGAACCCGAGGCATGGTCGCTGGCCGCGGCTCGGGCGCTGCCGGCCGGTGAACTGGATGTCCTCGTGGTGTGCGTCCCCGGGGTCATCACCCCAGACGGCCGGATACTGCGGATGCGATGTGTCCCACGGTGGGCTGGAAGGAGGCTAAGCGAGGTGCTGGCGCTGCCCAGCGCGGGCAGGCTCATCGCCGAGAACCACGTCAACATGGTCGCGCTGGCGGAATCCCGGATGGGCGCTGGGGCAGGCGCCGCCGACCAGCTCTATCTCCACATCGCGCGCAGGCTGAAGGCTGGCATCATCATCAACGGGCGGTTACACCGGGGTTCAATGTTCGCCGCTGGGGAGGGGACCTGCCTCAGTGAACCGTGCTGGCCTCTGGAGCCGGGAGCAACAGACCCGGTGAGCACGGCCAACCGGCTACTGACGATGGTCGCCGAACCGCTCGCCGTCATGATCGCGACCCTGGACCCAGCGATCGTGGTGTTGGGCGGTCCCGGGGCAGAACTGGGCAGCGACCGGCTGAGGTGCCGCCTCGCCACGGCGGTCGGGGCCCAGTTCAGCGGTAGAGCAGAACCCGAGCTCAGGCTCGCGGCGCTCGGCGAACGTGCGGCGCTGTTCGGTGCCGCGATCCGCGTGATGGAAGAGGGCGGCGCGCTCGTCCTCGGTGGAGAACACGTCAGTGTACCTAATCCCTACCTGGAGGAGACACCATGACACTACGGATCGGCGTTGCTGGCGCCGGGGCCCGAGCCAAACTCGCCCAGCACGTGAAGGACCACGATGCCCGCGTCGTGGTGGCCGCCGAGCCTCACCCAGACGCCGCGGCCCGGGTATCCCGCATCGGTTCTGGTATCGAGGTCGTGGGCTCCCACCGTGAGCTTATCGAGCACGGGATCGACGCTGCCTTCGTGCTGACTCCCGATGACACGCACGCAGCCATCACCATCGACCTGCTGCGGGCAGGCATCCCGGTATTCCTGGAGAAACCGCTGGCGATCACGATCCCAGACGCCGACGCGGTCCTCGAGGCCGCCTATCAGACCGGGACCAGGCTTTACGTCGGGCACAACATGCGCCACATGCACGCTGTCCAGACCATGCACCGGCTGATCGGAGAGGGTGCGGTCGGTGAGGTCAAGGCCATCTGGTGCCGCCACTTCGTCGGCCACGGCGGGGACTACTATTTCAAGGACTGGCACGCCGAACGAGCCCGCGGGACGGGCCTGCTGCTGCAAAAGGGAGCCCACGACATCGACGTCATCCACTGGCTGGCTGGCTCGGTCACCCGGGAGGTCACGGCGATGGGCGAACTCATGGTGTACGGAAACAACTCCCACCGGGGAGACAATTCTTCCTCGCTGATGCACGACTGGTTCGACCGCGATGTCTACCCACCGAGCCGGTTGCGGGGACTGAACCGGGTGATCGATGTCGAGGACCTGTCGATGATGCTGATGCGGCTCGACTCGGGGGTGCTCGCCTCCTACCAGCAGTGTCACTTCTCGCCCGACTACTGGCGCAACTACACGGTGATCGGCAACGAAGGACGCATCGAGAACTTCGGGGACTCAGAGGGCGGGGTCGTCAAGCTATGGAACACCCGCTCCGATTACCGGGCCGACGCCGACCGGGAGTATCCGATCCTGAGGGACGGGGCCAACCACCACGAGGCGGACGCCCTCACCGTCGCGGAGTTCCTCAGCTTCGTCCGGCATGGGGGCCCGACCGAGACCAGCCCTCTCGGCGCCCGCGACGCTGTCGCCGCCGGGATCGCCGCGACTCAATCGCTGCGCGCAGGTTCGCTGCCACAGCGGGTCCCCAGGGTCTCGGCCGAACTGGAACACTACTTCACCCACGATCAGAGCAGATAGGTGCGAGGCGGCGCCCCGTGCCCGCCTTAGGATCGTTCCATGTGGGATACCGCCTCACCAGAAAGTCCATCGCACCCCCGGATCGGATACCACGATGAGACCCCGTGACGCCCAGGTGCGCGCCGCCTTGTCCGAACAGGCGGTGCTCGGCCGGTTCTCTCGCCGGTTGTGGGCGATCCCGAGGACCAGAGTGGGCGTCGTCGGGTGGCCCGCGACCACGATAGAGCGGCTGGCCCTGCGCTGGCATTACTGGTGGCAGGCCCACCTGCTCGACTGCCTAGTGGACGCAGAACTGAGATCGCCCAGCCGGGCGCGGGCCCGCCTCGCCAAGGCGCTGGTGCGGGGCAACCTGATCCGCAACGGATTCGGGTTCACCAACCGTTACTACGACGACATGGCGTGGTGGGCGCTGGCTCTCCACCGGGCGAACCAGACCTTTGGGGCACGCTATCGCCTGGGCCCGATCCTGCGGGCCTGTCGCGCCGCGATCCGGCCAGACGGGGCCATCCCGTGGCGGCGCGGAGACAGCTTTCTCAACGCCCCAGCGAACGGCCCGGTCGCGATCCTGCTGGCCCGCACCGGTCACCGCGGGCCCGCGGGCGATATGGCCGAATGGGTACACCAGCATCTGCTGCTCGACAGCGGTCTGATCGCCGACGGCGTGGTCGAGAAGGACAACCAGTTCGTTCGGGACGAGACGCTCTACACCTATTGCCAGGGCGTCATGCTCGGGGCCGAGCTGGAACTCGATTCCCCGCAGTCAGCACAACGGGTCGAGAACCTCGTCCAGGCGGTCAGCGAGCATCTGGCCAAGGACGGGGTCATCGTCGGGCACGGGGGAGGCGACGGGGGACTATTCAGCGGTATCCTCGCCCGCTACCTGGCGCTGGTCGCGACCCGGGCGTCAAGTGCTGGGGCCCGGCGAATGGCCGCCGGGCTAATCCTGGCCTCGGCCGATGCCGTCTGGGAGATGTCGGCAGATCCGGGCGACGGCTGGCCACTGTTCGGCCACCAGTGGAACCTCCCCGCAGTGGTGCCCCGGGCCGGGCGAGTTAGCCCGGACGCCGGGGCGATTGAGCGGGACCTGTCGGTGCAGCTGTCTGGCTGGATGCTGATGGAGTCCGCCGCCCTGCTGGGGCGCCGCTAACTAACCGCGACCCGGGCCCGGCGGGCCCGGCGGTTGAGCAACACCACGGCCTGCACGACCAGGAAGGTAAGCCCGTAGAACACCGCCAGGCCCGACGAGGTGGCCGCGTCCAGCCAGTACGCCACCCAGAACCCGGCGACGGCATTACTCACCGCGACCACGCTCACGACCGTGAACATGACCGGCAGGCTGCGGCTGACCAGCTGCGCGACGGCGGCGGGGACGATCATCAGCGCGACCACCAGCACCGCACCCGCGGCGTAGAAGCTCGCGGTGATCGTGACCGACACCAGCAGCATCATCGCCTGGTTCAGCAGGCGCACCCGAAGCCCCATGGTCGTCGCCAGCTCCCGGTCGAAGGTGATGAGCTTGAGCTGCCTGTGGAACAGCGCCAGGAAGACGATATTGAGCAGCAGTACCCCGCCCATCACCCACAGGTACTGGGGACCCAGGTCGGTCCCGCCGATCTGGAGCGGCAAAAAAGCGGCCAGATTGAGGTCTCCGACCAGGATCGCAGACTCCGAGACCGCGACCTGGGAGAACCTGGTGCTGACCAGGATGACACCGATGCTGAACAGGGCGGGGAAGATCAGGCCCTGCGGGCCGTCGCCCGAGATCAGCCCGGTCGATTCCAGGAACTCCGCGCCCATGACCACCAGCATGCCCATGAGGGCCGCGCCGAGGATTGACCAGGGGGAGTGCAGCGTCCCCGAGGCGACGGCGGCGACGACGATGCCGGGTAGCACCGAATGGCTGATGGCGTCGGTCAGCATGGACTGGCGGCGCAGCACCAGCCATACACCGGGCAGGGCACAGGCCAGCGCGGTGACCACGGCCAGGATCATGACCCAGGTGGCAAAACTCATGATTGCCCTCCTGACAGTGCCAGACGCTGGCGCCGCCGCGACAGGGCAACGAGCAGCAGGCTGCGCCGCGGCGCGAAGAGCAGCGAGATCGCGGCGATCGCGGTGAGGACCAGCACGATGACCGGCCCGGTCGGGACGCGCCCGATGCTCACCGAGATCCAGGCGCCGAGGGCGGCACCGAGGGCCCCGAAGACCCCCGACAGCACCACCATCGGCCCGACCCGCCGCGTCCACTGGCGTGCGGCGATCGGCGGGGCGACGGCCAGCGCGATCATGAGCACGAGGCCGACGGCCTTGACCCCGATCACCACCGACAGCACCACCACGGTATTGAGCACCACCGAGAGCACCTTTGGCGAATACCCGAGGGTCGTCGCATATTCGGCATCGAAGCAGCCCAGGGTCAGCTCCTTGAAACAGGCCACGGCGACCGTGAAGGTGATGACCGCGACGACGGCCGCGGAGGCGATGTCGGCGAAGGTCAGATGGGACGCGCTACCGAAGAGGTAGTCCACGAGGCCGCCCTTGTTGGCGAAGTTGCTGCCCAGGATCACCCGGTGCAGCACCATGCCGCCGCCGAAGAACAAGGCCAGCATGATCGCCATGGCGGCATCGACCTTCGTGACCGAGACCTGCGGCAGCCACTCGATCAGCGCGAGCGCCACCAGCGAGATGACCGAGGCGCCGATGATGAGCACCCAGCTGGCCCGGCCATCGAAGCCGAGCCAGCTGGCGACCATGAATGCCAGCATCGTGCCGCCGATCGCCGAGTGGGAGACCACATCGGCCAGCAGTGACTGTTTGCGCAGGTAGGCGAAGGTGCCCAGCGCTCCCGCGGTGAACCCGATGATGACGGTGCCGAGGAGCATGGACCGGTAGGTGTGGTCCAGCAGCAGGTTCATGCCGCGACCAGCCCGTAGGCGAGGCGTACGTGGTCTTCGCTGAATGCCTCAGCGGTCGGCCCGGCGCTCACCACGCGCCGGTTGATGAGGGCCGTCCAGTCGCA
>JAUMYR010000094.1 GCA_030528545.1 Propionibacteriaceae bacterium
GCCGCTTCGTCCATTGCCTGCACTTGCGCGTGGGCGCGCGTCCCCAAGAGCTGGTTGACATGCGCGTTCGCGCGTTCGTGGCGTTCGATGTAGTCGAACAGATCGGCCATCGCGATACGGCGGTTCGACCCGACCAGCCGGTAGGCCAGCAACCCGCGATCCATGATCTTCACCAGGTGTGGACGGCTCACTCCCAGCAGCTGGGCCGCCTGATTGGGGGTGAGTTCCTTGTCCGAGGCGAGCAGCGTCACGTCCGCGCCGCGTCGCACCGCATCTAGCAGGCCTTCGAGCATGATCGCCAGAGGTGAACCCTGAGGCAAAGCCTGAGCAAACTCTTTCATTTGAACTAACTCGTCGGCAGAAACCTTGTCAGCGGTCAACGTCGTGGACATGAGACAAACCTTTACTCGCATAGATGCAATATCTGAAATAACCGTATCAGATGTTCAGACCCTCGCCAACTGGAAGGTTGCTGCCTGGTTCAACGGTGGGGCCGTCGGCAGACGGTGAGTCATTGGCGCTTCGTCGGCGCCTCCCTTGCCCGCTGAACAGCTCAACGCGGTGTCGGGGGTTGCTAGCCTTGAAGGACCCGGTGCCGTGAGGCAGCCGGCAGAGTTGGGAGACATCATGAACGCCACGCCTCCGGTCGCCGTGGAGGGCGGCCCGGTCTGGATCGACCTCGGCACCCACGACCTCGACGGTGCGATCCCCTTCTATACCACCCTGCTGGGTTGGCAGTTCGGGGAGGGCAGTCCCGAGTTCGGCGGATACCGGATGGTGTTCAAGGACGGCCTCCCCATCGGCGGAGCGATGACCACGTTGATGGGCCCCGACGGCCCCACGGAGGAGCCTCAGAGTCCCACCGCCTGGACCGTATACCTGCGCACCGCCGACATCGAACAGACGTTGAAGAAGGCCGTCGAGCATGGCGGTCAGGTGATGGTGCCCGCCACGGCCATCGGCAACCTCGGGACCACGGCCTTCATCATCGACCCGGCCGGTGCCGTCGTCGGCGCCTGGCAGCCCGAGACCTTCGACGGCATGGCGGACTCGGCGCGCGTGGGAGCCCCCTGCTGGTTCGAGAACCTGACCACGGACTTCGATGCGGCCTCCGCCTTCTACCGCGACGTGTTCTCCTGGGATCTGCAAACCGCACCCATCGAGCAGGAGACCGCCTCGGCTGTGCGCTACCTCACCCACGGCAGTGGGGACCGGGGCGCAGCCGGACTCTGCGACGCCACGACCGTTCTACCGGAGGGCGCGGCCTCGTACTGGCGGGTGTACTTCGGGGTGAGCGACATGGACGAATCACTGGAGGCCCTGGTCCGGATGGGTGGAACGGTGATTGATCCGGGCGGAGAAACCCCGTTCGGCCGGTTCGCCACCGTCGCCGACCCTCAGGGGGCCCAGTTCCAGCTTCTGGAGATCTCCCAGTGACGGCACCGGAGGGGTGCCGTCACGCCGAGGCGATCACTTCCAGCCGAGTTCCTTCGCCAGCACGACGAGGTTGCTCATCCAGTGGGCGTTGTAGTCGACACCGAGGTGTGACGGCATGGTGAACAGGACGTAATCGGCCTCGGTGACGCCCTCGTCCGCACTGAGCTTCTGCACCAGTTGCTCGATGTCACCGGCCATGGTCGGGCCGCTTCGGGCATTGGACCCGTCGAAGAAACCGACGGAGTCTGCGCCTTTGCCGCGGGTACCGAAGTAGCGACGGTCGGTGTCGCCGGTGATCGGGAACACGGGACGGGTGACGGCTGCCAGCCCGGGACCCGCATGACCCGCGGAGCGGTAGGCCGCGCGGTAGTCACGCACCTGATCGGCCTGCTGCACGTGGAAGGGGCGTCCGTCCTCGGACAGCATGACCGTCGAGCTGATCAGGTTCATGCCCTGCTCGCCAACGGTGACGCCGGTGGCGTGGGTGGCGGCACCCCACCAGATGCGGTCGCGGAGCCCCGGGCTCAGCGGGCGGATCGGCAGATCCGGGCCCTCCCCGAGCGTCTGGGCACGGGCCGAGTGGGCGATGGGGGCACCCTTGATGGCGTTCAGGAATCGGCGGACCTTGGCCTGGGAGTGCTCGGCCCAGGTCTCACCATCGGCGAGGTGATAACCGAATTGGGCCTGCCCGTCGGCTGCCTGCTCCGGGCTACCCCGGCTGACGCCCAGTTGCAGTCGCCCACTGGAGAGTAGATCTGTGGCGGCGGCCTCTTCGGCCAGGTACAGCGGGTTCTCGTAGCGCAGATCGACGACGCCGGTGCCGACATCAAGCGTCGTAGTGACGGCGGCCATCGCGGAAAGGAGCGGGAAAGGCGCGGCCATCGACTCCTCGAAATGGTGCACCCGGACCCAGGCGCCATCGATCCCCACTTCGTCGGCGATCCTCGCGAGTTCGACGTGGTCCCTGAGCGCCTGCGCGGCGGAAGGCACCCGGGCTCCCGGAACATCCCGGTAGTGCCCGAACGACAGGAAACCGATCTTCTTCATATTTCAACCAACCCCTTCTCCCACAGCGATATTCCCGAGACCTGGATGAGTCGGCTCAGCGCCAATATGCGCGGCGCCATGCGCGGCGGGCACGAGCTTTCCGGTGGCCAGTTCGCCGCGACCAGCTTGGAGACCGGCAGTCGTGTCCTCACCCGGTTCGGCATGTCCGGGGGTTTCTTCCCCGAACCTGATGCCGCTGGGCACGCTGGGACCTGCCAGCACGCCCTCGGAATCCGACCTCGAACCGCCCCTCCGCCAAGGCATGGAGTCATTCCGGCTGGATGTCGGCCGCGGGTGGGGCTTCGTTGAGCGGCAGAAACGCATGGCCTCCGATGGGGATGATTATTACCTCGGCCGACCGCTCTTCCCCAGGCCGCCGCGTCGGTAGGCCTCGGTGGAGTTGCTGACCGGGAAGCTCAAGCCGAGCCGTCAGGGGCAGATGAGCTTCTGCCTGAAATGACTGGACCGGCGTGAACGGCAGGCTGGAGAGAACCCGCCCAGCGGCCTGATCCCTGCACACCGAAGCCATCCCGGATCGGATTGAGCTGCTTTGAGCTGCACAAAGACGGGACCGTCGGCGCGGAGCACCGGATGACCCTTCCACCCAGGGCTGAGCCCCAGGCTCGCACCCAGGCGATCTACCAGGACGCACAGGAACGTGTCGCCAAGAGGCAACTCGCCACAGCAGGGGCAAAGGACCCCACGGGGAGATAAAATGAGGTCTTATACCAACCCAACCTGCCCTAGACCAGCCACTAATCACCATGAGCAGAAAAGCACCAAAACCCATCATCGCCCTTAGGGTAATTATCATCGTTTTTGGGGCCCTCTCCATAATCGTTGGGCTACTTGGCGCTTTCCTTTCCCTCAGGGAAAGCCCATGGGCGAACTCTTTGGCTCCCCTCTCGACCGCGACGGCAGGCACTACCGTCGTGGCGCTTCTTCTCTTGATCTCTTACCAGAGACGCAATCCGAACAAACCCACCGACTAGCCCCTTCCAGAGACCCGGTTGAAGCGTCCATTACGCACCGCTATGAACGCTCGGTCCGGTTCACCGGCGCCCCGATTCTGGGTAGCGGCATATGGGCCGCTACCAGTGGGGTCTGCATTGGAGTATCAGGCCACCGCCGGAGCGGCCGGGTTCCCCGTCGCCGGTGAGTTATCCACAGCCTGGCTTGGGCGGCCCTAGAGCGTGGCAGGATGGCAGCAGACGTTCACAGGAGAACCTATGCGACATCGAATCCTGGCCACGGCTGTTCTGCTGGCCCTGTTGACTGGCTGCCAGGCGCCTGTTCCGGTGCCCTCCGGGTTGCCGTCGGTTGCCCCATCGCCCAGCCCCACACCGGAACCCACCCCCAGCAGCGAACCAGAGCCCAGCCTCAGCGACGACCTCCGCCCGGCCTACCAGACCGTCCGTAATTACCTCGCCGCTTACGACGAATGGGGAGCCAACCCCACCAACGACATTAGCTCAGTCACTCAGTACACCACTGACGACGCTCAATCCCTGATTTCGGAGATCCTGATAGGACGCTTCCAGGAAGGCATTCGTGTCGTGGGGGAACCGATCTACCGCGGATGGCAAGTATCTACGATGGACTCGTTGCTTGACGGTACGGCTCGAGCCAAGGTCGAGCTGTGCTCAGACAACGCGAAGATGACAATCGTCGCCAAGGAAGACACTAGAAGACCGGCGGTTGGATCATTTTTTGAATCATATGTATTGCACCAGATGCCGGACAAGTCATGGCGCATTGCGGATTACTCAAACGAGGAGCAGCGATGCTAAGAAAACTGCTCCTTACGGCACTCTCGCTAACCCTCTTAGCGACCTCGCTCAACGCGCACGCAGAATCAGTGGTGAAGTGCGCCAAGGATAACCGGACTAACGGTAAAGAATGCACCGTGAGTTCGTCTCAGAGTAAAGTCGAATACTCGAAGTTGCCCACAGAACAAAAATCGCGCCAACCTTGCACCGACGCACTTACCGGTGACCCTATTCTTTGTGTGCGAGATGGTGAATGGTGGCACCAAGATAGGCAGTGCTATATCTCGGTCAAGGAACCTCAGCCCGATAAATCGGAGCTGGTTTGGCGAGGAAACGCCGATGGTGTCATCGTGAGATGCGCCAAACTCCACCTTAGCCTGCTCAACAGCTACGATTTTTGGGTGCCTGATGCCAGGCCTGCTCCGAGTCCGCGGGTTCTGGCTGAGGAGGCGGTGGCCAGTATGAGTTTGTTGCCGATTCAGATCGGTAGTTATCCCTCGCCTCTGGCTGATAACCCGGATGCCCTGGGGCTGGTGGGACGCTGGGTCTGGCTGTGGGCGAAGAAACCCGACGAGCGCACCTGGGGGCCAGTCACCAAGACCGTGAGTGCGGCCGGACACACCGTCACCGCGACAGCGCGGGTGTCTCATGTGGTGTGGGATATGGGTGATGGGAAGACTCACACCTGTTGGGGGCCTGGGACTCCGTGGCGGCGGGGTAACCCGGAGGTTGATCCTAAGTCTCCGACCTGTAGTTATCGTTATCAGAAGCAGGGAGTCCGGACGATCACCGCTACCAGTCATTGGCGGGTTGACTGGTCAGGTATCGGTCAGCGGGGGACTATCCACTTCAGTCTTGATGCTTCGGCTCAGATCGCGATCGGAGAACTCCAAGTCGTCAACGTCAACAAACCACGCCGCTAACACCCCACCAACAACCGCCCCCACCCGCCCATGACATCCGGGAGCACTGCTCCGGTTGAAAAGACGACCGCTAGGCCTCAGACTCAAGCCTTTTGAGGCGGGCGCGGATCTTCTTCATCGCCCACTCGTAATGGCTAGACGTGGCAGAGACGCAGTAGGAGCCGAGGGTCGTCGTCCCAGTCCAGGGAAACTGGTCTTTCTCGAATAGTTCGGTATTAGTGAAGGAATCGGCCAGATTCTCCCGTCGCCGGTGAGTTATCCACAGCCTGGCTTGGGCGGCCCTAGAGCGTGGCAGGATGGCAGCAGACGTTCACAGGAGAACCTATGCGACATCGAATCCTGGCCACGGCTGTTCTGCTGGCCCTGTTGACTGGCTGCCAGGCGCCTGTTCCGGTGCCCTCCGGGTTGCCGTCGGTTGCCCCATCGCCCAGCCCCACACCGGAACCCACCCCCAGCAGCGAACCAGAGCCCAGCTTCAGCGACGACCTCCGCCCGGCCTACCAGACCGTGCGGGACCACCTCGCCGCCTACGATGAATGGGGAATCAATCCCACTAACGACTTCACCGCAGTCACCAAGTACACCACCGGCGACGCCCAGGATCTGCTCGTGGTAGTCCTAGAACGCCAGAAGGCGTCTGGGATCCGTGTTACTGGTGAGCCTATCTATCGTGGCTGGAGTGTTCGCTTGATTGACCCGCTGCTCGATGGAACGGCCCAGGCCAGCGTCAAGGTCTGCTCTGATAATGCCAAGATAACCCTGGAACACAACGATGGGAGTAAAAGACCTGCCACGGGAACCCACATCGGTTCCTTCACACTGCAACAAGTGACAGAAAAGACCTGGGCAATCTCCCAATTCTCCTTCAGTGAGGAGTCATGCTAAGAACAGTCGCCTTTCTCACACTCCTGGCCCTACTCCTCTCCGCAATGCCCGCCCTCGCGGACGGCTCGGCAGTATGCGGCAGTAACAGGCGAGCCAAAGGGGGCTGCAGAATCTTCACAAAGGTGACGGCGGCACCTGGGCTTCGCCATGTCCGGGAAGGGGTGCGCGGGATGTGGTCGAAACCAGCGCGTCTGTGTTCCCAGCCCGGCTGCCCGAACCTCACCCACGAACGCTTGTGTCCCGAGCGCACGAGGGCTGAGGATGCACGGTACCGGCGCTGGCAGCCTGCCTCGAAGGTAAACCGCCGCCACGGTTCACGGTGGCGGAAGATACGCGCCGCCTACATCACCACCCATCTCTTATGTGAAGACTGCCTGGCAGCCGACCGGTGCACCCCGGCGCGCAGGAAGCCCACCACGTCATCCCGTTGGAGCACCGCGGCACCCAGGACATGGACAACCTCCGCTCGCTGTGTAAGCCGTGCCACTCCCGCCGGTCAGTGCTCGCCGGTGACCGATGGCGGCAGGAACCGAGTGTCTACACATACTGAGTCTGCGCCATGTTGCGCCCTGGCGTGGCGAAGAACGCGAACCTCAAAGATTCCCCCTGGGTTGTGGAAGCCGCTGAGGGGCGAACCGGACGGCACTGGCGTGGGAGATGGGCCCTCTCGATCTCTATGACTCGATCACGGGTCAGCGGGCGGGGCTAGCCGCGCACAAAGACACCGGATCAAACAGCGTACTAGCTACAGCTGTTGCTCGCCTAGATTCTCTATCCTGCGCTTGCCGGCTGTGCATGCCGCAAATAGTAGAGCGCGGCGCACGATACTGCCACAACGAGGGCCCAAGCTACCCCATAGGGGATTGTGGATGTCGCTTGTTCGTTGGTGAATGCCATGGCAACAATTGATGTTGCGAGCGGGATAAACATCGTTGAGGAAAGCGATTCTACGATTACCGATGAGCTAGCCATCTCTTCAATAGTGATGCCGTCAGGGATGGCAGGGTCTTCAAAGAAAATGTTGAGCGTATCAAGATACGTCAGACCCATACCAATGCCCGCGACTGTCCACGCAATGATGAAAATGCTTGTGGGGGAAGAAGTGTGCCATTGACCTAAGGTCAAGATCCCGATCACGATAGCAGCTGCAATGATCAGCGAAAGACCAGTGGTTGATCGCACCCGGTACGCGCGTTTTGTTGCCGCTGGCTTCATACCACAAAGCACACCGAGAACTGCCCATGCGAGACCGCCTCCCATCATAATGAAACCGAGAGAATCAGCACTAGCATGGTAGATGTCGTGGGCGGTTAGGACAACAAGTTCATTGGCGACAAAATAGCCACCAGTCAAGAAGAACATCCCTGCGAGAGCAGCCCTTCGAGGCGTGGATTGCGTGAAAGTACCCGCAGGCATGAGCAGGATAACTACACGACCCAGCACAATGATACCCGCAAGTAACAGCGCGATCTTTAAGACCCCGGTAGCCGGAATAACGGTAGCGCCGACACCCACGATAATAAGAAGAAGCGCCGCATAAGAAAATGGGGCATCTTTTCTATTACCTTCACTCTTGAGGCTGAAAGCAATGACAATTCTGGCCACCACCAGCAGAGGTAGGTACAACAGCATCGCCCACCGCCACGACAACAGGTGTGTGACCCAGGCCGCGTAGATTGGACCCACGATTGATGAAATCACCCAACTAGCGGAAGCAAACGCCAGAGTTAGCTGCCTTGCCCGGCCTGAAAGTCCGAGTGCTACCGCACCAATTGAACTCATCGCCAAGACAGAACCCGCCAGACCACGAAGCACTACACCACATATGTAAATCACAATGCTGGGCGCAAGAGCGCTAGTAAATGCGCCAAACACCAAGACCGTGGTAGCGCCCAGCAGGAGCTTTGATAACCGCATCCGGTTCATCAAAGCAGCCCCAATTGGCAAGCCACTCATAGATGCGATAGCCGAAACGCCGAGGATCACACCGTAAGAGCTTCGAGCATTAAGATCCTCGGCTAGGATAGGCAGAATCAGCTGATTCAAGTAGGTCTGCATCCCGCCAATAAGTTCAAGGATAATGACAGCTACCGCAATAAAAAATCCAGGTGCATTCTTTTTCATAACAGGCTATAGCTCTCTTTAAGCAGGGTCTTTGTTGTTGATGCGGTATGGGAATGTATTGGTGATTGCTGACGTGGTCCTTGGCTTCGTTCCAGCCGTGTTCGATGGGGTTGTAGTCCGGGGTGTAGGGGGAAGGTTGATGAGGTGGATTGATGTGCTGAATGTTTTCTGGCTATGCTGCTTTCTGGCTGGTGTACCAGTCTGTCTCGACTTCGTTCGGGGCTCGGCACCCCTAGGCTTGAGTAGAGACGTTTCTGATTGTAACGTAATTCGATATGATCTGCAATATTTGTGGCGGCTCGTTCTCTGGTAGGGGATAGACTGTCCGGTATACCAGTTCGTTTTTCAGGGTCGCATTGAATGATTCTGCCCACGCATTATCGTAACAACAGCCGATTCGGCTCACCGATCGGGTGACTGTCGCGCTGGCTGGTGTATGCCGCGAATTCGAGTGAGGTGTATTGTGATCCGCGGTCTGAATGAATAAGTGGTGATACCTGGTTGGGTGTGTCCGTGTAGTGTGGCCAAGCTTCCCGGTGCTGAGGTGACCAAGCTGGTACGCATGTGGTCAGCCATGGCGTATCCGACGACTTCCTTCGAGAAACAGTCCAGCACGGTGGCTAGGTACAACCCGTCCTTCCCAGGCGTCGATCGCGATCGATGTCACCAACGAGTGTGGTTGCGGGCCGCTCGGCGGTGAAGTCGTGCCCGACGAGGTCTGGTAGGGCGGCCGCAGCAGGGTCTGGGAGAGTGGTGCGACACCGCCTCAGCCTGGGGATGACAAGGAACGAGGCCTTCGGTGCGCATGCACTGAGCGGATCGTTTCGGGATCTGCCGGGGATGGCCCAGCCGGCACCAGGCCGCATGGACCCAACGGTACCCGTAGGTGCCCTGGGAGTCGGTGAACACGAACCGGACCACGCTGGTCATCCCACCCCTCGCCACCGGGTGGTCGATGAAGGGGGTCCGGTTCCGCCAATCGTCCTACCCTGACCGTGACATCCTTCACCCCTCACCGGCACATCTTCATGATGAGGATGGGTGCCTTCTTCGGAAGCGATGAATGCGCACTGTCAGGCTTACCGGAACTTCTTCACCGAAGAAGGCCGTTGCTTTTCCCAGCAAGCTCGTTCTCCATCCGCAGGTCACGGTTTTCTTGTTCTAGCTGCTTCAGTCGTTCTCGTTCCGACACCGATAGCTCGTTCTCTGATTCGGGGCACGATCTGCGATACGCCGCGACCCAACCCCATCCAGGGTTTAAACCACCCAGCCCATACTCCCGGACCACATCCGCCCATGACGCCCGGGAGCGCTGCTCCGGTCGGGGAGACAATCGCTAGGCTACAGACCGGAACTTCTTGAGGTGGGCGCGGATCTTCTTCATCGCCCAGTCGTAGTGGCTGGATGTGACAGAGACGCAGTAGGAGCCGAGGGTCGTCGTCCCGGTCCACGCGAAGTGGCCCTTCTCGAATAGTTCGGCATCGGCGAAGGAACCGACCAACGCCATCACCTGGTCGTGGGTGGACCGGACGAACTGTTTCGCGTCCTGAAGTGAGGTTGACTGATGCTCGCTCCAGAAACGCTCATTCAGCTGACCGTAGGTCTTCCAGTTATAGGGGGCCGGGAGGAACGGGGCGGAGCGACCACCCCTATTGGTCTCCACCCAGGCCAGCAGCAGCCGGTGCCATTCATAGAGATGCACCAGGACGTCGCGCAGGCACCGGTCCCGCCGCCAGTGCGCCTCTTTCTTGGTGGGATCGGCGCTGAAATCAAAGGCGGCGAGTTGTTCCTCCTCGCTCATCGATTCGATCAGCGCGCACAACTTCTCGAACTGCGCTTCCCCGACCCGCAGCAATTCGTCCTTGGACACCGGTCTGGGCATGACGCCTGCCCCCTTCCTCAAACCCGGCGGTCACCGTGCCGGTGACCCGGTGCTCACCTGAGCGGCCAGTAGATCTCCGTGACATAGTCGGCCGGGTCCGGGGTGTCCCCGACCCCGACAACATAGTGTTCCCGGATGCGGTGATCGGTGGTCTCGGCGTGGGTCGCGAGCCACGCCCCCATCGCACGATAAGTCTCCCAGATCGTCTCGTAATCGCCCTCATGGCGGGCCACGGCGAAGCGTCCACCGGGCAGCGTGAGGTATTCCCGCGGACGCGCGGCACCGCTCACGGGGATGAAAGCGGTCACTTCTATCCGGGCCGGGTCCCACTCCTCTCCGGGATAGATCGAGCCCACAGCCCCCACTAGGTCCAGGCCTTCCCGGGTGGCGATCTCGGCGATCTGGTTGTAGGCCTTCTCAAAGAAGATGTGCAGGGAGTCCAGAGGCAGCACTTCGGTGATCGCGAGGACCTCCAGGTCGGACTCGACCCGCACCTCTACCCGTTCCCCGAGCAGCCGCACGGGCGTCGTCACCAGCTCGTGCAGGGCATCGATCGCCTGCTGGGCGGCCTCCAGCCGCGTCTGCATGGTCGCTTCTTGGGCCTTCACGATCTCCGCCGTGACCTGGGGATCGCGAGCCTGGACGACCCTGCGAACCTCGGGCACCGGTACGTCAAGGGCCCGCAACTGCCGGATGATCTCCGCATCGATCAGCTGAGCGGCGCTATAAAAGCGGTACCCGCTGGCGGCATCCACCCTGGCCGGGAGCAGCAGCCCCTCCTCCTGGTAGTGCCGCAGCGCCCCGACCGATAAACCGGCGGCTCGGGCGAAAGTTCCTATAGGCAACAGTTCGGTAAACATGACACCATCGTGAACTC
>JAUMYR010000095.1 GCA_030528545.1 Propionibacteriaceae bacterium
CCAGGCCCGGACGCGGGGCGACGTGGCCGCGCTCTTCGCCGACCTGCCCGGCGGACCCCCGGACAGCGCCGTGGGCCGGGACCTAGTCCCAGCCGCCGATGCCCCGGGCGCTGTGGAGACTGCTAAGAGCAGGCTGGCGGAAAACCTCACCACCTGGGTCGGCATAGGGCTGGTCGCGTTCTTCGTGTTCGGCGGCTGGCGGTTCGCCTGGATCGGTTTCCCGCTCGCGGGGATCATCATCGCGGTCGTCGCGGCCCTCGGCAAGCGCTTGAACTAGTCCCGGGCGCGTACCTGGCGCCGGCGTGGCCACCGGTCGGTATCCAGCGGCCAACGAGTGCCTGGGGACGCACGGCGTGGGGTGGCTGGCGTCCTGGACTGCGTCCCCGGCCCCGGGCAGGCGCGACCGGATCCCGGCCGTTTACTCGAAGGGGGCCTCGGTGTAGCTGACCCCCAGCTGGCACAGGACCCCATCGACCATTTCGGCGACCTCCAGGGTGGCCTGCAACGGCATGATGTCCGACTCGGTGCGGCCCTCCAGGATCGCGGTGGTCACCTCAAGGATCTCGTGGGCGTATCCGCGCCCCAGGACCGGGGCCTCGATCAGCCGGGGCAGGACACCGGAGCGGTGAACCGAGATAGTCGTCGGGTGGTGGAACCGGGGCTCGACCTCGATCCAGCCGTTGGTGCCCATGATGACCATGCGTCCCGGGCCGTGAGAATCCAGGGCATAGGACAGGGACGCGGTCGCACCCGTCGGATAGCCCAGCGCGACCGCCGCCCCGGCGTCGACCCCGTTGGGATAGGTGCGGCCGGTCGCTTTCAGCGCCGAAGGACGCCCCAGGAAGTCGTGGGCGAAGCTCAGCACATAGACCCCGAGGTCGAGGGTCGCCCCACCACCCAACTCGGGTGCGAACAACCGGTCGGACTCGTCGTAGCGGCGGAACGCGGTCAGGTCTCCCTGGACACCGATCACCTCGCCGATGCGCCCCCACGCGATGACCTCTCGGGCGGCGGTGATGGCGGGCTGGAAGCGGGTCCACATGGCCTCCATGCAGAACACGTCCCTGGAGTCTGCGGCATTGATAACCTCGGCGGTGCCAGCGAGCGTCGCGGTGAATGCCTTCTCGATCAGCACCGCCTTGCCCGCCTCAATCGCGGCCAGGGCCAGCCCGTGATGCATCGGGTGGGGGGTGGAGATGTAGATGACATCAACCTGGTCGTCATCAATGAGGCCCCGGTAGCTGCCATGGGCGCGCGGGATGCCGTGGCGGGCCGCGAACCGGGCCGATCTATCGGCGTCTCGGGAGGCCACGGCGACCAGTTCGGCGTTCGGCACGTGAAGGAAGTCGGGCGCGAGCGCGTCCGCCATCCGACCCGGACCAGCGATACCCCAACGAACCCTTCTCATATATCTAGCGTAGTGACGTAACGTGTCTTCCGAGCCGAATGTGGCAAACCGGGTGCGTTCGCTGAACGGCACTGTGACTCGGGCGGTGAAACCAGAGTCGGTTCGGCGGGACGCCGGGGTCGACTTCTGAACTAGGTCTGAGGTGCCTGCCTCGTAGGCGTCGTAGGAAGGGTCTGCACGCTGAGTCGGCCACTGGTTGGCGGTTCCCAGTGCGACAGCCGCTCCCGTTGTTGGGGAAGCACACGGGAACGCAACGGGCCTGGATGTCAGGCTCAGTGGGTAGAGTCCGGCCACATCAACCGGCAGACTCAGAGAACCGGGCGGCAGAATAAGAAACCGTGGCTTCTCAGGAACGCTGAGGTCGATTCTTCCGGGGCCTGAATTGGTGGCGGGCGCGAGCAGCGGTCGTTGTCGCCTGGTGCAGGGCAGAGCCCAGCCACAGGAAGCCTCACCCGGTCGTTACCTGCCTGCTTCAGGAGGGGTGAACGCGGCCGAGGTGTGGGAGTCGGCGCACCTGTTTAGTTAGGAGTGATGAGGCAACCCGAGAAACATTGACAGCTCGGTTCCGTGCAGCTCCCCAACCCCTGCTCAAAATTGTCATAGCAGGGTGGCACTATGAACTCGTCAAAGCTGGACAAGCATCGATCTTGTCCGCGACAGTAAACGTTCGGGAGCCTGCAGGGGACACCGACGGAGAGGAGCTAAGGTGCAAAGAGGCAGCGTAGGCCGAATCGAGAGGTATCGGGAGTGGAACAGCGCCCTCGCTGAGGCGGTGTATCCCCAACAGGATGATCCCAGCCCTGCCTATATGAGCCTTGGTGAGGAGCAACGCTCCGCTGTCGCAACAGTTCTCGGCTTTGAGACGAAAGATTTTGACTCTGAGCTTGCGGAGTGCTTGCGGGGCGTCCTGGACCCGCGGTCCTCCGGGCCGACGGAACTCTTCCAGCCCATCAACGAAGAGCTCTCTCGGTGGAGGACGGCAGACAGTAGCGAGCGCGGAGCGCCCCCGGTCCTTCCGCTGCTTGCCCTTCTGGCTGTCGCCGCGAATCGGATGGCCACGAGTGACGGTATGGCGGAGAACAACTTCTATGGACGAGTCAAGGAACTCCTCGACTACTCGGATGAAAAACACCGTTTCGAGAATGGCTATCGCAGGTACAGTGAACGCTACTGGGGTGCTCTCGAGAAATGGTTGGAGGAACAGGATGGGTCGCACGGTTTGCCAACCGCCATGGCCGTGGGGCACCGCCATGTAGGATTGCCTATTTCCCAGATCCTGGTTCGAGAAACGGATAGGGAAAAGCTTCCTCTTTTCTTCCTTGAGGCCGGGTTTCCGCCCGGCGCGGTGGTGTCTCCTCAAGAACTCGAAGCGGCCCTCAGTGGATGGATCGAGAGCGAGAATGGTCGCGTATCACCTGCGCTGCGGCGCCTTTGGTCAACAAAATCTGCGAAATCGCGGATCCTCGAATCGGTCTCAACCGTGCTCGCGACATGGAACGGACACGTGGCTCACCAGGATGGGGATGACGCCTCGCTGGAGGTTTCGCTTGCGCTAAATATTGGCTTGTTTCCACGCCCGCGGGTTGACTTCTCTCCGATCATGTATACTAAAAAAGCCGACGAGCCTCAGGACGGGGAGATTAAGACTGTCCACGGTTGGGAGTCGGTGGGGCTTGTCCCCTTTTCGGCTGGAATCGTGCGAATTGGGGATCAGTCGACGTTCGATAACCGTACTCTTCTGGAAGGGGTCCTCGAGGTTCGAGGTGCCGGGTCCGAGCGCGTAACTGTGCGTCGGCCTCGGCGGATCATGGTGTTCCGACGTGTCGAGCATGCCGGGGCTTTCCTTGAGGCCAAACAAACGATGCTGGGGGAGGACATCCTCGTGGTTGTCCGCAGCGACGATCACTTGCTCGGCACGGTTAAGGACATCTTGTCAAAATGTGCAAGGGCAGGATGGGATACTTATCCGGCTGAATACGGTGGACTCCCGCCCGGATGGACACTGTTCCACAATGTGCAGATCCTAGCCCATCCCGGCGCGCTTGTACCGGAGCGGATGGCCATGGATCTTCAAGCGCTGACGCCTCTCACAAGAAGCCAGATCCTGGTCTCCGGTGGGTTTTCGTTGCCCGGCTCAGCCCGCAGTAGCTGGCACCGAGACAGGCTGCCCGAAGTGCGTGTGGTGAGTGATGATCCAGCGGGATTCGGCGTAAAACTGTTTGACCTATCGGACTCGGCCAGTGATGGTGACGGTTCACTGTTACTCTTGGAGTCGCGGAAAAACGAGGCCGGTGCCCTCGTAATTGCACTGGCTGAGGAAGAGCTGGAGGATGGAAACTATCGCCTCGAGTTTACCTCGGCCAGTTCGGCTCAGACCACTGTTCCTCTGACGATTCGGGTTCGAAGCGGCGACACTATCGACGAGAAGCAGCTTGATAGGTTCAAGCCGATTAACCAATTTCTTGACGACCCTCTAAGCGTTCTCTGTGCGAGCGAAGTTGTTGGAGAGACTAGCATCTTTGGCGGGACCTTAGAGAACCCTGATGCTGTCGAGCCGTATGCAGCAAGCGTGCCGCCGGAACCACATTGGAGAACAACACGCTCCGAGCGGCAAAAATTGACGTTGTCAATTCCGTCAGTTCCGCCGGAGTCGTGTGTCTACACGGGCGCGCACAAGATCCGGGTTGAGGAGGCCCCGTTGAGCAAAGATGGTAAGCCTTTGGTGCGATATACGCGTGGTGTCTGCGTCCGGTGTGGCTTAGAGAGAAGGTATCTAACTAATATTCATCAGGCGAAGAAAAGGCAGCCTAAGCAGCCGGTCAGTCCCGAAGTCCGGGCTTCTTCTCTCGGGAATGTTTCCGCAGTCGGAGGTTCTGAAGAAGGGTTGCCGTGGGACATTGTTCTTGATGGATTCTTCCGGTGTGGCGCCGGAAACGCGTCCACCTTCGAGCGGCTGTCGTCATTTCTGGAACCTAGCGCTCTCATGATGCATCACCTGACACGCACGCTATCGTCCTTGGGATATGTAGAGCTGATGCGTGATCGTGAGTCCCTTCAGCTTACTGGCTGGGAAGTGAGTCCAACGGCTTTGATCCCTACACCGCGAGGGTGGTTCCTGTGCGGGTACTGGCCTAAGGCTCTTATCCGAGCCCAAGAGAAAGCCGATCCAACATTGAAGGTCGAGTGGATCGACCAGCAGGAGGCTCCGGCCTCTCGGTACTTCAATCACTTCCCCTCGGAGGCACTAAAAGGCGTCGTAGAAGGAGTAGACGCCTTGAGCATTGCGGTACAGCTTCCCAAACTTAGCGACGTAATCGCCGCATTACCGCGCGTTCCTGCCCCGGTCAGGGCGACGGGCGTGAGTGTCTTTGATCCAGCCTCGGCTAAATGGCAGGACGCAGACTGCATGACGCTTGTTGGTGGCTACCGGATGCGTGGCTTCGCGACGATGGATCTGCTCCGCAACCAGGACGATCTGGAGCGACGCACGATGGCAGTTTCAACAGTGCATCTAAGCAAACATGCCGCGGCTCTTCTATGGGGACGAAAACCGCTTGTCGCCTACGACGGTAGAGCGCACACCCTGAGCGTGCCGCTGGGCGGGAACCTTCCGGGCCTGTACGAGCGGGCTGTCGTGCTAGCCTCCGGACTAGCGCCAGTGATTCGATCTGGCTCAGTGCACTACCTGGATGTATCGCCCGAGCTGGCGGGGCACATCGCTTACCTCCTAAGTCATTGATTGGAAGACGCCATGAGCACAAACCCAGTGGCATTGAGGAAAGACCTTCGCGAAGCCCTCATGCGTGCGGTTGACTCGGAGCACTGGATTCGCGATGCCAACCTTCGAGCGGAGCGTCGGGCGTTGTTCCGGGAGGGAGAGGCGTTGCTGCGAGACGTCTTTATCGAACCCGTTTTGCCCTATGACGGAGTACACCGGGGCCTTGATGTGGCAAGGAGCGTCGGGCTGATGGAGGAGGACACGGAGTGGTTGCTGTCTGCCGCGCTCGGAGTTGAACCAGTCGCCGCGATGCTCCGCGCCCATCAAGCGGAGGCTTGGGTGTCGGCTGCCGAGGGGCGCTGCCCCATTGTGACGGCCGGGACGGGCTCGGGAAAGACCGAAGCTTTCCTGCTGCCGGTCCTCTCAAGCTTGCTTGCCGAGATGCGAATAGATGCGACGCGCGGAGAACCGAACCTTTGGTGGGAGGACAGCTCTCGACCGAATCATTGGCGGTGTCTTCGGGATAATACCGGTGCGGCGATGCGAGCGATGATCTTGTATCCCATGAATGCTCTCGTCGAGGACCAGATCGCGCGCTTAAGGCGCATTCTCCGCAGAATGCATGATCTGGGTGGACCCATGCTGTGGTTCGGTCGCTACACTTCGGCGAGCCCGGGTGGAGCCAAGAAGCTTCCGTCAGGAGCGGATCAGCGCGTTCAGGCCGTGCGGAGACAGCTTGCCGACCTCGCTCACGAGTACGACCGGTTATCCGGATCACTTTCCGACAGCGAGTTAGCGCACTTTCAAGATCCACGCCGGATCGAGATGATTGCGCGCTGGGACATGATCGCGAGTCCACCAGACATCCTCGTAACCAACTACTCTATGCTTAACGTGATGCTCATGAGAGCGCTCGAGGCACCTCTCTTCGAGCGCACTAAGCAATGGCTCGCGGCAGACTCCAGGCGAACGTTCACACTCGTCGTCGATGAGTTGCATCTGTACCGGGGAACGCCCGGGGCTGAGGTCGCTTTGATCATTCGATCGCTTGCTCACGCTTTGGGCTTAGACCCGGCTTCGCCGAAGTTTCGAGTGATTGGGACAAGCGCTTCCCTGGACAATAGTGGGAGCTCCCGTGACTTCTTGGAAAGATTCTTTGGTAAGTCTCGCGAATCCTTCGAGATCATCTCAGGCAAGCCACGCCAGTTGCCGACTGCCCCGTCGTTCACCTTGGCACAAGTAAAACAACGGTCTTCCTCTGGAGAAGGACTTGAAGGTCTTGACTTGTCAATCGCGCAAGCCTGCCGAGACTTGGCGGGACAATACCGAGCGACGCCGTTGACCACCGTCCTTGAGAGGGTGTTCGGTGAACCGCTAGCAGACGAAGAACAGGAGATCGTTCTGCAGGCGCTGAAGACTAAGGAGCTACAGAATGGCCTCAGCTTCCGCGCTCATCTGTTTGCTCGGGCGACCCGAGGACTCTGGGCTTGTTGTAATCCGAAATGCGATCAGACGCTCGTCAAGGTGACGCCCAGCCGACCGCCTGTCGGACGGCTGTTCGATCGTCCCGCGAGCTTTTGCCCGTGTGGTGGAAGAGTCCTCGAGGTGATTCTGTGTGGCGTGTGCGGAGACATATCGCTCGGTGGATATGTAATTGGCCAGGAAGGCCCTGATGGCGTGTACCTATCCGCCACGCCCCCAGAGACCCTCGCTGGCGGCGCCGATCGGCTTAGTAGGTTGAGCGCTGATAGTTACCGCTGGTTCCGGCCCGGTGAGGAGATCGTAGAACACGCAACCTACAAGCGGGATGAAGCGCAGTGGCACTATCTCCCTGGGTCGCTTTTCCCTAGCTTAGGTTTTATCTCGGAAGTCCGTGATTGTGGAGATCCAGTCACGTACGTCGCGGCAAAGGTCCAAGATTCCAGCAACTCCCTGTCAGCTATGCCACCGCGATGTCTCCATTGCAAGGAGGAACCCCAACAACGAAATCTGTTTCCAGGCGGACATACCCGCACTCCGCTCATGCAGCCAGCGTTTCGCCCGACCACGGTGGCTCGGCTGGTCGTAGAACGAGTGCTGAGAAATGTCAGCCTCGGTGCAGACGAGCCAGGCACGATCATTTTCGCCGACAGTCGAGATCAGGCGTCGCGCACAAGCGTAATGTTGAGCCATGATCATCATAGGGACCTTCTTCGCCAGCTCATTTACCAGCAACTCATGCAAGCGAACCAAGACACGCCGCACCGGGTCTTGCGGGAAGGCCCAACCGGGACACTTCCACCGGAACTCGCGGAGCGCTTTCTTAAGTATCAGAGGCAGTACCCAGAGCTCGCGATAGCCTATCGCGCTGCTGCCCGGGGGCTCGCGACTGAGGAGGAGCGTGCTCTCATTCAAGAAGAAGAAGGGTTGGCTCTAAAAGGCGTAAAGTGGTCGACTATCGTTCACGAAATCCAAGAGCGACTAATCGAGCTCGGGGTTTCACCCGGTGGGCCGCGGGCAAGTTTGCAGAAGACCCAGGATGGTCGTCCCTGGAATATACTCTTCGCGCCTCCTAGATCTGGAGAATGGGAAAGGATGGAGGCTGGTGGGCCCCGCTTGGAAGATGAGAACCGGCATCGCGCCGAGCTGGTTAGTGCGATTGCAAGAGCCATCGGAACCGATGCTGCTCGTGATCTCGAAGAGACGCGGTTAGGCTACCTCTCAGTCGCAGCGGCAGTCCCTGACGATCTGCGGGAGGTTGTTAGCTCATGCCTGCGGCTTTACTTACAGAGCGAGTACTGGTCGCCTAAAGAGGTTTCTCCTAAAAGCTCGCCACCGCGGAGTGTATCCAACTATCTGCGACGTGTTGCGAAGTCGCGAGGATGCGATGTCGTGGCCCTGACTGAGGGAGTGCGCGATGCGCTTTCTCCGGTGCTCGAACAGGGGTGTCTAAAGCTCCTGTCACCCGATATTCCTTTGCTGATCTCAACCTATGACGGCGATTGGGTATGCGGGACATGTGGCAGAAGGCATGGCCACGCATCTGCCGGGATCTGTACTAGAGAAAGTTGCCGCGGAGTCGTTCGTGAAGCTACAGGTGCATACGAGGAAGGTTTCTATGGATGGCTGGCAACGCAGACCCCAATGCGGCTAAACGTTGCCGAGCTGACGGGCCAGAACTCGCCTGAAGAGCAACGACAACGGCAGCGACACTTCCGTCGGGCGCTGCTGCCCGAGCCGGAGGAGAACAATCGAACGACACCGCTAGATGTGCTCAGTGTCACCACTACAATGGAAGTCGGGGTTGATATAGGAGACCTCCAGGCGGTGGTTATGGGAAACATGCCGCCCCAGCGGTTCAACTATCAGCAGCGGGTGGGAAGGGCTGGTCGCCGCGGGCAGATCTTTTCCTACGCTATCACCGTTGCTCACGACCGCTCTCATGACGACTACTACTACAGATTCCCCGAAAGGATCACCGGCGACCCGCCGCCACAGCCTTTCATTGATACCAGGCGGAAAGCCATTCTGAAAAGAGCAGTTGCTGCTGAACTGCTCAAGGATGCCTTTCGGGCATTAGGAGTGACAGATGGTGGTATCCATGGTGAGTTCGGTTCGGTCGAAGGCTGGAAAGATGCCCAGGAACCGATCCGAAGATGGCTAAACATGACCGCCGACGTGCGGAGTGTAGTTTCCCGTGTCTGCTGGCTCACCGGGGTGGATGAGGCCAGTGTCCAAGAGCTCGTTAAATGGGCCCGGGTTGATCTGCTTCGGTCAGTGAATGAGGCGGTCGAGAACTCTGCTCTGGGTCAGGAGCAGCTCAGTGAGCGATTGGCCAACGCCGGTGTACTTCCGATGTTTGGCTTCCCAACCACGGCCCGCAGTCTGTTCTATAAGAGAGCGGGTAAGCGTTCTGATCTTGAGGTGTCAGAGAGATCGTTGGGCCTCGCAGTCAGCCTTTTCTCGCCAGGATCAAGGGTCATCAAAGATGGGTGGGCTTATGAGATCGATGGTTTTGCGGACTATTTCTTCTTGGGAGGAAAGCGAAAATCCCGCGACCCTCTTAAGCGAAGCATTGATGTTCTGGTCTGCCCGGAATGCTCCTCAGCGCGGATAGCGCCTGCCGACCCGCGCTGTCCTGTATGTGCCTCAACTGCCCGACTGCAGAGCGTCTTTCAGCCCTCGGGATTCCGCGCGGGTACCCGAGTTGACAGTCTGTCCGGAGAGGTTTCTGCACCGCGAGCAGAGCAGCCAGTGCTGGCGTGGGTCGCCTTAAAGCCACCGACCTACCCGACCGGAGCTTTGGACGTCTGGGCGCTTGAGCAGGCTCAGATTCTCACCATCAACAGCAACCGTGGAAGATCTTTTGACTTTTTCCGGGACTCTGATGGTTCTGTCGTGACAGAACCTGGCCAGGCTGGCTTCGTCAAGGTGGGGTCCGGGTCAATTGGAGAAGTGCGAACCACTGACGCGGTGCTGCTATTGCCCCGGAGAGTTAGTCTCGTCGGCGGTGTTGTTCCTGTCGATCCATCGGTTTGCCCGGCGGGGAGCGCTGCAATCACATCCTTTGCCGAGGCTCTTAGGGTAGCGGCGCGCACCGCTCTCGACATTGATCCGTTAGAGCTCGAATCGGGAATCCAGCCCCGCCATGAGGAGGGGCTCAGGACGGCCTTGGTTTACCTCGCGGATACGCTTCAGAATGGCGCGGGTTATTCTATCGAACTGGCCGACGAGGGTAAGCTCCAGAATGTTCTCTTGGTTCTAAGTCGAGAGATGTCTCAACGCTGGGAGCAGGAGGAACACCTGAGCTGCGACGCGACCTGTGCGGATTGCCTCCGAGCCTGGGACAACCGGTTCGTCCACGGTTTGTTGGATTGGCGGCTCGCGCTTGATGTCGCGGACCTTGCGCTTGGTGAAGACCTGAAGCTGGAGAGGTGGGCTGCTCACGCTCGGTCGGCAGCTCAGAGGTTTGCCCACGCCTACAAAGATCCGTTAGGCGGTATTCCGGAGATCAGAGAGGTCGGCGACCTGCTCGCCTTGGTATCGGGTCGTAAAGCGGTGATCTTGGGGCACCCGTTATGGCGGCGAGACGAGAACGGCTGGAACCCACAACAAAGGGACGCGGTTCAGCAGCTTAAGGGTCTAGGCCTTGAGGTCAGGATGAGCGATATTCGACGCTGCTGGATTCACCCGGATCGGCTCTTCGGTGATTTCAAAGAGAGCCGAGGGTCCGCATCGTCAGGTAGATGGTGACCGAACGTCGGCAGGTAGACAAACGGGTTCAGTGAGACCGTTAGCGCTGAGGCTAGCTCATCAAGTCGGCTATCCGCCCTCTCCTTCGGCACAAGGCTGAGTAGCCCGTAATATCGTCACGGGCGGGAGCGCACGCCCCAGGCCAACCCGACGGTTGAGAGAACCGGACATCGAATCATGGAAACGGCGCCCGGTCCGCCCCACCCGGGCCCTGCCGGCCGGAGGGCGGCTGGCAGGGCCCGGGTTCGCGGTTAGGCGGTGGGGGAGACCTTCGTGACCTCGGCGGCCAGACCCAGCTCGTCGTCGCCTACCGCGTCGTCCTCGACGACCTCGGCCACGTCGGTGGCGAGCACCTCCTCGGCGATGTCGGCCAGGTGGGCCCGGATCGCGGCGGCCAGGCCTGGGCGGGCCTTGAGGGCCAGCCTGATCCGGTCGGTGATCTCCAGCCCGGCCTGTTTGCGGGCCTCCTGCACGAAGC
>JAUMYR010000096.1 GCA_030528545.1 Propionibacteriaceae bacterium
GCGGCGAGGTGGGCTCGTCCTGGAAGCCCCGCGGATTTGTGCACACCCCTTCCTACGGCCTGCCTACCGGGGAGGCAGGCCCACCGGGTGCTCAATGGACCTGTCGCAACCGGCCGGTATCGACGTCATAGAGGAAACCCCCGACCTCAACCCGCTCGCCGATCAGCGGATGATGCTCCAGGTAGGAGATGTCGCTGCGCAGCCGTTCCAGCTGGTTTGGGTCCGCACCGAACTTGAACCCGCGGGCATTGACGCCGGTGACCTGCTCGAACTTGGCATAGATGTCGGCATCCGTGCCGGAGGCCATCGCGCAGCGGGTGTGCGGCACGATCATGATCCGGCTCACTCCCAGGAGATGCGCGCCGAGAATGCAACCGCGCAGCGCGTCGTCGGTGAGCTGGGCGCCGGGAGTGCGCAGGATCTTCGCGTCACCGACGCCCAGGCCGATCATCCGCAGCGGATCGAGCCTGGAATCCATGCAGGTGACCATCATCACCCCGGCGTGGGCGATGCCGTCGAATCCTCCCTCCCGGAACGACGCGGCGTAACGCTCGTTGGCGGCCAGCAGATCATCGAAGCTCATGGACTCGAATCTACTCCGCGGCGAAGGCCGATAGGCCGGTTCCGTGACCTGGACACTATCTCCCGGAAGGGGTGAATCCGCGAGACCCGATGCCTAGGATCGGCTGTGCCACCGGCACCCCCGATCCGTCCCTCTTGCCGGTGGCTGGCGGCAGATCGACCGGCGATCCGCTGGCCGCGGTCGCGATGGCCGGGCCCGGTCCGGCCCAGCCGAGGATGAGGGCGTCCTCGCCTTTCAGGAAGCGGTGGCAGCGCACACCGCCGGTCGCGCGTCCCTTGCCGGGGAACTCCGCGAAATCACTCACCTTGACCAGCCCGGTTTCGGTCCCAGGCAAGGAGGCGGACGAACCCGACACCGTCACCACGACCGCGCCCTGCTGGGGCACCGCCCCAAACCACAACGCCGAAGCACCGCTGCCGAGCTTGATACCCGCCATCCCGCCGCCGCCGCGGCCCTGTGGGCGGACCGATGCGGCGGGGAAATGCAGCAACTGGGCGTCGCTGGTGATGAAGGTCAGTTCCGCGTCTTCAGCTGTCAGTTCGCACGCCCCAACGACGGTGTCGCCTTCGTCCAGACGGATGATCTCCCACACATCCTTATTGCTCAGCACCTCGGGGTTGACCCGTTTGACGACGCCACGTCTCGTGCCGACGGCCAGGCCGAGGGAATCTGGGGTGAGCCGGGTCAGGCCGACCGGCACCTCGCCTGGGTCCAGGGTCCACAGCTCGCTGGCCCTGGAACCGCCTTGCAGGTTGGGAGCGTGGGCGGTGACCGGCACAGTGGGCAACTCGATGGCGCGGGCCCGGATCAGGCGCCCCCGGCTGGTCAAGACGCCGAACTCGCCGCGGGCCGTCGTGACGACGGCCGCAGCGATGACGTCGTGGTTCACCCGGGGTCCCTCCCCGGGCAGCGCATCGGCGCTATCGGTGCGAGCGGCCAGACCGGTCGCCGACAGCAGCACCCAGCACGGAACGTCTGGTACCTCCAGGGGAGCGGCCGAGGTCACGACCCCACCGGAGGCGAGCAGCACGGTGCGCCGCTGCGTCCCAAAGCGTCGCGCGATATCGCTGAGTTCGTCGGCGACGACACCGCGCAGCACGGCATCGTCGCTGAGGATCGTGTTCAGCCCGTCGATGGTCTCGCGGAGCTTGTCGGCCTCGGCCTCGAGTTCGATGGTCGAATACCTGGTCAGGCGGCGCAACTGCATGTCGAGGATGTAATTGGCCTGCACCTCAGTCAGCTCGAAGGCGCCCATGAGGCGTCCGCGCGCCTCGGCGGCGTCATCGGAGGAACGGATGATCGCGATGACATCATCGATGTCGAGGATCGCGATCATGAGGCCCTGCACGATGTGTAGCCGGTCGGAGGCCTTGCCTAGCTGGTATCGGGTACGCCGGGTCGTGACCTCGAGGCGGTGATCGAGGTAGACCTGCAGCATGTCACGCAGACTGAGCGTGCGGGGCTGGCCTTCGACCAGGGCCACCGCGTTGATGGAGAAAGAATCCTCCAGCTTGGTGACCTTGTACAACTGCTCAAGCAGGGCATCTGGGTTGATCCCGTTCTTGACCTCGATCACCAGGCGGGTGCCGTTGACGTGGTCGGACAGGTCCTTCAGGTCGGCGATGCCGCTGAGCTTCTTCGCCAGCAGCGCGGCCTTGATCTGCTCGATGATCTTCTCCGGCCCGACCATATAGGGCAGCTCGGTGACCACGATGCCCTGGCGGCGGGGGCTGACCTTCTCGATCCTGGCGCTGGCCCGGATCTTGAAGCTGCCGCGTCCGGTGGCGTAGGCGTCCCTGATGCCATCAAGACCGATGATCTTGCCGCCGGTGGGAAGATCGGGGCCGGGAATGAAACGCATGAGCTGGTCGATGTCAGCGTCTGGGTGCCTCAGCAGATATTTGAGCCCCTGGACGACCTCGCCCAGGTTGTGCGGGGCGATGTTGGTCGCCATGCCCACCGCGATCCCGGTCGAACCGTTCACCAGCAGGTTGGGGAAGGCCGCAGGCAGCACGACCGGCTCGTCTTCCTTGCCGTCATAGTTGGGGCGGAAGTCCACCGTGTCCTCATCCAGCCCCTCCGTCATCGCGACAGCGGGGGAGGCCATCCGGCACTCGGTGTAGCGCATCGCGGCGGGCCCGGCGTCCAGTGAACCGAAGTTGCCGTGCCCATCCACCAGCGGCAGCCTCATGGCCCACGGCTGGGCGGTGCGGACCAGGGCGTCATAGATCGCGGCGTCGCCGTGTGGGTGCAGCACACCCATGACCTGACCCACCACCCGGGCGCACTTGACATGACCCTTGTCGGGGGTGATGCCCATATCGTCCATGGAGTAGAGGATGCGCCGCTGCACCGGCTTGAGCCCGTCGCGGGCATCCGGCAGCGCGCGGGAGTAGATCACCGAATAGGCGTACTCGAGGAAGCTGGCTTCCATCTCGGCGGATACGTCGATGTCGACAATGCGTTCGGCATCCTCATCGAGCGTCGGGTTGGCCATCGGGGCGGCTCCTGGGTGGGCTACAGAATGGCTCGCAGTTTAGCGCCCAATTCGTCACCGTCGGCGCCACGCACCTCCGGCGCGGTGTCGGGGGTCCATTCCTGCTCGCGCTGGGTGAGATCACCCAGCCCGTGAGCCAGGAAGGATTCGGTGAAGGTCAGCTGGCGGATCGCCCGGGCACGCACATGGGCGGGCTGCAGGGACGCGAACTCGGCATACAGGGCGGGATCGTGCTGCCCATCGTCGCCGATGAGCAACCAGCGGATATTCGGGAAATCCCTCGCCAGCTCGCGCAGCGCCCGGCGCTTGTGCTCGGCCCCCGAGCGGAACCAGCCGGTATTCGTCGGCCCCCAGTCGGTGAGCAGCATCGGGCCCGGAGGGAAGCCATAGCGGGTCATGAACCTGGTCAGGAAGGGGTGGGTATTCCATGCCCCGGTCGAGACGAAGATGAGCGGGGCCCCGGGGTGTTCGGCGAGCAGCCTCTGGTAGAGCCTGGCCATCCCGATGACGGGCTGGCGGGCCTGTTCGGTGAGCACGAAGGAGTTCCACGCGGCGATGAAAGGCCGGGGAAGCAGCGTCGAGATGATGGTGTCGTCGATGTCGCTCACTATCCCGAAGGTCACCTCGGAGGGGACCACCAGCACCGTGGCCTCAACGGGCTCCCGCTCTCCCGCGACGAGTTGCACCGTGCGCCATCCAGGCTTGAGACCAGGGTTCTTGATCCTGATGTCGATATAGCCGCCGCGGTCGGTGACGAGATCCAGCCGCTCGTCCCCAACGTGAAGGCGCACCGGCTCCCGCACCACCGGGACCGCCATGAAGTTGCGCCAGCCTCGCCGGTGGAGAAAAGCCTCTGCCGCCGTCAGCAGCGGCGGCTGCGTCCTGGGGCGCAACACCACCCGGGCGAGTATCCGCAACTGCTGGTCCGTGCCGTAGCCGGTGAACGGGACGACGGAGGCGGCCCAGTCCCGGCGGCGCAACATCGAACTGCGAAACAGGTTCCAGCGGTCCTCGGCGCGGGCGGCGAAAAAGGGACGAGTCCTCATGGGCACAGACTCTAGTGGGCGCTGCGGGGTGCGCGCTTTGGCCCGACGTGGAAGGATAGCTGAGTGCACTCTGACCGACATGTGACCGCATGTGACGCGAAGGCGAGGCGCTCCGCTCTCGCTGCCGAGATCGAACAATGTGGCTTCTACCCGGAGCTGGTGCTGGACTCCATCGAACTTGCGCTCGGCGGCCAGCCTCTGCTCGGCCACCTGATCCACCATGAGGCGACGTTCACCGGCAACGACATCCACCGTCATCTCACGGTGCTGGCGGTGACGCCGACCCGGCTGCTGGTCGGGCACACCGATGAACAGCCCTCCCCGGCCGGCACCCAGGCGATCTCCTCGGTAGAGTCAGTCGCCTTGGAGCGGATCTACTCCGTGGTGCTGACCCGGGTGCTGCAGCGTCCCGAAAGGTTCGCCCAGGGCGAGGCCGTGCTGTACGAGACCTGGCTGACCCTGGGCTGGGGCTCCATCAGGAGAGTGGACCTGGAACCGGCCGGGTGCGCCGACCCGGAATGCGTCGCCGATCACGGCTTTACCGGGACTCACACCGCCGACGATTTCACGCTGCGGATGAGCCAGGCGGCCGACGGTGCGGCCAGTTCCAAGGCGCTGGTGGACTTCGCCGCACTGCTGCAGACGCTCACCTGCGTGCCGTCATGAGCGTCCCGGTTCTTCCGGATTACACCGGACGCTGCCTGACCTCCTTGCTGCCCGCTATCGCCGCTCGCTGCGGTGTTCCTGGCAGGAGGGACCAGCTCGGTCTTCCTGACGCCCGATGCTATGTCGTCTTGCTCGTGGACGGTCTGGGCTATCACCAGCTGCGGAGCCACCGGGACGCCACCGACTATCTCGGTTCACTGCTGGAGCGCCACCGGCCGCTGACCTGCGGCGTGCCCTCCACGACCGCGACCTCGCTGACCAGCCTGGGCACCGGACGCGCACCGGGGGAACATGGGCTGGTCGGCTACCGTTTCCGTAACCCCGAACACGGGAACGTCATGAACGCGCTGAGCTGGGAAAACGGGCCGCAGGACATCTCCTCCTTCCAGCCCTTCGCGACCGTCTACGGCGAGTTCGAATCCGCCGCCTGCGTGGCCCCTGCCAGATTTCACAGCACCGCCCTCACCCGAGTGGGCATGTCCGGGGCGCAGTTCATCGGCATCGGCGATGAACTGGATGCCGGGGAGAGGCTGAGAGCGGTCAGCGCGGCGACCAAGACGGCTCAGGTGGTCTATGTCTATGAGCGGGTCCTCGACCACACCGGCCACGGACACGGCGTGGGCTCATGGCGCTGGCTGAACGCTTTGGCCTGGGTCGACGAAATCGCCGAGAACATCCGCCAGGCCTGCCCCGAGGATGTGTGCCTCATCGTCACCGGGGACCATGGCATGGTCAACGTCACTGCCGAGCAGTATCTGATCGTCGAGGACACCCCGGGCTTGGGCGGATACGACCTGCTCGCCGGAGAGGCGAGGTTCCGCCACGTGTATGGCCCCGAGCCAGAGGAACTGGCCGCCCGCTGGCAGCAGGTGCTCGGTGAGCGGGCCTGGGTGCTGACCCGTGACGAGGCGCTGGCGGCCGGATGGTTCGGACCCCTGGCCCCCGGGGTGGGGCGGCGGCTCGGCGACGTGGTGGTGGCCATGCGGGACCAATGGGTACTCATGTCGAGGACCCACCCCATCGAAATGGAACTGCTCGGCGTCCATGGTTCGCTGACACCGGACGAGATGTGCGTCCCGCTGCTGATCGACGGCCCGCGATGAGCGACAAGCTGGCCATCGCGATCGTCATCGACGATTTCTTCCCCTCCTCGGGCGGTATCGGCCGGTCGGTCCAGACCCAGCTGGAGGAACTGACCGCCCTCGGACACGACGTGACGCTGATCGCTCCCGACCGGCACCTGGAGAAGCCACGGTGGGTACCGGTGATCGAGTGCCCGACCATCTACCTGGAGGGAACCCCGGCCCACCTGTCCGTGCTGCACTGCAATGAGTACCGGGCTCGGCTCATCAGCCAGCGGGGACGCTGGGACATCATCCACTCTCAGACCGACCGTGGGGCGCTGGTGTTGTCGGCCCGGATCGCACGGATCCAGCAGATCCCGCACGTGCACACCTTCCATGCCAACATCGCCGGAACCCACGACACGCTGCCGGTGGCCAGTTTGTTCGGGACGCTGAGCTACGAATTGCTCATCACCCGGGTGCTGAAGGCCGCGACGAAGAGGCAGCACCGGTCACTGTCCAGACTGCCCGACCGGACACCCGAGCTGTCCCACCTCGCCGCCCGGATGGACTGGCGCTCCTTCGCCCGGATCGCCGCTTCGGTCGATGCCTTCACGGTGCCATCGCAGTTCATGTACGAGTTCATCTGTCAGGCCACCAGCGGGGAACTGAGGGGACACGTCGTCCCGACCGGCTACAACCGGGGGATCAAGACCGCGATTGACCGGGCGAAACGCGAACGCGACGACGGCAAGGTGAGGTTCCTCAGCATTGGGCGGCTGGCCAAGGAGAAACGCCTAGACGTGCTGATCAAGGCCTTCCGGTTGGCCGATATCCCCAACTCGGAACTGGTGCTCGTCGGGGACGGGGATCAGCGAGACGTGTTGCGCAGGCTCGCCGCTGGCGCGTCCAATATCGATTTCCGGTGGCACCTGAGCAACCTCGACTCGATTGCCTACGAACTCGTCAACGCCGACGCTCTGGTGCTGAGTTCGTACCGCTTCGACTCCCAGGGGCTGGTCATCACCGAGGCGGTGGCCGCTGGCCTGCCGGTCATTTATTGCGACAACCGGCTCAGCACCGGCCTGACCCAGGAGAGTAGCTTGCTGACCAGCCCGGACGTCGCGGGACTCGCCGACGGCATGAGGCTGCTCGCCGACCCGCGGCGCCGGGCGAGATATGCGGAGAAGACCAGGCAGCTCATCGACCAGGTGTCCCCGGAGGCGACCGTGCGGCGCTACCTGGAGGTATACCACCACACCATCAACGCGAGGCTAGCCGATGGCTGAACTGACCTTCTTCACCGGCCCGATGGAGTGCGGCAAGTCAACTCTGGCGCTCCAGATCGACTACACCCAGTCGAGCCACGACCGGGTGGGGCGGCTGTTCACTTGTCAGGACCGGGCGGGGCAGGCGGTGATCTCCTCCCGGATCGGGCTGAGCCGAGATGCGATCGAGGTCGATCCGGACCTCGATTTCTGGCGCTACGTCGTGACCGAACTGACCCAGAACCGGCGCGTCGACTACCTGATCTGCGACGAGGCGCAGTTCTACTCCCCGGAACAGATCGAACAGCTCGCCCGGGTCGTCGACGAGTTACAGCTGGATGTCTTCGCCTTCGGCATCCTGACCGATTTCCGCACCCAGTTATTTCCCGGATCTAAGCGGCTGGTCGAACTGGCCGACCGGATGGAGTCCCTCCAGGTGGCCCAGCTGTGCTGGTGCGGTGCCCGGGGCACCCACAATGCGCGGATAGTCAACGGGATCATGGCCACCGAGGGCTCCCAGGTGGTCGTCGGTGACACCGAGACCGTGGCTGAGACCGTCGTGCGCTACGAGGTGCTCTGCCGGGCCCACCACCGCCGCAGCATGCCGCGAGAACGCGCGATGGCTATCCTCCACCCCGATCCACTGCCCTTCTACTGATCAGGAGCCAAGACATGGTGCTGATGACCGCCGCGGAACTGGCCGAGCGTCTCGACGAGTTCTCCATCCTCGACGTGCGCTACTACCTCACCGAACCCGGACGGGGCCGGGCTGAGTACGGTCAGGCACATATTCCTGGCGCTGTCTTCGTCGATCTGGACCGGGAACTGGCCGCTCACCCCCGCCCCGACCGGGTGGGTGGGCGCCATCCCCGTCCCGAGGCCGAGGCGCTGCAACGCGCCGCCCGCTCTTGGGGTCTGGGTCACGATCGCGGCATCGTGGTCTATGACCAGTCGACTTCGCTCGCGGCGGGCCGGGCCTGGTGGCTGCTCACCGACGCCGGGCTTGAGGTCCAGGTGCTAGACGGTGGATTCCGGGCCTGGACGGATCAGGGCCTGCCCGTCACCGCGGCGATACCTGAGGTCACGATGGGAGATGTGGTCCTGAATCCTGGGCACCTCCCCACGGTGGACGCTGCCGGGGTCGCTGCCCGCGAGCGCGGAACCCGCCTCATCGATGTCCGGGCCCCTGAGCGCTACTCCGGTGAGACCGAGCCGCTGGATCGTATCCCCGGTAGGATCCCCGGAGCCGAGAATCTGCCCGCCGCGGCGCTGCTGACCGAGCGCGGCGGATTCCGCTCTCCCTCCGAACTCGCCGTCCTGTTCGGCGATCTGGGGCCAGCTGACATCCTGAGCTGCGGTTCGGGGATCACGGCCGCCCAGGTGGCGCTGGCCGCGGCACACGCGGGGCTGCCGGTTCCGCGGCTCTACCTCGGCTCCTATTCCGACTGGGTCTCAGACCCTTCGCGTCCGGTCGAGCGGGGCTGAACCGTTACTTCTTGGGTGAGGGTCCGCCGAACAGGATGTCGTCCCAGGCGGGGACGCTGGCGCGGCGGCGGCGCTTGGAGCGCTGTTCACCGGCTGGCGATTCGATGAGGGCGCCCTGCCCGGCCTGATCCGCCGCGGGGGAGTCTGGCCCGGGCGTCTCGGCTGGTTCAGCCGGTTCGGGTGCCGGGGGCTCGGGCTCCTCGGGGGAGGCCTCCTGGGGTGGATCGCCGACCGGCTGGGTGAGGTCGGCGTAGATCCGAACCGAGTCCTCGCTGATGCCGCTCAACATCTCGTAGAGCACGTCCATCTGGTTCTGTTTCGGGCCGACGATGTCGTACATGCCATCCACCTCGGCAAGCTCGGCCGGGTGGTAGTCCTCGGCTAGGTCCTCCAGCTCCTCCTGGCCCGCCTGGCGGATCTTGCTGAGGATCGAGACCGGAGGGTCTGGTTCGGTCTCGGGTTCGGATGGTTCGGCCGGGTTCTCAGCGGTGGCCCGCACCAGGGCGAGTTCGTCGTTGAGATCGACCGTGTTCTCGTCGCCGGGAGCGACGCTGCCGCGCGGGGCTTCTTCTCCCACCAGCCAGCGGGCGTCGGCATTGGCCGTGACCGAGAACCGGCCGCGGGGGTCATAGGTGAACCAGCCCTCCCGCACCAGGTCGCCATGCTGTAGGACGCCAACCACCCGCCACGTGCGGTCGGGCAGCCGGTAGGCGTCCCAGATGATCTCGTCGGCGTCGAGCCGACGGGCGCGCAACCGCTCGGTGATGACGGTGAAAAGGCTGCGGTGCGAGGTCGCGTCACCGCGCCGACGCACGAGACTGGTGCGGGCCAGGCCGGCGATGTGCTCGCGCTCGGCGATCACTGGTCCGGCGAAGACCTCGACCTTGTCTTCGGGCATGCCAGCAGCCGCGGCCACCGCAGCGACGGATTCGCCAGCGCGAATCCGGCTTTGGATCTCTTTCGGGCTCAAGGCAGGTTCCATCAACATCTCCAACATCATGCCCGCGTGGGCGCCACGCGGCTAACCTACCCTCCATTGTGCTGTCTTGTGGCTAACCTCAAGTGTCACTTGCGGTTGGTGTCTTCGGGCTGATCTTGCATGAACCGCAAAATGTGGTACGAATGGCGGGCAACAGACACGACGAAGGGACGCTGATGGCTACCGACTACGACGCTCCTCGCAAGAGCGAAGAGGAGATGAGCGAGGACTCCATCGAGGAGTTGAAGTCGCGTCGTCATGACAAGAACTCGGGGAAGGTGGATGAGGACGAGGTCGAGGCCGCCGAGTCCTTCGAGTTACCTGGTGCGGACCTCTCCCATGAGGAACTGACGGTTCGGGTGCTGCCTCGCCAGGCTGACGAGTTCACCTGTGGCTCCTGTTTCCTGGTGAAACACCGAAGCCAGGTCGCGGAGAGCCGCAACGGTGTCGACTACTGCGTCGACTGCGTGTAGCGGTCTCCGCGACGCTGAAGACGGTTACGCGCTCAGGCCGGTGTCTTGGCGCCGGACCAGATAGCGGCTCATGAGGAGCTGGCTGACTCCGACCCCGATGCCGGTGGCGAGCACCCAGGCAATGGCCTCTCCGGCGGGCACCTCGGGATCGTGGGGATCGGGCGGCTGCTCGCCGGTGGCGATCTGCCAGGCCTTCGAGACCACTTTCTGGGCGATCAGAGTGGTCGCGGCGCCAAGGGCCGCGCTGTAGAGGCGCCAGACCATCTTCTCTGACAGGTTCATGAGTTCTCCTTTCGCGAACTGCACCATTATGACGCGGTAGGTTGTGCTGGTGGCGTATCACGAACGTTTGACGGCCCCGCTGTGGTGGTGGCTGATCGGGGCCGGCTTCGCGGCGGGTGTGACGATCTCGGTATGGGCTTACCTCGGCCCTTACTTTGGGGTCCCGGCCGCGCTCCTCGGCGGCGGCGCGGTCATCGGGCTGCTCGGCGGTTACGGCTCGGCTCTGCTCACGGTGGATGATACCGCTCTCAATGTCGCGGGGGCGCGCCTGGAATGGGAGTGGATGGGCCAGGCGGGCGCACTGGACGAGGAGATGACCGCCAGGTTGCTGACCCGCGATGCCGATCCCAGGGCCTACCTGCTGACGCGGCCCTACATCAAGACCGCGGTGCGGATCGAGGTGGCCGACGCCGCCGACCCGCACCCCTACTGGCTGGTGAGCACCCGCAGGCCGAGCGC
>JAUMYR010000004.1:0-10110 GCA_030528545.1 Propionibacteriaceae bacterium
AGGCGCTGGACCTCGGCGGCCAGTTCCTCGGCGCGCTGGTCTCCGCCCCCGGATTCCGCATGATGTGAGCGAGCGGCCTCCAGTTCGCCCTTGACGCTGGTCAGCTCATTGTTGATGCGTGCCGCGTCACCGCGGGCATCCGACAGATCCTGTTTGGCCTTGGCCAGTTCGGCGCGCAACCGAGCGAGTTCTTCGGACTCGTCGACAGGCGCGAAGACCGGGGCCGGCTGGCTGTTCTGGAGCGACTCGATCTGCCGCTGCAACAGCTCAGCGTCGTTAGTCATCTTGTTGAAGGACTCCTCGACCTTGTCGACGAAGGTGTCCACATCAGAGACCTCATAGCCTTGGCCGCTGCGACGCGCCATCCGGAATCGCACTCGGCGCACATCATCAAGCGTCAGAGTCATGTGTTACTCCAAAACAATCTCAGGGGGCCTCTGGCAGCCCGGCTCCTTTCTTAGGCTAGCTTAGGCCGATTCTCAGCACCAAGCAGAACTCGTGCCAAGGTTGAGGGTTAGCTCAAGAAAAGGAAGTAGTTGAGGCGCATCAGCACTATCACCGCCAGGAAGACCAGGAGGAATCCGAGGTCGAAACGGACTCCGCCGATGCCCGGAGCGCTGGGCACCAGCTTGCGGGCCAGCCGGATCGGCGGGTCGGTCAGCGAGTAGACCGCCTCGAAGAGCACTAGGACCACACCGCGAGGCTCGAAGCGCGGATTGATGAGCGGCACGAAGCTCAGCACTGCCCGGGCGAACAGCACATAGCAATAGATTCTGAGCACCCAGGCGATGATGATGCCGACGAGGACCATTAGCGAACTCCTACTAGCTCTGGTTGAAGAACCCGCCAGAGGCGATCCGCTCCTTGTCTTCGGGACCCACGGTCAGGTTCTGCGGGCAAAGCAGGAACACTTTGCTCGACACTCGCTCAATGTTGCCACGCAGCCCAAAAATAAGACCCGCAGCGAAGTCGACCAGGCGCTTGTCCTCCCCGTCAGCCATGTCGCACAGGTTCATGATGACCGGGATGCCATCACGGAAGTTCTCCCCGATCGCGCGTGCCTCGTTATAGGAACGCGGACGCACGCTGACGATCCTGCTCAGGTCGGCGACCTGCGGAGCCGCCGCCACCGGGGCCACGGGCGCCACCGGAGCGGGTGCCGGACGACGTTCTGGAAGCGAAGTTACCGGGGCCTTGGGCTCCTCCTCGGCGACGAACACGTCCTCGGTCGGCTCTCCATAGGCACGGTATTGCTCGTCATAGCAAGAGTCATCGCTCAGCCCAAACCAGGCCATTGTCTTCTTGATCGCGCCGGCCATGAGTCCTCCTCGTAGTACTTCCCCACGAGGTTAGCGCCCAGTGCGCGTGCAGCACGCGCACAACACGCCTCACTTCATAAAGTCAGGGACATCTAGGTCGTCGTCGAAACTGGGCCGGGTGCCCCCAGCCGGGCGGCTCCCACCAGCCACACTCGGCGCCGGAGCCGTGACCGGCTCAGGCGGGGCCTGGTTCAGCGGCGCGGCGACATGGCTCGGCTGCGGACGCCGCTGCTCCAGCCGGGGAGTCCGCTTGGGCGGCTGTCCCCCGTCGAAACCGGCGGCTATGACGGTCACCCGGACCTCGTCTCCCATCGAGTCGTCGATCACCGTGCCGAAGATGATATTCGCCTCGTCGTGGGCGGCGTTCTCGATGAGGTTGGCTGCGGCCGACACCTCGAACAGGCCGAGGTCGGAGCCACCGGCGATCGACAGCAGCACCCCGTGGGCGCCCTCGATGCTCGCCTCCAGCAGCGGCGAACTGATCGCCATCTCCGCCGCCGCCCGGGCGCGGTCTTCCCCGCGGGCGGAACCGATGCCCATCAGCGCCGAACCCGCGTTGCTCATGATGGACTTCACGTCCGCGAAGTCGAGGTTGATCAGGCCCGGGGTCGTGATGAGGTCGGTGATGCCCGATACGCCTTGCATCAGGACCTGATCGGCCTGTTTGAAAGCATCCAGGATCGCCACCTGGTGATCTGTCATCTGCAGCAACTTGTCGTTGGGGATCACGATGAGGGTGTCGACTTCGTCGCGCAGCGCCTCAATGCCGGTCTCGGCCTGGTTGGCCCGGCGCCGCCCTTCGAAGGAGAACGGCCGGGTGACCACGCCGATCGTGAGCGCACCCAGCGAACGCGCGATCTTCGCCACCACCGGGGCGCCACCGGTTCCGGTGCCTCCTCCCTCACCCGCGGTGACGAAGACCATATCGGCCCCTTTGAGCGCGGCCTCAATCTCCTCGGTGTGGTCCTCGGCGGCCTGGCGTCCCTTCTCGGGATCGGCTCCGGCACCCAAACCGCGCGTGAGATCCCGCCCGACATCAAGCTTGACATCGGCGTCGCTCATGAGCAGGGCCTGTGCATCGGTGTTGATCGCGATGAACTCCACGCCGCGTAGCCCGGCCTCGATCATGCGGTTGACCGCATTGACGCCACCGCCGCCGACGCCGACTACCTTGATGACCGCCAAGTAATTCTGGGATGCGCTTGCCACTGTTCCGCCTCAATGTGTCTGCACCGCGCACCGTCGTGCGCTTGAGAACTCAGGCTATGAGAGCGGTTCCGCGCATGTCCAACACCAACATGCCCGAAAAAGGGGATGCCTCAAGTCGTACTTCAGGGTTCAGCGCCGCGTGATCGGCGCGTTGGGCGCCGACACGTCATAGGTCTTCGCCTCAGTCTGCATCAGAGCCGTCGCGACCTGAACCTTGAGAGTGGACTCATCGGCGCTTCCCCAGATCAGTTCGGCATCGCCGCTGAGGTGGATGACGATGCGGTCCGGGGAATCCGCCGCGACCTGGACCAGCCGTTCCCTGACCGGAGCCGACAGCGCCTGGATCACCGTCGCCACATCCTGATATAGCCGGGTATCTGGTGCCGGGGCCACCACCGTCACCAGGCTGGGGTCGGGCTCGGCGGTGTCGCGGAAGGGCACTCCCTCGGAGTCGACCCAGGTATAGGTCGCCCCCTCCAGCCGCTGAAAAGCAGCGACCCGCTCACGGACCAAGACCTTGGCTTCCCCGCTCCAGGACACGCTCACCTCGACCGCCGCGACCGGGGCCAGGGCGGCGACTCGCTGCGCGATAGGACCGACATCGAGCGAGACCACCTGCTGTCCGATCGGCACCTGGGCCGCCTTCTCCACCTCATCGGCGGTGAGCAGGCTCACCCCTTCGACGCGTACGCCGGTCACCGTGAAGACCTGCGAGAACCACACCAGCCAGACCACCAGAGCGCCAAGAGCGATCCCTGCCAGGCCAGCGGCGATCCACACCGTCCGTCTCCACCTCCGCTCCCGCTTCTTGCGGGTCAGGCGGCTGGTCGCGTCAGCCAGCGACCCGGGACGCTGAGAACTCAAGAAGAGGCCTCTTTCTTGGCCAGCAAGTCGGCCAGGATCGGACCGACCAGAGTGATGTCTCCGCAGCCGAGGGTGATGATGAGGTCCCCGGGCCGGGAGAAGTCGGTCAGCCACTCGGGCAGGTCGTACTTCTCCTCAACGTAGTGCACCTCGGAAGCACCGGCCGAGACCGCGGCATCGGCGACCATCTGTCCGCTGACCCCAGGCACCGGGTCCTCACGGGCGCCGTCGATGCCGCTGA
This sequence comes from Propionibacteriaceae bacterium, assembly GCA_030528545.1. The sequence goes on from JAUMYR010000004.1 coordinate 3,634, forward strand.
CCACCGCCACGTCCGCGATGGTCAGCACCTCACCGAACTCGGGCAAGAAATCAAGGGTCCGGGAATACAGGTGGGGCTGGAACACGGCGATGAGACGCCCATCGAGACCGGTCTCATCGTTTCCCGCCTGGGTCGCGCGGCGGGCCGCCGACAGCGCCGCACGGATCTCGGTTGGGTGGTGGGCATAGTCGTCGTAGACCCTCACCCCGGCTGCGTGGGTGACCAGCTGGAACCTGCGCAGCGTTCCCTCGAAGGTCGCCAGGGCGTCCAGCGCCTGCTGATGACCCAAGCCGAGCAGGCGCCCGGCGGCATAGGCCGCCGAAGCATTCGCCAGGTTGTGGTTCCCCGGCACCTGGAGCCTCAGCTCACCGGTCTCATCCCCATAGCGAAGCGTCGCCACGCTGATCGACCCCTCGACCCTGGCATCGCTGAACCTCACCTGGGCGTCCTCGGCCTCGCCATAGGTCAGCACGCTCGCCCCCTCCGCCTGCAGCCGCTGAGCGAGGGCCCGCGAACCGGGATCGTCAACGTTGACCACCGCCGCGCTCACGCACCGCTGGGACGCGAACCGGTGGAACCCCTCGGCATAGGCCTCGGGGGTCCCCCAGTTCACCAGGTGATCGGCCTCGATATTGGTGATGATGGCGATCTCGGTGGGGTACTGGAGGAAAGAGCAGTCGGATTCGTCCGCCTCGATCACGAAGGCCTCGCCCTGACCGATGTGTGAGCTGAGGCCCGTCGTGGACAAGGGCCCGCCAATGACATAGGACGGGTCACAGCCCGCGGCCTGCAACATGACGGCGGTCATCGCCGTGGTCGTGGTCTTCCCGTGGGTACCAGCGACGGAGACCCCGCGACGGCCCATCATCAGCGCGGCCAGCGCCGCGCTGCGATGCCAGACCCGAAGCCCACGGCGGCGGGCCTCGGCGAGTTCGGGATTCGACTCGCGGATCGCCGAGGAGATAACCACGGTCTCGGCATCGCCCAGCTGTGCCGCGTCGTGACCGACATAGGTGGTGATGCCGAGTTTGGCCAGTTTGCGCAGGTAAGAGGAATCGACCTTGTCGGATCCCGAGGTTGGCACGCCGAGGTCGTGGTAGAGCTTGGCGATGCCGCTCATACCCGACCCGCCGATCGCGATGAAGTGAACCGCGCCAACGGACTGCGCCGGTTCGACCTCAATAGGTTCTAGGAGTGGCATCTCACACCTTCCTCGACTGGTGACCAACGGTGAGGATAGCCGATGCCAACCGTTGCGCCGCGTCTGAGGGCGTGTGGTTGCGCGCCAGCTGACGCATCCGTTCCAAGGTCTCGGCATCGGTGATCCGAGGCAATACCTCGCTAAGGAGCCTGCCGGGTGTCAGATCGGCGTTATCGACCAGAACGCCAGCCCCCGCCTCAACCAGCGCAGCGGCGTTGCGTCCCTGTTCCCCGTTGCCATAGGGCAGCGGCACGAACAGGCAGGGCACACCCGACATCGACGTCTCGACCACGGTACCGGCCCCCGCCCGGGCCAGCATGAAATCGGCCACCGCGTAGGCCCGGGCCATGTCCTCCACGAACTCGACCGGGACATAGCGCGCCCCCGATGCCGACTCCACCACGACATCGTCGGGTGTGAAGTTCTTGGGACCGATCACGTGCAGCACCTGCACCCCAGCCGCCAGCAACTCCTCCCGCGCACCGAGGACCGCCTCATTGAGCCGCACCGCTCCCTGCGAGCCGCCGCTGACCAGCAGGGTGGGACGCCCGACATCGAGCCCGAAGAACTCACAGGCCTCGGCCCGGGTGACCGTCGAATGGGAAATCGATCTGCTCACCGGCATGCCGATGCGCTGCGCCCCGGGCAGCGGGGTTCCTGGGAAGGTCGTGGCTACATAGGAAGCGAATCGCGAACCGATCTTGTTAGAGATGCCCGGCAGGGCGTTGGCCTCGTGTACCACGATCGGCACGCCGAGCCAGCGGGCGGCGAGATAGGCCGGGATCGAAACATAGCCACCGTAGCCGACCAGCACGTCGGCCTCCGCCTGGCGCAGAATCCGGCGGGCCTGCCGCACCGAACGGAGCAGCCGCGCGGGCAGCTTCACCAGGTCGAGGTTCACCCTCCTGGGCAGTGGCACCGGGTCGATGAGCTCCAGCCTCAGCCCGGCCGCTGGGATCACCCGAACCTCAAGCCCGCGCGCGGTTCCGATACAGGTCACCGACACCTTCGGCTCACGTAGCAACTCCTGGGCCGTCGCGATGAGCGGAGAGGTGTGCCCGGCGGTCCCTCCCCCGGCTAGGACGACATTGGTCACTGCCTCACCTCCTCGAGTTCGCGTCCACCACCCGGGTGACCCGTGGCGACGTCTTCTTGCGGGCGGCCCGCAGCGCCTTGCGGGCCTCTGGCTCGTTGCGCGCACAGGCCAGCAACACCCCGAGTGCGATGAGGTTAGCGACCAGGGCGGAACCGCCATAGGACATGAATGGCAGCGGGATGCCCAGCACCGGCAGCAGGTTGAGCACCACCAGGATATTGATCCCGGCCTGCACCACGAACCATGCTGACAGCCCGGCGGCGAGAATGCGCGAGAAAGGCTCGTCCGAACGCAGGGCGATTCTCAAGCCGATCAGGCCGATCACCGAGAACAGACCTAGGACCAGCAGCACCCCTACTAGGCCCAGCTCCTCACCGATCACCGCGAAGATGAAATCGGTGTGGGCTCCGTCCTTGAGACCGCCCCACTTCTGTTTTCCGGCCCCCAGGCCAACGCCCCACCAGCCACCGGAGGCCATCGCGTACAAGGCCGAGACCGGCTGAGAGGCGCGATCGGGGTCGCTGGCTGGGTTGAGCCACACCATGATCCGGCTCAACCGGTTGGCGTTGCCGAGGGCGAGCCCCCCGATCACCACCATGCCGAGCCCGGTGAGGATGCCCATGATCCGCATTGGGGTGCCCACGAACCATAGTAGCGCCACCACGATGAGAGCCATCACCATCGCGGTGCCCAGGTCGCGTCCGGCTAGCACCAGAGCGATGATCAGCGCGGCACCGGGGATGAAGGGAACGATCAGGTGTTTGGGCTGGTCGAGCTTGCGCACCTTGGCCGCCATGATCGCGGCCGCCCACACCACGAGCGCGAGTTTGGCGAACTCAGATGGCTGGACCGCCAGCTGGGAGTTGATCGACAGCCAGTTCGTGTTGCCCCGCTCACCGATGGAGCGCGACGTGGTCAGCGCGACCGCGCCAAGCAGCAGCACCGCCAGCCCCCAGCCGACCCAGCCCAGCTTGGCCAGGATATCCAGCCGCAGCCGGGAGAACAGGAAGGCCATCGGGATCCCCGCGGCGAGGAAGATCACCTGGCGGATCGCGAACTCATAGGGGCTGGAGATATTCGGGTTGCCACCGGCGTAGGGGGTCGACGAGGACAGCACCATCATGACCCCGAGGGCCGCCAGCAGCCCGGCGCTGATCAGCACCAGGTAGTAGTCGATGAGCGGCTTAGTGAGCAGGCCCGCTTCGGGCTGGGCGGTCTTGTCCGCCACCGGAGGCTGGGTCAAGCTGGCCATCACGTCCCCCTCTCAGCCAACAGCGACTCCACGGCGGAGGCGAACCGTTCGCCGCGCTCGCTATAAGAACCGAACATGTCGAGGCTGGCGCACCCCGGGGCGAGCAGCACGACATCGCCTGGCTGGGCGAGGCTGGCGGCGTGGCGGACAACCGTGGTCATGACTTCATCATCGGTGTCATCGACGATGACTAGCGGGACCTGCGGCGCGTGTTGCGCTAATGCCTCCGCCACGAGGTGCCGATCGGCCCCGATCAGGATCGCGGCACGCAGCTTGCTGGCGTGCGCCGCCACCAGATCGTCGAAGGTGGTTCCCTTCGCCTGCCCACCGGCGATCCACACGATCGAGTCGAACGCCTTCATGGAGGAATTGGCCGCGTGCGGGTTGGTGGCCTTGGAATCGTCGATCCACCTCACCCCACCGGAATCCGCGACCTGCTGGATGCGGTGCCCAGCCAGTTGCAGGTTCCTCAGCCCGGTCGCCACATCGGCCGTCCGGACGCCGAAACTGCGGGTCAGGGCCGCGGCCGCCAGCGCATTCTCCACGTTGTGGGGGGCATAGGGCCGCACGTCGGAGAGTTTTGCCAGTTCCAGCGCCGAAGTCTGGCGCTGCTCCACGAAGGCCCGGTCGACGAGGAGGTCATCGACCACCCCGAGCATGGAGGGGGCAGGCACCCCGAGGGTGAAACCGATCGCCCGGCAGCCCTGCGTGACGTCGGCGTCCTCGACCATCCGCTCGGTCACGGTTTCGGCGAGGTTGTACACCGCCGAGCGCTGGCACCCGGCGTAGACCCGGGCCTTGTCGGCCGCGTAAGCCTCAAAACCACCGATCCCCGCGTACCACTCCAGATGGTCGTCGTGCAGGTTGAGCACCACAGCGGAGTGCAACCGCACGGTGTGTTGATAGTGCAGCTGGAAACTGGACAGTTCCACGGCCAGCACATCGTATCCCGCCTCGTCTAGGACCGCTTCGACGATGGGACGGCCGATGTTGCCGACCGCCGTGGTCCGCAGCCCCGCCGCCCTGAGGATCGACTCGGTCATCTGGGTGGTCGTGGTCTTGCCGTTCGTCCCGGTGATACCGAGCCAGGGCACCACCCGGTCGGGGTGCATCATCCGCCAGGCCAGCTCCGTCTCACCCCAGACCGGGATGCCGCGGGCCGCGGCCTGTGCCAGCAGCGGGGCATTCGGCAACCACCCAGGAGAGGTCACCACCAGATCGCAGTCAGCTGGCAGTTCGGCGGTAGCCCCAGGGCCGAGGCGCACTTCGGCGTCCAGCATCTGCAGCAGCGTCGCCTTATCGGTTGCGGAGCTGGATTCGTCTAGGACGCACACGTTCGCGCCGAGCGACAGCAGGCCGTCGGCGGCGGCGAAGCCGGACACGCCGAGACCGGCCACGACCACCTTGGCCTGGTGCCACGGTGAGAGCCGGTCGGCGGTAGCGATCCAGTCGAGCGTCATAGGGTCACCAGCGATTCGGCGTAGAAGATCGACAGCCCGAGCGCGACGCACAGGCCACAGATGATCCAGAAGCGGATGACCACGGTCACCTCGGCCCACCCAAGCAGCTCGAAGTGGTGGTGGATCGGCGCCATGCGGAAGATGCGCTTGCCCTTGGTCAGTTTGAAATAACCCACCTGCATGGTCACCGACAGCGTCTCCATCACGAACAGGAAACCGAGAATGCCCAGCAGTACCTCCGTGCGGGTCATCACCGACAGCCCGGCGAGGGCACCGCCCAGCGCGAGGGCACCAGTGTCGCCGAGGAAGATCTTGGCCGGGTTGGCGTTCCACCACAGGAAGCCGAAGCAGGCCGCGGCCAGCGCCACCGAGACGGTGGCCAGGTCGACCGGGTCGCGCACCTCATAGCAGCGGATGCCCGCCGAGATGGTGGTCGCGCAGTTCTGGTTGGACTGCCAGATGTTGATGAGTGCATAGGCCGCGAAGACCAGCGTCACCGAGCCGGGAGCGAGCCCGTCCAGGCCGTCGGTCAGGTTCACCGCGTTGGACCAGGCGGCGATCAGGAACACGATCCAGATCACGGCGAGGATGAACGGCAGGTGTGCCCATGGCAGGTCACGGACGAAGGAAATGAACTGTGACCCCGGAGTCACACCGTTGCGGTCGGGGAACTGGAGGACCAAGACCGCGAATGCGACCGCGATGAGGGTCTGGCCGATCAGCTTCCCACGAGCGTTGAGGCCGAGCGAACGCTGCTTGCTGATCTTGGACCAGTCGTCGAGGAAACCTATGAAGCCCAGCCCGAGCGTCAGACCGAGCAGCAACAGCCCCGATGCCGTCAGCGCCCGCCACGTCAGCAGGTGGGAGAAGAAATAGGAGGCCACCACCGCGAACAAGATGACAGCCCCGCCCATGGTGGGAGTGCCGCGTTTGGTCAGGTGCTCTCGCGGGCCATCTTCCCGGATGAACTGACCGAACTGCTTGCGGATGAGGAACCTGATGAGCAGCGGTGTGCCGATCAAGGTGAACAGCAGCGAGAGGCACCCCGCCAAAACGATCTGGATCACGCCGTCTCCTCTTCTGTCAGCCGCTGCGCGACGGTCTCTAGGCCGACGCCCCGCGATGCCTTGAACAGCACGACATCGCCGGGACGCACATCGAGCGCCGCAACGATCTCGTCCTTGCTCACCTTACGGCCAGCGATTCCGTTTTCTGCGGCACCCGCGACGATGTCGCCGGCGAAATCGCCCACCGCCAGCACCTGGCTGACCTGGGCCGAAGCTCCCACGCGGCGGTGCCAGCGGGCCGAATCCGCGCCCAGTTCGAGCATGTCGCCGAGCACGGCGAAGGCCCTCGCCGCCGGGTACTCGCCGAGGCGGGACTGGTGCAGGTGATGTAGCGCCTCAAGGGCGGCGGCCATCGAATCGGGGTTGGCGTTATAGGCATCGTTGACGATCAGGACGCCGTC
>JAUMYR010000004.1:10210-15074 GCA_030528545.1 Propionibacteriaceae bacterium
CCGACCCTGCCGGTGGTTCGGGAGGCCATGGCAGCGACGCGCGGGTCATCGCCGTTGAGGATCGCCCACCCGTCCCGGCCGAGGGCCTCCACCAGCTCACCCTTGGCCTGGGCCGTCACCTCTACCCCGCCGAACTCGCCGAGATGGGCGATGCCGACGTTGAGCACCACGGCGATGTCGGGTGGCGCGATCGAGGTGAGCCAGGAAACGTGGCCCACGCCGCGGGCCCCCATCTCGTTCACCAGATAGGCGGTGCTCGCCTCCGTGCGACAGCAGGTCAGCGGCACACCGATCTCGTTGTTAAGCGAGCCGGGAGGCCCGATAACCGGCCCCGCGTCAGCGAGGATCTGCACCAGCAGGTCCTTGGTGCTGGTCTTACCGGACGAGCCGGTCAGGCCGAAACTCAGAGTCCCGCCCCGGCGCGCCTCGGCGACCACCGCGCGGGCCAGCGCGGACAGCCCCTCGACGGTGTCGGCGACGACGATCTGCGGGAGGGTCAGGTCGAGGCGGCGCGATACCAGCACCGCGGCGGCCCCGGAGTCCTGGGCGCTGGCGCAAAAATCGTGGCCGTCGAAACGCTCCCCCGCGATGGCGACGAACAGCGAACCGGGGGTCACCGCGCGTGAGTCGATGATGACATCAGGGCCGATCATGGTCTCGGGGTCGCCGATCAGCCTCCCTCCGACGAGGCCGGCGAGGCGGGCAGCGCGCATGGGTTCCATCAGGACTCCTTCCTCACGCGACTCCATTCTTCCCGGATAGCGGTCGCATCCTCGAATTGGAGGACCCGATCGCCGATGATCTGGCCGCCCTCGTGGCCTTTGCCCAGCACCGCCACAACGTCGCCCGGACGGGCCAGGCGCAGCGCCTCGTAGATAGCTTTCCCCCTCCCGGCGACCTCGATGGCCTTGGCCTGGTCAGCGATACCGGCCAGGACGTCGGCCCTGATCGCCGCCGGGTCCTCCGAGCGCGGGTTGTCATCGGTCACCACGACCAGGTCGGCGTGGCTGGCCGCCGCCTGGCCCATCTTCGGTCTCTTCTCCCGGTCCCGGTCGCCACCGGCTCCCAGCACGGCGATGACTCTCCCGGAGGATCCGGCGAAGGTCTGCAAGGCCGCGGCGACGGCCTGGGGGGTGTGGGCGAAGTCGACCACGGCCAGCGGAGCCGGGCCGGGCAGCGCGACCTCCTGCATCCGCCCGGGGATGCTCGCCGAGGCCAGCCCGGCGAGGGCACGATCCGCCGGGGTCCCAACGAGTTCGGCGGCGGCGAAGGCCAGCATGGCGTTCAGGGCGTTATACGCCCCGGGCAGGGACAGCTCTAGGCGGTGGTCTCCGCTGGGGGCCCGCAGCGTGCACACGCTGCGCAACGGCGTCACCTGCCGGAAACCGATGATCTGATAGTCCGCCCCCGCCGAGCCGACCGTGACCACGTCCAGCCCTTGCGCCCGGGCTCGCGCCGCGATGCGCTGCCCCGCCGGGTCAGCAATGTTCACGATCGCCCGTTTGGCCGATTCGGGCCGGAATAGCCGGGCCTTGGCCTCGAAATAGTCCTCCATCGTGGCGTGGAAATCGAGGTGGTCGCGCCCGAGGTTCACGAAGATCGCCACATCGAAGACGATGCCGGCGACCCGCCGCAGTTCCAGGGCGTGAGACGACACCTCCAGCGCGACCGCTTCGGCGCCAGCGTCGGCCATGACGGCCAGCAGCGCCTGGAGGTCGGGGGATTCCGGGGTCGTGACCGTGGTCCGCGAGGTGGGGATCGTCTGGCCCCCCAGCTGGAAACCGATGGTCCCGATGGTCCCGACCCGCCGGTCGGCCAATGCCGCTGCCGCGAGGAAAGCCGTCGTCGTCTTGCCGTTGGTGCCCGTGATACCCACCATGGTGAGCCTGGTCGCCGGTTCGCCGAAGATCCGGCAGGAGGCTGCCGCCATGGCTTCGCGCAGGTCGTCGGAGACCACGACCGGGACACCGGCCTGCCTTGCCAGCCCCGCGCCCTCGGCGTCGGTGAGGACCGCGCAGGCCCCACGCCGCACCGCCGAGGCCGCGAAGCCTGCTCCGTGGGTGCGGGTGCCGGGCAGCGCGGCGTAGAGCCAGCCAGGCTCGACCGCGCGGGAATCGAGGGTGATGCCGCTCACTTTCACCTCCCCTAACCCGGAGATGTCGGCGTGCCCCCGCAGGGCCTCGGAGAGTGCCAGGCCGCGGGTGTGGTGGGGACGGATCGGGCTCGTCACGGTTTGTACTCGATGGGGTTCTTGCTCGGCGGGGTTGACGACGGCAGCACGGCATAACGGCCCAGGGCGACTTGCATGATCTCTTTGTACACCGGCCCGGCCACCTCGGAGCCGAAATGCCCGGCGGAGGGCTGATCGATGACCACGTAGACCAGGATCTGCGGGTCCTCGGCCGGGGCCACCCCGACGAAAGAGGCCGTGTACCCGTTGTAACACTTGCAGTCGGCGTCGTAGCGGATCGCGGTGCCGGTCTTGCCCGCGGTGCGATAGCCGGGGATCGCCAGGCTCGTCGCTCCGCCCATGGTGATCACGGCCTCCATGGAGTCGAGCACCTTCGCCGAGGACTCCTCGCTGATGACCCTGCGCGGTTCGGGCCGCGGCAGCGGCGCCGCCTCTCCCTCGGAATCGATCGTGGCCGCGACCACGTGCGGCTGATGATAGAGACCGCCGTTGACGATCCCGGCCACCGCGGCAGCCATTTGCACGGCGGTCACCGACAGCCCGGAACCGAAGGAGATCTGATCCCGGGTGTAGTCGGCCATGTCGGGGCCCGGGATCGACCCCTTCGCCTCTCCCGGAAGCCCAACACCTGTCGGCGCGCCAAGGCCGAAGCTCTTCAGGTATTCGGCGAAGGTCTTCTTGTCGAGTTGGCGGCCCAGCTGCACCGCCGCGACGTTGGACGATTTGGCGACCATGCCCCGGGCGTTGAGGTGCAGCGTCCCATGGGACCAGGCGTCCTTGATGTAGCTGCTGCCGGAACGGATCTGGCCGGGCACGACCAGCCGGGTCTCGGGATCGGCCACCCCGGAGTCGACCAGGGCCGCCATGGTCAGCACCTTCTGCACCGAGCCCGGCTCATAGGCATCGGTCACCGCCCGGTTGCCCAGGTTCGCGGTGAGCGCGCTGCCCGGATCGTTGGCGTCGAAGGTTGGCACATTCGCCATGACCAGGATCTCTCCGGTCTTGACGTTCATGACGATCGCCGTCCCCGTGGCAGCCTTCGACCGGGCCACACCCGAGGCGAGAGACTGCTCGGCCATCAGCTGCAGATCGGAGTCCAGGGTCAGCCGGTAGGAGGTCCCATCCACCGCTGGGGTCAGCACATTGGTGCCGAGCGGGATGCGTCCCCACCGCGCCGCCTCGAAGGTCTGCGTCCCGGGCACGCCGCTCAGCTTCTCGTCGAGGGCCGACTCCAGACCGCTGCCCACCCCCTCGGCGTTGATGTATCCGACGACATTGGAGGCGACCGCACCGGCCGGGTAGTTGCGGATCGGATCGGGTTCGGAGTGGATGCCCCACCAGCCTCCTTCGCGCAGGCTGGTCTGCAGCTGTTCGAAAACATAGGCCGGGATGCGCCGGGCCACGATCTGGTACTTCGATCCCTCGACCGTGATGTTGGGCAGATAGGCCTCGGCGCGTCCGCCGAGATGCTGGGCGAGCAGTTCGGCGACGGCCTGGGGGGCCTGGGCGGCCTTCTCCTTTTGCTTGTCGGTCATCGGGTAACGGGAGTCGGCCCCGTTGACCTTGATCATCTCGGGATCGGCGATCACCTTGACGGCTGGCTGCGACTGGGCCAGGACGACGCCATTACGGTCGATCAGCTCCCCGCGCTGAGCGGCCAGCGGGACCGTGTGCTTCATCTGGGCCTCAGCCTTGGCCGCATAGGCGGCCGGGTCGAAGGCCTGTAGCTGCAAGGCCCGCAGCGCGCTCAGCATCATGATCGCGGCTAGGAGCACCGCGAAGATCCGGATCCGCTTGCCGGAGGACGCGACCGGGATGCGCAGCTTGCGACGCCTGGGCCGGGGGGCGGGACGGGAGGCGCTCACCTGTCGCTTCCCCTCATGCCCGCGAGCTCCTCACCGGTCACCGGCACCGGCTCGCCCAGGATGGTTCCGGCGGGCAGCTGGATATAGACCGGGTTGGGGTTGACCACCATGCCCAGGTCTCCCGCCCGCAGCGCGAGCACCCGTGGCGAGCGCAGGTTGTTGGCCTGGGCGTTGAGCAGGGCCTCCTGGTTCGCCAGCGAGACCGCCCGACGCTGGAGTTGCGACAGCTCGCGGGATTGCTGCTCGATCACGGTGTTCAACACGATCGCCCCGCCCATACCGAATACCAGCACGCTGGAGGCGAGCACCAGGAACGGCACGTTGGAGCGAGGAGCGGACAGTTTCGGCACCGCCCGCAGCTGACGCTGGTCACGCTCTGCTTTCTCGGACGTGCGCAGTGGTGCTAGTAGCGCGCTCATGGTGCCTCCTTGATTCGTACAGCGGCCCGCAGCCGCGCAGCCGCGGCCCGGGGATTGAGGTCTATCTCTTCGGGTGTCGGACGCTCGGCTCCGCGGGTGAGAAGAGCCAGCTGGGGGGCCAGCTCGTCGGGAACTACCGGAAGCCCCCGCGGGGCGCGGTCGCTGGAGGCTAGGCGGAAGACCTCCTTGACGAGCCGGTCCTCCAGCGAGTGGTAGGAGAGAACCGCCAGCCGTCCGCCCACCGCGAGCGCATCCACGGCCGCGGGCAGCACCGCCTCCAGTGCGGCCAGTTCACGATTGACCTCGATGCGCAGGGCCTGGAAGGTGCGCTTGGCCGGATGCCCACCGGTCTTGCGGGCGGCAGCCGGGATCGCCGCGCTCAGGGTCTG
>JAUMYR010000004.1:15174-24709 GCA_030528545.1 Propionibacteriaceae bacterium
AGCAGCATCGCCTGGACCCGGGGGACGCCGAAGCGGGCGAGCACCTCGGGCAGCTCGTCGTAGACGGCCTGGACGAGAGTGATCCGCCCGGCGAAGGGCGCGAGCCGCTCCCCGGCGACCTCCAGCGCGTCGGCGTCCCGGTCGATTCCGATCAGGCGGGCGCCCGGGCAGGCCTCAAGGATCGCCGCGGCGTGTCCGCCCAGGCCGAGCGTCCCATCGACATAGACCGAGCCCTCGGCTTCCAGGGCCGGTGAGAGCAACTCGACGATGCGGCCGGTCAGCACTGGGTCATGACGGTCGGTGAACCCCGTCATGGAATCACCCCCTCGGTCCGCGCACGCGGCGAGGTCTCGGTTCGGACCGGCCGCCTGGCACCAGGGAAGTTGCGCCAGGAAACCGGTCCGAACCGAAGCCACGCCGCGCCCACAGAGATCATCCGAACACCTCGTGGGAGGCGAAAAAGTCGCTCGGGAACATCTCGTCGTTCATCTCGGCGTAGGACTCCTGGGCGGCCAGGCAGTACTGCTCCCACTGTTCGAGGTTCCACACCTCGAGCAGGTGTCCGCCGCCGTTGACCACCAGTTCCCGGTCGAGCCGGGCATAGTCGCGCAAGTGCTGCGGCAGCACGATGCGTCCCTGTTTGTCGGGAGTCTGCTCGTGGGCATTGGCCCGGAACATGCGAGCGAAGTGCCGGTTCCGCGCCACGGTGAGCGGCAACGCGCTGACGGCCTTGTTCATCTGGTCGAACGCCGCCCGCGGATAGATCGCGATGGTGCGCTCGAAACCGAGGGTCGCCACACACCCACCGGCCATGGCGTCGCGGAACTTCGCGGGCAGGAACAGGCGGCCCTTGTCGTCGAGCTTCGGGGTGAACGTGCCGAAAAAATCCATGGCCTGTTCCTCCCTTCTGCTCCCAGACAGTCCCATTCTGCTCCATTCTGCACCACCATACTCCAGTTTCCCCCACTCACGCTGACCATTAATGCCGTGTCAACGCCTCTTTGACCGAACCGGATAGGCTGCCTGGCGTGACACAGACCCACTCCCTGGACGAGATCGTCTCGATAGCTCGCCGCATTGAGCGCGGTATCTCGAGCGTGATCGAGGGCAAAGACGAACAGATCCGCACCGCGCTAGTGGTCCTGCTCGCTGGCGGCCACCTCCTCATCGAGGACGTCCCCGGGGTCGGCAAGACCATGCTCGCCAAGGCGCTGGGACGCGCGATCGCCGGTCGCGTCCGCAGGATCCAGTTCACCCCGGATCTGCTGCCGAGCGACGTCACTGGGGTGTCGGTGTTCAACCAGGAGACCCGTCAGTTCGAGTTCAAGCCTGGTGGCATCTTCGCCAACATCGTCGTCGGCGACGAGATCAACCGCGCCTCCCCCAAGACCCAATCCGCACTGCTGGAGGCCATGGCCGAACACCAGGTCTCGGTGGATGGCAACACCTACCGGCTGAAGTCACCGTTCATGGTGCTCGCCACCCAGAACCCCATCGAGATGGAGGGCACCTTCCCCCTGCCCGAGGCCCAGCGCGACCGGTTCATGGCCCGCATTGAGATGGGCTACCCGGCCAAAGCCTCCGAGATCGCGATGCTCGACCATCACGGCCAGCACGATCCCCTGGCCGACCTGTCCCCGGTCACCGATGCCGACACCGTCGCCGTGCTGATCCAGGCCGTGCGCCAGATCTATGTGGCCCCCTCCGTGCGCGACTACATCGTCTCGGTGGTGTCCCAGACCAGGCAGGCTCCCAGCCTGAGGCTCGGCGCATCTCCCCGGGCCAGCCTGCACCTCATGGCGGCCTCCCGCGCGCTGGCCGCGCTCAACGACCGTGACTACGTCATCCCCGACGACGTCGCGGAACTGGCGGTCCCGGTGCTCGCCCACCGGGTGCTTGCGAGCATGGACGCCCAGCTCGCCCGCCGCTCTCCGGAATCGCTCATCGCAGGGTTGACCCGCCAGGTTCCCGTACCCGATCGGGCCTGAAGCCGTGCGCTGGTGGTCTCACCTCACCGGCCGCGGCCGGGCACTACTCATCACGGGAGCGATCCTCTCCGGCGGGGCGGCGGCTGCCGGCGAACGCCAGATCTTGTCGCTGACCCTCATGCTGACCATGTTCCCGCTCGCCGCTCTGCTGGTCGGCGCGATAGCCAAGCCCAGCATCTCCTGCGAACGGCGGCTGAGTTCGGCTAGGACCTCCCCAGGCCAGGACATCGATGTGGTGCTCGGCCTGGAACAGCGCCGCGCTCTGGTCCCGATGCTCACCGAGTTCGAAGAGGTGCTGTCCCCTGAGCTTGGCCCGCGACCGGGATTCGCGGCCACCCGGCTGACCGGTCCCTGGCGCCGCCGGGTCAGCTACCGGATCCCGGCCCGCAGCCGCGGGATCTTCACCGTGGGACCGCTCCGGTTCCGCACCGGGGACGCACTGGGTCTCACCAGGCGTGAACATTCGTGCCAAGGCCAGGCCGAACTCGCCGTGTTGCCCCATGTCGTCGAATTACCCTCCCTGCGGCTCGGTTCCAGCGGTATCACCGCCGGCGAGCAGCGCCCTCACCACCTCGCCGTGAGCGGCCACGAGGACGTCTTGGTGCGTGAGCACAACGTCGGCGATGGGATGCGCCGCGTCCACTGGCGTTCCAGCGCCAAACACGGCACCCTCATGGTGCGGCGGGAGGATTCCTCCTTCGACGAATCAGCGACGATTCTCCTGGATTCCAGGGCGCAGGCCTATGCCACCCCGGAACGTTTCGAATGGGCGGTCTCGGCGGCCGCCTCGGCCGCGCTGCGGCTCGTCGACCAGGGCTTCCGCGTCACGATCATCGACTCCTGTGGCCCGATCGCCGTCCCGGTCCACGACAACCCCACCGCCAGCAAGGAAGACATCCTGCTAGCGCTGACCCGGACCCAGCTCTCAGCCACGGCCGGGCTCCGGTTCACCGGCCCAGCCTCCGCGACGGCCCGGATCGCGATACTCGGACGGATCGCTCCCGGCGACGCGGCACGGCTGATCGCCGCGGACCGGCACGTCCCCAGGTGGGCTCTGCTGGTGGATGGCTCGGCCGCGTCCGCCGAGGTCTTCCGCTCCCTGGGCTGGCGCGCGCTGACGGTGCCGCCAGCCATGGCGGTGGACACCGCCTGGCGCAGGCTCGGAGGCCTGAGATGAACCAGATCAAGGTGGTGCTCGCGGTCGCCGCGGCGAGCCTGTCCCCCGTCGCGACTCTTGGCCTGCTCACCTCCGATCCGGCCTGGTGGCTCGATTCCTGTGTCCTCCTCGGCGTCCTGGCCGCGACCTCTATCGGGATCCGGCTGGTCCGCGGCGGCGATTCCCTGGCGCGGATCGGCCAGCTGGTGGTACTCCTCATGTGGCTCGGGGCGCTGTCCCTGCGGTGGCAGCCCGAAGGTGCGCTGAGCCAGGGCTTCTTCGGACGCATCGAGGCGCTGGTGAGCGAGGGATCTCGCCACATCCAGATGAGTCAGGCCCCCATGCCGGCCTCTCCGGCGGCCCTGTGGCTGTTGCTAGCCTTCATCGGCTGGCTCTACATCATCACCGAGTTGCTAGTCACGACGCTGGAACAGCCGGGGTGGAGCATCGGGGTCTTGAGCGTCCCCTTCCTGGTGACGCTGCTGGGCCCCGATCTCAGCCCCCCGTGGTGGAGCGTGGCGAGCCTGGCGGCAGGCTATGCGCTGATCCTCTACGCCAGCACCGCGGCGCGGCCCAGCCCCGCCCGTGGCCTCACCGGCGACGAGGAGAGACGCCCTCGCGGAAGCGGCCGGTTCTCTTCGGCCATCCTGGTGACCGCCTTGGCCCTGGTATCCGCGCTGGCTCTGGGACCGGTGATCCCGGTCACCCGATGGGCCTCCCTGCCTCGTTTCACCGGACCCCAGGCCATCGAGCTCGGCGACCCGTCGATCGATCTGTCGGCCAACCTGAATCGCAGGGGTAACCCTGTGCTGCTCACCTATAGCACCGACTCCGGTATCGGCGTGAGACTGCGGCTGATCGCGCTCCCGGTCCTGGACGCCAATGGTGCCCGGCTCGATACCATCCAGATCCGCTCGGGGAGGCTGAGCGCCCCACCCGGGCACCCCGGGAACGCGACGCTGCGGACCAGAGTGCAGGTGCAAGACTTCGGCTCGGAATATCTTCCCGCTCCCTATGCCCCGATCAGCCATGACGCCTCCGGGGAGTGGGGCTGGGACGCCACCAGCCACGCCATCCTGGCCACCGGAGCCGGACGCAGGTCGGCCACCTCCGGACTGAGTTACGAGGTCTCCTCGCTGCTGAGCGAACCGAGCCCCACGGACATCGCCCAAGCCCGCGCCGGATATCCCGCTTCTTCCGAGCGCACCGCGGAAATCCCCACCGACCTTCCCGAGAGTATCCGTCAGCTCGCCCAGCAGATCACGGCGGAGGCCGAGACCGCCGGAGAGAAGGCCGTCGCGATCCAGCGTTTCCTGCGCGACCCGGACCAGTTCCGCTACGACACCACGGCCCCGGGCGGGGCGGGCTACGGTGTGCTGGAACGTTTCCTGTTCGAGGATCGCTCCGGCTACTGCATCCACTTCGCCACGGCCATGACCGCGATGTCTCGCGTCGTGGGGATCCCGGCGCGGGTCGCGGTGGGTTTCCTGCCGGGCACCCAGCGCGACGACGGTTCCTGGGCGGTCAGCGCCCACGACATGCACGCCTGGCCAGAGCTGTACCTCGACGGGCTCGGCTGGGTCGCGTTCGAACCGACCGCAGCGGTCAGCCGCCAGCCCGGACCGGGCGAACCGACACCGCTCCCGCCACCGGCTCCGGCCCCCGATTCCCCGAGCCCGGTCCCTCCCACTCCGACGCCGGGCGGTGCTTCGAGCACCCAGCCCAGCCCCCCACCCGGAACGAGCCCGGCCACGGCGGCGCCGGTCCCGGTGGCCGGACCCGATGGCGGGCTGAATCTGGGCTGGCTCGGGCTGGCGGTGGCACTCGTCGCGGTGCTGCTCACACCGGCCGGGCTCCGCGCCCTGCTACGACACCAGCGCCTCCGGGGGGCGGCCGCGGGCGATGCCGAGGCCGCCTGGCGGGAGGTTCGCGCGACCTGCATCGATACCGGCCTCGGCTGGCCAGGAGGGTCCCCACGCCAGTGCGGCGCGCTCCTGGCCTCCAGGGCACCCGAGGCCTCGCGGGAGGCGGCCAGGCTCGCGCTGCTGGTCGAGCGTTCCCGCTACGCGCGCACACCCGGCTGCGACCCCTCAGCCGCGGAACTGGCTGGGCGGCTGAACTCGGCCCTTCTCGCGGCCACCCCGAGATGGCGCCGGATCGTCGCGATCTTGCTGCCACGTTCGCTGTGGCAGTCCAGGCGGACTACACTTGAAGTACGGTCACCAGACACGAGCCAAGGAGGCACAGATGGCCCTCTCTGAGGACGAGAAGCGCCTACTCGCGCAGCTTGAAGCGTCGCTGGCCGCAGAGGACCCGCAACTCGCCGACGCCCTTCGTGGCACGGGCACCCGCTCCCTGCACCGGAAGCGCGCGGCCCTGGCGGGGCTGGGCTTCGTCCTCGGCGTCGTGGCGCTCGTCGCCGGGATGCAGGTGAGCCCCATCGTGAGCGTCATCGGCTTCGTCATCATGCTGGCTGCGGCCATCGTCGCGATCAGCTCCTGGCAACACGTCAACGACATCGACCCCGTCGAGAAGCCCTCCTCGCCCAAACAGTCCACGCCGTCACAGGCCGATTCGGTGCAGCAGTTCATGGAGAAGATGGAAGAGCGCTGGCGCCGCCGCCAAGACGAGGGCCGCTGAAGGGCACTGCTTCGGCCTAGCCTGCTGCACGGTTTCGGCATCGGGCCCAGCCGCCCTGACATGGTCCCATCCCAGCCGGGATGGGACCATCTGGCGGGAAAGCACGCCCGGTCTTGCCGCACCGCGGCCTCGGCTCGGATGGCAGGCCGGAACGACCCGGCTAGCCGGAAACCTGAATCGCCGGTTCAGCGCCGTCCGCGTAGGCTCCGGGCCCAGGCGAAGATGGCAGCCCCGGCCCCCGCGGCCAGGCTGACTGATGCCGACAGCCGGACCGCCGCCCGGATGTCGGCGAAGTCCACCTCACGGCCCTCCCCCAGCGTGCCCCGGTCCTCGACGCTGCCATCGTAGGTATTGGTTCCGCCCAGGCGCACCCCGAGGGCCGCGGCGAAGGCGGCCTCGACCTGACCGGCGTTGGGGCTGGGGTGGTGGCCAGCGTCTCGGGCCACCACCGTGGCGACCTCTCGCGCGCGGCCCGGACGAACCGCCGCGACCAGGAAAGCGCTCACCCGCGCGGGCACCCAGTTGGCGGCATCGTCGAGCCGGGCCGCCGCCCACCCGAAATTGAGATATCGCCGCGTCTTGTGCCCGACCATGGCGTCCAGGGTGTTGACGGCCCGGTAGCCCAGCAGCCCCGGCACCCCGAACAGCGCGCCCCAGGCCAGCGGTGCGACCACCGCATCGGTGGTGTTCTCCGCCACGGTCTCCACCGCCGCCCGGGCCACCTCGGTGCCGGTGAGTTCGGCCGTCCGTCTCCCGACGATCCGCGCCACTTGAACCCGGGCTCCCGGCAGGTCGCCCTCCTCGAGCCGGACGGCGACCGCCTCGGCCTCCCGCCCGAGCGTGGTGCCCCCGAGAACCACGAAGGTGGCCGCCGCCGTGGACACCACGGAGAACACTCTGCTTCCCCGGGACCGGCCCGCCCCCAGCGCCTCAATCACAGCGCCGATCGCACATACCCCCGAGACCAGCACCGCCTCGTGGATCAGCCCCGCCGCCCTGGAGTCGGCATAGGTCCGTGCCTCAAGGGCCTTGGCGCCCGACCCGAACAGCGCGACCGGGTGGCCCCGGACCGGGTCTGCGAAAACGCGATCAGCGGCGAATCCGAGCGCCAGCCCGAGCGCCCGCGTCCAGCTCATCCGACGAGGTCGGCCAGCAGCGCCATGTCGCGGATGATCGCGACACCGGAACGCACCAGCGGCAGAGCCGTCATCGCACCGCTGCCCTCACCCAGCCTCATCCGCAGGTCCAGCAGCGGCTCCAGGCCCAGCGCCTCAAGGGCGAAGCCCTGGGCCGGTTCGACCGAGCGGTGACCGGCGATCATCCACGCCTTCGCCCCGGGCGCGATCGCCTCCGCCAGCAGCGCCTCAGCGACCGAGATCACCCCGTCCAGCAGCACCGGCACGCCTCGCCTGGCAGCCTCGATATAGATGCCCACGGCGACCGCGAGGTCGGCCGAACCCAGCGCGGCCAGCCGATGCACCGGATCGGTGAGAGCTGCCGTGCGCTCCAGGCTCCGCTGGACGAAGCCGGTCTTGGCGGCCAGGCCCTCGTCGCTGAGCCCGGCGCCGCGCCCGGTCACCTGCCCGGCCGGTAAACCCAGCTGGGAGGCGATCAGTGCCGCGGCTGGCGTGGTGTTGCCGATCCCCAGGTCGCCGACGATCAGCAGCTGGGCTCCGGCCTGTGCCTCCTGCTCCGCGATGGTGGCCCCGGTCGCGAGCGCCTGCTCACACTCGGCCACGCTCAGCGCGTCCTCGCGATCGATGGAACCGCAGGACTTGCGCAGCTTGTGTTCGGTGACTTCGGCTGGAACGTCCAGGTCGGCGTCCACCGCGATGTCGAGGACCCTCATCCCGACGCCGTGCTGGGCGGCGAGCACGCTCATGCCTGCCACCCCGTTCAACAGCGCGTGCACCATCGCCACCGTCACCTCCTTGGGATAGGAGGCGACCCCGTTGGCGACGGCTCCATGGTCCCCGGCCAGCAGCACGGCGCGGACATTGTCCAGGGGCCGGGGCGGGCATTCGCCCTGGCAGGCCGAGATGAAGGCACCGAGTTCCTCAAGACGCCCGAGGGCGCCCAGAGGTTTGGCGAGGCCGTCGAGCCGGGCGAGCGCCTCGGCGTGAACGTCGGCATTGGGGGGAACTATCATGGCAACTCCTTCAGTGCGGTGGTCACGTCTCCAATGACGGTGATGGCCGGGGGGCGGATCTCGGCTTGCCGGGCGGCTTCGGCGATCTGGCCGAGAGTGGAACGCACCACGCGCTGGCTCGCCAGCCCACCATCGGCGATCACGGCGGCCGGGGTGGCGGCGTCGAGCCCGGAGGCGACCAGTTCGGCGGTGATCTCCGGCAAGGCCTGCACACCCATGAGGATCACGATGGTGAGGTTGGCCTGAGCCAGCGCGGCCCAGTTGACCGTGGACTCTGGGTGGGAGGGGCCGACATGGCCAGAGACCGTGATGAACCCCTGAGTCAGCGAACGATGCGTAACCGGGATTCCAGCCAGCTCCGGCACGGCGACCGCCGAGGTGACCCCAGGCACCGTGCTGACCTTGACGCCGTGAGCGAGGCAGTAGTCCCACTCCTCGCCGCCACGGCCGAAGACGAAGGAGTCCCCTCCCTTGAACCGGACCACCTTCTTGCCCTCACGAGCGTGCCTGACCAGCATCTCGTTGATGGCCTCCTGAGGGGTGAAGGGCCCACGAGGCACCTTGCCCACCGGGATCTTCTCCCCCGGGCACTCATCCAGCACCGCGAGTGGGGCCAGCCTGTCGTAGACGATGACGTCCGCGCTCTTGAGTGCGGCCAGCCCGGCGAGGGTCAATAGTCCTGGATCGCCCGGCCCTCCACCGACCAGGATGACTTCACCCGGCATACTGTTCCCTCCTGATCGCGCGCAGTTCACGTAATAGAGCGTCTGTCGTGTGCGGATCGCGGACCGCGATCCTGACATAGGAGCCGTCGAGGCCAGGGAAAGTATCGGCCCGGCGCACCGCGAAACCACGTTCGCGCAACACGCCGTGGATCCCCTCTCCCACCCGGGCAAGCACGAACGGCGCCCATGATGGTATCGCAGCGATACCGAGTTGCCGCAATCCGTGGTTCAGGTGATCGCGCCACAGCACATAGGCCTGCGCGGCCTCGCCGGCTTCCCTCACCGCCGACGGAGTCGACAAGGCATCCATGACCGCGAGCGCGGGCGTGCTGACCGACCAGGGGGTCTGCTGGGATTCCAGCGCGGCGATCAACGCCGGGTCACCGATGACATAGCCCGCGCGCAGCCCGGCCAGCCCCCAGGTCTTGGTCAGCGAACGCAAGACCAGCGTTCCATCCATGCCCCCACCGATCAGCGTCTCTGGCTCACCGGGGACCGCGTCCATGAAAGCCTCATCGACGACCAGGACGCCAGCCCGCAACCGCCGCAGCGCGGCGGCCTCATGCAACACCCCGGTCGGGTTGGTCGGGTTCCCCACGAGGATCAAGTCCGCCGCTTCGACCTCTTCTGGACGCAGCCCGAAGGGGGCAGCTAACACGTGGCGGGTCACCTCGCGCCCGGCACGGCGGAGAGCGGCTTCGGGCTCGGTGAACTGGGGGTGCACGACCAGGGCGCGTCCGCCGATGGCCTGAGCGATCAGGGTGAAGGCCTCCGCGGCACCCGCGCACGGCAACACCATCTCGGGGGCCACCCGGTGCTGGCGGGCCAGTGCCTCCCTGGCCTGGGTTGGGTTCGGATAGGCCCCGAGCCTGGCGGT
>JAUMYR010000004.1:24809-31098 GCA_030528545.1 Propionibacteriaceae bacterium
TGGGGTGGCCGGCCCAATGCACGTGCAGATAGGAGGCGTGCAGGCTGCCGTCGCCCCGGCCCGCGGGGTCCAAGACGAAGCCCTCCCCCGCACCCTCCCAGGACCAGGCCGGACGCTGCCCGGCCGGAGGTGAGGTGCGGGTGCGGTGGAACTCGTGCCCGCGCACCAGCTCACCAGACGGCCCAAGGACGCTATCGGAGGCCAGCCGGGCCTCGCGATAACCGAGCACCAGCCTCGGGTGCATCGCCGCCTCGGCCGGAACCGCCCCGACGAACCCATGGCCGTCGACCGCCCGGCACAGGTAGAGCAGCCCGGCGCATTCGGCGACGGTCGGCATCCCGGAGGCGACGGCGTCACGGATCTCGGAGAGCAGCCGCGTATTGGATTCGAGGGACCTGGCGTGCATCTCCGGGAACCCGCCGCCGAGATACAAGCCCCGAGTACCGGCGGGCAGCGAATCGTCCAGCGCCGGATCGAAGACCACTGGTTCACATCCCAGGCCGCTGAGGATCTCATCGGTCTCGGCATAGCGGAAGGTGAAGGCGCGCCCACCGGCCACCGCGACCACCGGCCGGTTTCCGGTGAGTGCCGAAGGCGGCCTCCAGGGGTGTCCGGTCAGTGGCGGCGCGCTCCGGGCGATCTCGCGGAAGGTGTCCAGGCAGATGTACTCAGCGACCTGTTCGGCGAGCCGGTTCAGCCGGGCCGCGGCTTCGGGACGCTCGGCCGCCGGGATCAGCCCGAGATGACGGGAGGGGGCACTGACCCCGGCGTCCCTGGGGAGCGTGCCGATCACGGGCACGCCGACGCTCTCGACGGCGCGGCGTACCTCGGCCGCGTGGCGGGGCGATCCGACCTTGTTGAGGATGACCCCGGCGATATCCAGGTCGGGGGCGAAGGCCTTCATTCCGGCGACCGTCGCACCGATGGTCCGGGAGGCCGAAGAGATGTCGAGGACCAGCACGACGGGGCTGCGGGTCAGCCTGGCGATGTGGGCGCTTGAGGCGAACCCGTCGGTGCCGAGTTGCCCATCGAACAGGCCCATGACTCCCTCGATGATGGCGATGTCGGCTGGCGCCGGAGTCTGGGCCGCGTGCAGCACGAGGCCGAGGATGCGCTCCTCGCCGACCAGCCAGGGATCGAGGTTGCGCCCGGCTCTGCCGGTGGCCAGGGCGTGATAGCCAGGATCGATGTAGTCCGGCCCGACCTTGCCCGGGCAGACCTCAAGCCCGCTGCGGGCCAGCGCCGCCATCAGGCCGACCGCGATGGTCGTCTTGCCCTGGCCGGACGCCGCGGCCGCGACCAGGACCCGCGGCAGATGATGTGTGCCGGGTTCTCCTCCAGTCACCACTCGATGCCCTTCTGGCCCTTCTGACCGGCGTCGAAGGGATGTTTGATCTTGGTCATCTCGGTCACCAGATCAGCTATCTCGACCACCTCTGGTGCGGGGTTGCGGCCGGTGATCACCACGTGCTGGTAGCCGGGTCTCCCCGCCAGAGTCTGGACCACATCGGCAATATCGACCCATCCCCACTTCATGACATAGGCGAACTCGTCTAACACATACAGCTGGTGGGTCTGTTCGGCGAGGCGACGCTTGATCTCCTCCCAACCCTCCCTGGCGACGGCCGCGTGGTCCTCCTCGGTACCTTGTTTGCGCGCCCACGACCAGCCGGAACCCATCTTGTGCCATTCGATCGGGCCACCCTGACCGGTCTCGGCGTGCACCCGGTTGAGTGCCTCCAGAGCGGTCTGCTCCCCCACCCGCCATTTCGCGGATTTCACGAATTGAAAAACCCCGATGCTCCAGCCCTGATTCCACCCGCGCAGGGCTAGCCCGAAAGCCGCGGTCGACTTCCCCTTGCCCTGGCCCTGGTGAACCATCAGCAGGGGCCGGTTCCGGCGTTGCCTCGTCGTGAGCCCGTCGTTGGCCGCGACCGGGGTCTCTCCCCTGGCCATCAGGCGGTCCTCTTCAGTTCGGGGGCGGTGGCGGAGCGGACGACATCGACCAGTTGCTGAGCCACGACCTCGGTCAGCGGGAGGTAGTCGGCACCCATCCGTGAGGCCAGATCGGCGGCGAGCCCCATCCGGAAGCGGCCGGACTCGCAATCGATGACGATGGTGTCGGTACCCAGCCCGCTCCAGGCATCGGCGATCTCGCGCGCTCTGGCTAGAGCGTTCTCCCCGGCCGTGGCCCGGCCGTCGGTGACCAGCACCACCAGGGCGCGCTGGTTCGGGTCCCGGGTACGTTCCACCTGAAGGGTGTGAGCCGCGGCGGTCAGCCCCTCGGCCAGCGGTGTGCGTCCGCCATGGGGAAGGTCCGCCAGACACCGGGCCGCGGCCTCCACGGATCGGGTCGGAGGCAAGGCCAGGGACGCCTCGGCACCCCGGAAGGTCACCAGTCCCACCCGGTCGCGACGCTGATAGGCGTCCATGAGCAGGCTCAGCACGGCCGTCTTGACCTCGCCCATCCTGCGGCGAGCCGCCATGGAGCCGGAGGCGTCCACGGCGAAGAGGATCAGGTTGGACTCCTTACCCTGAGTCACCGCGGTGCGCACGTGCTCGGGCCGGAACCTCACCGGTGTGCCCGGCGTCTGGTGTGGCGCGGCAGCGGTCAGCGTCGCGACCAGGTGGACACGGCCATCTGCGTTGGCGGCCCCGACGGTCCTGCCCCAGGTCGTGATCGCTCGGCTGCGGCGTCCCGGAGCCCCAGAACCCACCCCGCGCACCTTCAGCTCGCGCGGACGAAACGGCTTGGCCGCCTCCGCGACCCCGCTCGGGGCCACCGCTGGGCCTGCGGCGGGCTGGCTGGGCCCGGCCTCGCTGTCCCCGGACTCACCCGGTGGGTCACTGGGCGGGGCGGGCGGCGGGGGCATCGGCGGCTCTGGTTCCGGCTCGGGCTCGGGAGCCGGGGGGTCTGGTTCGTCGTCTCCGAGCAATTCGTCGAGCAGGTCCAGGTCGAGGCCGGGAGCGTCGAAGGGGTTGCGGCGGCGGCGGTGCGGCAGCGCCAGCCGGGCCGCGGTGCGGATGTCCTCGCGAGTGATGTGGGTGCGTCCCTCCAGCGCGGCGTGGGCCATGGCGGCGCGGGCGGTCACGATGTCGGCGCGTAGCCCATCCACCTCGAACCCGGCGCACACCGTCGAGATCTTGGTGAGCGCCCACTCGCTCAGTTCCACCCGGGCGACCAGTGCGCGGGCGGCGACGATGCGCTTGGTCAGGGCGGCCTCGGATTCGGCGAAACCCGCCGCGAACCCGGCAGGGTCGGCGTCGAAGGCGAGGCGGCGCCGAATGACCTCCGTGCGCTCGGACACTTCGCGGGAGGCTGCGGCCTCGACCGTCAGGCCGAAGCGGTCCAACAGCTGGGGCCGCAGCTCCCCCTCCTCGGGGTTCATGGTCCCGACCAGAACGATCCGGGCGGCGTGGCTAGCCGAGATGCCATCGCGCTCGACGGTATTGCGGCCCATGGCCGCGGCGTCCAGCAGCAGATCGACGAGGTGATCGTGCAGCAGGTTGACCTCGTCCACGTACAGAATGCCACGGTGGGCGGCCGCGAGCAGCCCCGGAGCGAAGGTCGTCTGCCCGGACGCGAGAGCCTTACGCACGTCGAGGGATCCGGTGACCCGGTCCTCGGTCGCCCCGACCGGCAGTTCCACCAGGCGCGCGGGCTGGCTGGCCGAGGCAGCGTCTGCCGGGTGCGGGCCATCGGGGCAGGAGGGGTCGGGGGCCGCGGGGTCGCAGCCGAAGCGACAGCCGGTGACCACGTCCTCGTTCGGCAGGACCGCGGCCAGGGCACGGACCATGGTCGATTTCGCCGTGCCCTTTTCGCCTCGGACCAAAACCCCGCCGATGGCTGGCGAGATCGCGGTGAGTTGCAGGGCCAACGCCATGTCGGCGCTGCCGACGATCGCGGTGAACGGGAACTGCTGCATCGAATCCTCCTGGCGAGTGACTACGCTCGCCGGTAGTGGTAATCTCGTCCGCGACGACCTGACTTGCCCTAAGGCTCACAGTGGCGAGACCGTTCCGGATTCGCACCGGATTCCTCGCGGACGTGAGCCAGTATCGCACTCCCCGGCACCGGGTGCCTACTCGCCCACCGTTTCCTGCGATCCCTCAGCCCAGTTTGCGGGCGGTGACCAGGAAGATCGGGAAGACCCGCTCCTGGCCATCGGCGACGGTCTTGGTCACGTGGAAGACCGTGCTCCATTCGAGATCGCCGAATCCCGCCCGCGACAAAGCCTGTCCCAGCTCCTCCCGGTCGAAGCCGTGATATCCGTTGAATCCTTCGCTGTGGTACTCGCCCTCGGTGTCGGAGTCCAGATCGGCGATCGCGACCTGACCGCCATCGGCGAGCAGGCTGGCGAAGCGCCCCAGCGCGGCATCGGTGTCATCCATGTGGTGTAACACCATGGAGGCGATCAGCAGGTCATAGGTGTGGCCGTTGACCTCGTCCAGCCCTCCGTGCACGGCCTTCACCTGATGCAGGCCTTCCTCGGCGATGCGGCGGCGGGCGACCCCGATCATGGCCTCTGAGGAATCCAGCAAGACGACCGGGCCGACCTCTGCGGCGAGGCCGCGGCCGATCGCGCCGGTTCCGGCGCCGATCTCCAGCACCGACACCTCGGCCCCGAGTCTGCACCTGCGGCGGATCTCCCCGGTGATGGCCCTCGTGCGTTCCAGTCGCTTCGGTTCCTCGTCCCAGGTCTCCGCCAGTTCATCAAAATCAGTCACGGAGACACCGTAGCCTCTCACGCAACCCTGCGTCCCGTGGCCAGCGCGCACCGAGCCGGGGCGCGACGCCCTCGTCACCTGGTCAGGCCCCGATCCCCTAGGCTGGGCCCGTGATCGATGTGATTGGGGTGGGCGCTGACGGGCGCCTAGACGACGAGGCCGCCGCGATCGTGGCGGCAGCCGACAAGATCGTTTCTTCCCCGCGCCTGCTCGCGCTGCTTCCCGAACGTTTCACAGCACCGCGTCAGGCCTGGCCGAGTCCTCTGCTGGCCGGATTGCCAGCCCTTTTCGCCGACCGGGATGAGGCCCGGATCGTGGTCCTGGCGACCGGTGACCCGCTGCAGGCCGGGATCGCCACGACGCTGATCCGCCATTTCGGCGCCGCCGCCGTCCGGGTGCGGCCCGCCGTCGGATCGGTGACGCTGGCCCGCGCCCGCCTGGGCTGGTCGAGCGAACAGACCGAGATCGTGAGCCTGCTGACCTCTCCCGCCGCCGCCTTGCGCCGCCACCTCACTCCCGGACGCCGCGTCCTGTTACTCTCCCCGGACGCCGACACCCCGGCCCGGGTCGCCGACGAACTGGTCGCGTCGGGCTGGCCGGAGGCCCGGATGACGGTCCTGGCCGACCTCGGCACCGACCACGAGGTCGTGACCAGCGGCATCGCCGCGGACTGGCAGGCCGAGACTGGCTCTCCGCTCAACATCGTCGCGGTGGAACTCGGTGAGATCGGCCCGGCTCTCGGCACCAGCCCCGGGCTTCCGGATGCCGTATTCGACAACGACGGCCAGCTCACCAAGTGGGAACTGCGGGTGATCGCCCTGGCCTCCCTCCGGCCCATGCCTGGCCAGACCCTGTGGGATCTTGGCGCGGGGGCTGGCAGCGTCGGGATCGAGTGGGCGCTGCACCATCGCACCTGCCGCACACTCGCGGTGGAACGGGACGCCGCTCGCGCCGACAGAATCCGGCGCAACGCCCTCAACGTCGGCGCGGTCAACGTCAAGGTCAAGCTGGGGCCCTCTTCCGATGTCATAGCCGAACTGCCCGACCCCGACGCCGTCTTCATCGGCGGCGGGGTCTCATCGGAGCTCATCGACGAGGCCTATGCCCGGCTGCGTCCCGGCGGCCGCCTCGTGGTGCACACCGTGACGCTGGATTCCGAGGCCCTGCTGATAGCTGCCCGGGCCCGCTATGGCGGGGAGCTTCGCCGGATCGGCGTGGAACGGGCCGAGCCCCTCGGCCGCTACCTATCGTGGACACCCGCCCGGGCCGTCACCCACTGGGCAACCGTGAAACCGGAGGACATCTCATGACCGTTCACTTCATCGGCGCCGGTCCGGGTGCCGCCGACCTACTGACGCTGCGCGCGGTGCGCCTGCTCAACTCCTCCCCGGTCTGCCTCTACGCGGGCACCTATCTGGACGCCGAGGTGCTCAGCCACTGCCCGGCGGGGGCCGAACTCATCGACACCCAGTACCTCAACCTGGACGAGATCACCGAGATCCTGGTCCGCGCGCACGCCGCGGGCAAGGACGTGGCACGGCTGTGTTCGGGGGATCCCTCG
>JAUMYR010000004.1:31198-39707 GCA_030528545.1 Propionibacteriaceae bacterium
GTCCGGGCCGTGAGGCCATGGCCGGATCGTGGACGTTGCGCTGACCGGCCGGGACCAGGTGGGTTAGGGTGAGTCAGGAGCCCGTTCGGCGCAGGAACCCGGTGAGAATCCGGGGCGGTCGCGCCACTGTGAGTCGCAAGACGAAGCCAGGAACTGACCGGACGGGTCGAACCATCAAGCAGGACGCGTCATCCTGGAAAGGTCAGGTGCTATCCATGCACATATCTGAGGGTTTCTTGCCCCCACTCCACGCCGCCGCGTGGACCGTCGCCGCCGCACCCTTCGTCGTCTACGGTGCCCGCGAAGCGATCCGCATCGTCAGGAAGAACCCGGAGGCCAAGATGCTGCTTGGCGCCGCCGGTGCCTTCACCTTCGTCATGAGCGCCATCAAGCTGCCCTCGGTCACCGGGTCCTCCTCGCACCCGACGGGCACCGGGGCCGGGGCGATCCTGTTCCGTCCCCCGGTCATGGCCTTCCTTGGGACCATCGTGCTGGTCTTCCAGGCCCTGCTGCTGGCCCACGGCGGTATCACCACTCTCGGCGCCAACGTGTTCAGTATGGCGATCGTTGGCCCATGGCTCGGCTATGCCTGTTACGCCGCACTCAAGGCTGCACCCTTCGCGGTGCGGGTATTCGTGGCCATGGCGATCGCCGACCTATCGACCTATGTGTGTACCTCGGTGCAGCTGGCACTGGCCCACCCCGATCCAGAGTCCGGTTTCACCGGTGCGCTGGCCAAGTTCAGCAGCCTCTTCGCCCTGACCCAGATCCCCCTGGCGATCGTTGAGGGACTGATCGGGGTGCTGCTGTTTCGCGCCTTGGCCGCCTACGCTAAGCCCGAGCTGACCAGCCTGGGAGTGTTCGGTAAGGAGGCCGCTCATGTCTGAGATCACCGGAAACAAGCGCGTTGGGGCTGGTGTCACCGTCGCCATCCTCGCCGCCATCGCGGTGCTGTTCGCGATCAGCTTCGCGCTCGGTCACCACTTCGTCTCGGGCACCGAATTCGGTGGCACGGATGCCGCCGCCACCGAGGCCATCACCGAGACCGGATACCAGCCCTGGTTCGAGTCGCTGTTCAGTCCCGAATCCGGCGAGGTGGAATCCGGGCTCTTCGCGTTGCAAGCGGCCCTGGGCGCCGGAGCCCTCGGTTTCGTGCTCGGCTGGTTCCGGGCCAAGAGTAAGTTCGCCGCGAAGACCGACTAGGTGCGAGCCACACTGGACGAGACCGCCTGGGCCAGCCCGTGGCGGTCTCGTTCCGTCGCCGAAAGGTCCTCGCTCGCCCTGAGCCTGGCCCTCTGGGGGCTGCTGGCGGGGTCCTGGTGGTCCGGTTTGGGGGTTCTCGCAGTGGTGGTGGGAGTGGCCCTGGGTGCGGCGCGGGTGCCGCCTCGGCTCTACGCCAGGTCCGTCGCGGCCCCGTGGGCCTTCATCGGTATGGGCGGCCTAGCGATCGCGGTCGGTCTGGGTGAGGCGTCGAACCCCCTGGCCCGTCTCGGCCCTTTCTACGTCACCGCCGAGTCCTTGTCTTCAGCCGCGACGGTTCTCGCCCGGGCCTTCGCCGTCACCGCCGCGGCTCTGCTCCTGGCCGCCACCTGCCCGATGAGCGAACTGTTGTCGGGACTGCGCCGAATCGGCGTTCCGGGAGTGCTGGTCGACATCGCCGCCAGCACCTATCGCATGATCTTTCTGCTGTGGTCCCGGGCCAGCGCGATCCGCCGCGCCCAGGAGGCGCGGCTTGGCTACGCCTCCTGGTCCCGGGCCCTAACCTCCGTTGGCCAGTTGCTGGCCGCGGTATTCCTGTCGGCATGGGACCGGGCCCGCCGTCTAGAGTCCGGATTGGAGGGACGCGGCGGTACCGGCGAACTCGTCGCGATCGGCCCCTCAACCGCGGTCTCGGCCCGCTTCGTGTGGGGTATCGCGGCAGCCAACGTGCTCGCGGCCGCTGTGGTTCTGGTGGGATGGTGGGGACGATGAGCATCAGGCTCGCCGCTCGGGGAGTAGAGGCCGGATACCCCACGATGCCCGGGGTGCTACGCGAGGTGACGCTGGAGGTGCGACAGGGACGGCGCCTGGCGCTGCTCGGCGCCAACGGTTCGGGCAAGACGACCCTGCTGAAGTCCCTCTCGGGAGCGCTGCCCGTCCAATCGGGACAGGTCGTCACCGCGGCGGGAGTGCTCAGTTATGACCGGGCCGGGCTGAGGGCTCACCGCCAGCGGGTTCAGCTGGTGCTCCAAGATCCCGACGATCAGCTGTTCTCCGGGGACGTGGCCTCCGATGTCGCATTCGGGCCGCTCAACCTTGGGCTGGACCGCGAGGAAGTCGAACAGCGAGTGAGGCAGGCTTGCGATCTGCTCGGCATCTCCGAACTGGCGCAGCGGCCGATTCACCACCTGTCCTATGGCCAGCGCAAGCGCGTCGCCATCGCCGGTGCGGTCGCTATGAGACCCGATGTGCTGCTGTTGGATGAGCCCACCGCGGGGCTCGATCCGGCCGGAGTCACGGCCATGCTGCACACCTTGGAGGCGATGGAACAGGCGGGAACATCGGTGGTGCTGAGCACCCACGATGTGGCGCTGGCCTGGGAGTGGGCCGACGAGGCCGCGATCGTCGGGGGCGGCGGGGTGCGTCTGGGACCGGTCACGAAGATCCTGACCGACCCAGAGCTAGTCTCCGCCTCCGCTCTAGTCCTGCCCTGGCAGGTGGCGCTGTTGGACTCGCTGGGGATCACCCCTCGGCAGTGGCCTCGCAGCGTCGCTGATATCGCCCGGATTCTGGCTGGGCCCCCGATCAGCCGGTGAGCCAGGCGAGGACCTCCGCCACCGAGCCCACCGAGCCCACCTCGGTCTCATCCGGGCGCCGGAGCACCACCAGCGGGATGCCCAGCTGAGCGCAGGCGTCCAGCTTCGCCGAGGTGTAGGACCCACCGGAATCCTTCGTCAGCAGCACGTCGACCCGGTGCTCACGCAGCAGCGCCAGCTCCCCCTCCAGGGAATAGGGACCCCGGTCCCGGATCACCGTCCACCTCCTCGGGGGCTCCCCGTTCAGCGGCTCCACGACCCGCACCAGGACCTCACGATCCGCCCAGGCCCCGAACGCGGGCAGGGTCTGGCGACCGGTCGTGAGGAAGGGCCGCTCCCCCAATCCCTCGGCCAGTTCCCGAGCCTCATCCAGTCCCCGAGCCCAGTGCCACTCCCGCGCGTCCGCCCGGCTGGCCCAGCCCGGGCGAGCGAAGCGCATCAGCGGCACGGCGGCGGCCGAGCAGGCCTGCCTCGCGTTGGCGCTCATCCGGGTCGCGAAGGGGTGCGTCGCGTCCACTACATGGGTGATCCGTTCCGCGGCCAGGAAATCCCGCAGTCCCTGGACTCCGCCGAAACCGCCGATGCGCACCTGTCCCACCGGCAGCCGGGGGGTGGTGACCCTCCCGGCCAGGGAGGACAGGAAGTCCAGCCCTGCCCCCGCCAGTTCCCTTGCCAGTTCTCGGGCCTCGGCGGTGCCCCCAAGGATCAGCGCCCTCATCGCGGCCTCATCGGTGGCACGATCAGGGCAAGCACGACGATGCCGACGCCCATCAGCCCGGTCACCGCCACATCGAACCAGCGGGAACGCACGGCCAGCAAGCCGATCAGCCGGGCCGGGAGCACCAGCCTCCAGAAAGCGGCCAGGCTGACCCCGCACCCGAGGATGAAGGAGGCCCAGCGCCAGTGCCCTGTCGCCGCGATTCCAGCGCCGCCACACATCACCCCAAGCACCGTCACCAGCGGCCACTGGTCCAGCACCCTGGTGCCCAGCCGGGTCCGGTCCATCTCGGGGGGCTCGGGGCCGGTCGCTGTCACGGCAGGCCGGATTCCGCGGCGTCGACGACGTTCTTGAGCAGCATGGCCCGGGTCATCGGGCCGACCCCACCGGGTGTTGGCGCGACCTTGGAGGCCACCTCCCACACGCTCGGGTCGAGGTCACCCACCAGGCCGGCTTCGGTGCGAGTGATGCCGACATCGACGCACACCGCCCCCGGAGAGAGCATGTCGGCGGTCACGATGCCAGGACGCCCAGCCGCCGTCACCACGATGTCGGCCTGGCGGGTGTGGGCCGCCAGGTCCCGCGTCCCGGTGTGGCACAGCGTGACGGTGGCGTTCTCGCTCTTGCGGGTCAGCAACAGCCCGAGGGGACGCCCCACCGTGGTGCCGCGGCCGACCACCACGACATGCGCGCCCGCCAGCTCGACCTCGTAGTGGCGCAGCAACTCGACGATGCCCCGCGGAGTGCAAGGCAGCGCACCCGGCACGCCCAGCACCAGGCGTCCCAGGTTGACCGGGTGCAGGCCGTCGGCGTCCTTGCCGGGGTCGATCTGTTCCAGGGCCCAGTTGTCGTCGAGGTGTCCTGGCAGCGGCAATTGCACGATATAGCCGGTACAGGCCGGGTCCTCGTTGAGCCTTTGGATCTCCTCACAGACCCGAGCCTTTGAGGCGTCCGCTGGCAGGTCCACCCGGATACTCTTGATGCCCACCTCGGCACAGTCCCGGTGCTTGCCAGCCACATACGAGTGGCTACCCGGGTCGTCTCCGACCAGCACGGTAGCCAGCCCCGGCACGATGCCTTGAGCGCGCAGCGCCTCAACTCGGGAGCGCAGGTCCTGTTTCACGAGCCTCGCCAGCGCTACCCCGGCCATCTTGACTGCGGTCATAGTCCGTCTCCTCGTCAGTGGAAGAAGTGGCGGGTACCGGTGAAGTACAGCGTCACTCCGGCGTTCGCGCAAGCGTCGATGGTTTCCTGGTCCCGAACCGAGCCTCCCGGCTGCACGATGGCCCGCACCCCTGCGTCCAGCAGCACCCGCGGCCCATCCGCGAAGGGGAAGAATGCGTCGGAGGCGGCGACCGCACCGGCCGCCCTCTCGCCTGCGCGTTCCACGGCGAGGCGGCAGGAATCGACACGGTTGACCTGGCCCATGCCGATGCCCACGGACGCAGCGTCGTGAGCCAGCAAGATGGCGTTCGATTTCACCGAGCGGCAGGCCTTCCAGGCGAAGACCAGATCCCTAGCGGTGTCGGCATCGGCCGGGTCGCCAGCGACCAGGGTCCAGTTCGCGAGGTGGTCGCCCTCGGCGTCCAGCCCGTCGCGCTGCTGCAGCAGCGCCCCACCATCGATGGGACGTATTTCGACTCCGGAGTTCGTGGCCGGTTCGCATACCAGCACCCGGATGGACTTCTTGCGGCTCAGTACCTCGAGGGCCCCGTCGGCATATCCCGGGGCCACGATCACCTCGGTGAAGATCTCAGCGACCTGTTCAGCCATCTCCAGGCTGACCTCGCAGTTGGTGGCGATCACCCCGCCGAAGGCGCTGAGCGGGTCGCAAGCGTGGGCGAGCCGGTGGGCTTCAGCCACGTCGTGGCCCACGGCGATGCCGCACGGGTTGGTGTGCTTGATGATCGCCACGGCCGGATCGGCGAAGTCGTAGGCTGCCCGCCGGGCGGCATCGGCGTCCACGTAGTTGTTGTAGCTCATCTCCTTGCCGTGCAACTGGATCGCTTGGGCGAGTCCGCCCGGGCGGGCGCCGTCGCGGTAGACCGCCGCGGCCTGGTGGGAGTTCTCCCCGTAGCGCAGCGGGCTGACCTTGTCCCAGGTCATCCCGACCCAGGCGGGGAAACCATCGCCTTCGCTGGTGTCGCTGACCGCGGCACCCATCCAGCCCGCGACCTGCACGTCGTAGGTCGCGGTGTGGCGGAACGCCTCCGCGGCGAGACGCTGGCGCTGGGCCAGCGTGTAACCGCCCTCGGCCAGCGCCGCCTTCAGCTCAGGGTATTGCGCCACAGAGGTGACGATCGCGACCGAGGCGTGGTTCTTGGCCGCCGCGCGCACCATCGCCGGTCCCCCGATGTCGATCTGCTCGATGCAGGCCTCAGCCCCGGCGCCACTGGCCACCGTCGCGGCGAAGGGATAGAGATTACTCACCACTAGGTCGAAGGCCGCGATACCGAGCTCGTCCAGCTGACGCACATGGTCCTCTAGGCGACGATCGGCCAGGATCCCGGCGTGCACCCCAGGATGCAGCGTCTTGACCCGGCCGTCGAGGCATTCGGGAAAGCCGGTCACCTGGCTGACCTCCGTCACCGGGACCCCCGCGGCCGCGAGCAGTTTGGCCGTGGACCCGGTGGAGACCACCTCGACGCCCGCTTCGGCGAGCGCCCGGCCCAATTCACCCAGGCCAGCCTTGTCATAGACGCTGACCAGCGCACGCCGGATCGGCAGTCGTTCCATCATCGCCCTTTCTGTGCGGCCAAGGTCCGCACCGCATCAACCAGCAGCCGCCTCTCGACTACCTTGATTCGTTCGTGAAGTTCCTCGACGGTGTCGCCATCCAGGACCGGCACCGCCTCCTGAGAAAGGATCCGTCCGGTGTCGACTCCCTCGTCGACCCAGAAGACGGTCGCCCCGCTCACCTTGACGCCATAGGCCAGCGCGTCCCTTGGGCCATGCATCCCCGGGAAGCTCGGCAACAGCGCGGGGTGGGTGTTGATGATGCGCCCACCGAAGCGGCCGAGCACGTGGCGTCCCAATAGCTTCATGAAACCGGCTGATGCGATGAGGTCGGGCGAGTACTGGCTCAGCAGGGCGGCCAGCCTGTCATCCCAGGCATCCCGGTCGGCTCCCCTGGCCAGCGGGTGGCCGATGGCCGGGATTCCCGCCCTCCGTGCGCGTTCTAGAGCAGGACAGTCTTCCTTGTCAGCGACGACGGCGACGATCTCGGCACCGGTATCACCCGCCGCGACCGCGTCCAGCAATGCCTGTAGCAGAGTGCCCGAGCCCGACACCAAAACGATTACGCGCAAGCCCACGGCGACCAGCTTAGTGGTCTTCGCCATCGGCGCCCGATAGCGCCAGGGGTTGGGTGTCCTCTCCGGCGGGATCGGGGCCGGTCTCGCCGGTCTCCTGTGCCTCCTGAGCCTCGGGCTGGGGCCGAAGGAATAGCCCAAGCAGCGCCCCGGTCACCAAGCCCGAGATGCCGAGCAGCGTCGGGGCCAGGATGGCCAATAGATCCAGCCGGACCCCGATGCTGGCCATGCGGGCGTTGCCGAGGGAGCCGTTGCCGAGTGCCCCGCCGAGCACGATCAGCACGCCGGAGGCGGTTCCCGCCAGCCCACCCGCGAGCGCGGTCTCGTCGGCCCGGCCCCGCGGGCGCGCTCTCACCACGATGAAGCCCGCTGATGTCCCGGCGAGCACGCCCGCGATCAGCCAGCTCAGCATCGGCCACGACCCCGGACCGGCTGGCGGTACGGCGGCGAACACCGGCAGCGAGGGCAAGATCCCCAGATGGTTCTCGCTTGGGGACACGATGGTATCCGAGCCGAGGGAGAAGCCAGCGCCGAGCACCCAGGAGGCGCACCACAGTAAGAAGTTCGGCAGGTAACCAAGCTGGATCAGCAGCAAGATGATGCCCCCGGCCACACCCGGAGCGAGCGCGTCGTGGAGTTCCACCACCCGGTCCTTGGCCAGCAGCAGCCCGGTGCACAGCGCGACTCCCGCGGCCGCCACGACGATGAGGCTGGATGCCGCGATGGCCTTGGGGATCGAGCGGGCCCACAGCGGCCAGCTGTCGCTCATCCGGCGATCCGAGGCCCGGTAGGCCGTGGCATAGCTCGATCCGCCGACGATCAGCCCCCCGCCGATCATCGCGGTTATGAGATCGCTTCCGCTAGCCAGCGCCGCGGCCGCGACACAGGCCAGGTAGCTCAGGCTGAGCAGCCCGGCGAGCCGGGGAACCATGCCATACGGCAACACCCCCTCGGTGGCCGCCTGCTGTACCGCGTATCCCGCGGCTCCGGTCGCCAGCAGCACGATCACCGCGGTGACGCCTAGCGGGGGCAGGCTCACGCTGAGCCCCGCGATCCCCACCTGTCCCCCGTTGGACAGCAGCCAGAGTTTGGTGCCGAGCCCGAGCACGGCACCGAAGTCCGATTCCGGAGCGGCCAGCCAGCCGATCACCGCGACCGCGGTCAGCAGCAGCCAGCCCGCCAGGGCCACTAGTGCGCCTCCGAGCGCGGCGACCAGCGGCCAGGGCAGCCGACGGGCCCTCACCCGTTTCCGTCCCGGCGCGCTCACGGCGACTCTCACCTGTCGCGGTTTGCGTTCGCGTCCGGCCACTCGCACCCCTCATGCTTTGCTGACTTGCCATCCTTGCTTGTTTTGGACGGTAGACTCATCGGCCAGACACATACCGAACACTTGGGAGGCTCGCATGTCCGAC
Organism: Propionibacteriaceae bacterium; assembly: GCA_030528545.1. Next base: position 39,435 of record JAUMYR010000004.1, read on the forward strand.
GGTGAGTTGCCCCGTCCTCGCCGGGCCTTTTCCCCGGCCGACGACGAGCACGACGATACCCCAAGCACCGAGCCTTACCGGCCGCGACGCGGCCAGGTTCCCCCCACCGAAAGGCCACGGGGTGCCAGGGACGCGGAATCCAGGTGGTCGCCGAAGCCCGCTGCGGAAGCAGCCACGGATATTCCCCCACCGGCCGCCCGGGCACGTTTCGCCGATCCCATGCTGCCGGAGGCGACCCCGGTGGCCGCGCGCCGCTCGGCGATGTCTCCGGCC
>JAUMYR010000004.1:39807-47536 GCA_030528545.1 Propionibacteriaceae bacterium
GATGGGAGCGTCTGGCACGTCAGCCAGAGCCTGCTGGAACTGTCAGCCAAGTCACCGCAGGTGGCGTGCCTGACCGCGATCAATAACGAGGCCAAGCCCGCGACCGCGGTGCAACGCACGCTGACCGCTGCCGAGGGCGGCTATGCGGCCCTGCACCAGCTCGATAAATATGGCAGCGAGGACGAGGCCAAGCAGGGCTACGCGGCACGGATCGCGATGCTAGCCAGGTGCGACGACACCCCGGCCTATCTGGTCAGCGCGAGCGCGGTGAGCGCCATCGGAAACGAGGCCACCCAGGTCACCGTCGCCTACGAAAGCGCGACCCCGGAGTACCACACGGTGCTGGTGGTACGCACCGGGTCTCTGGTTAGCCTGTTCGATCTAGCCCATCCCGAGAGCGTGGTCCCGGCCGAGGGGCTGGTCTCGGCCGCCGCTGCCGCGCTGAGCCGCGTCTGCGACAAGTTCGGGACCTGCCCAGCCAATCCTTCGCTGACCCCGACGGTGCCACCGGCGACTGACCCGCCCGGCTGGCTCACGCCAGCCGACTGGCCGCGGCTATCTCCGGGTTCGGGCAAGTGGACGGCGGTCGCGCCCACCACGCTGAAGAAGGCCGCCACCACCTGTGAGAACCTCTCCCTGGCGAGTTTCGAAGGCCCGATCGCCAGGCAGGTCCGCACCTTCGTGTTGACCGAGGACCCCAGGATGCCCTCCGGCTTCGGCTCGGATGAGATGCTGTTCGCTTTCCCCGATGTCCCCGCGGCAGCCGCTTTCGCCAAGACACTCGGCGATAACTTGGCGGCCTGTGGGGAGCGGACTCCCACCGCGACGGTCACCGAGGGGACCCCGGTCGATGCGGCCGTCGGCGATATCCAGGTCTCAGGACGCACCTTCTCCATCACTCAGGCGATCGATGCCGACACCCAGATGCTGTTCCAGGTCTCGGTGGTCAGCGCCCAGCAGTACGTGGTCTACGTCGTGGTCAACACCCCGGCAGCGGATTTCAAGCTGAGCCCCGAGCAGCAGAATGCCATCGCCACCCGGGCTGGGATGAGGACCACCCAGCTGCCTAGCTGAGCCCCGGTGTCCAGCCCTCACCGGATCTCAGGTCAAGGGTGCGGGTCGCGGTCATGGAGTTGAGCCGCCCAAAGATCAGCGCCCACCCCCGCTCGTTGAGCAGGCCCTCGTGGATCGGGAATCCGAGCGGGGCACCGACGGCCCGGACGAAATCGATGGTTTCCTTCATCGCGGCCCAGGGCCCATAGATCGGGATCGCCAGCACATCGACGCCGTCGCCGATGGCCTCTAGCGAGTCCCCGGGGTGGAAGAAGGTCGGTTCCCCCGGGGCCGCGAAGGTCAAACCGATGTTGCCGATCCGTGGGATATCGGCGTGGATCACGGCGTGGCGCCCACCGTGGGCGCTAATCCGCAGTTCCCCCAGGTCGCGGTGCTCCCCGCTCGACAGTGGCTGCATCCGGGGATGGTCACAGGTCAGATGGACGCCTGCCTCCACCCAGACCTGAGCCTCGGGATTGGCTTCCAGCAGCCCGGGCAGGTGCTCTGGGTCGACGTGATCCGGGTGCTGGTGGGTGATGCACACCGCGTCCAGCCCCCGCAGGCCGTGCCAGGCCGAGGAGAAGTTCCCAGGATCGACCAGGACGCGCTGCCCCGCCGCCTCGACCAGGACGGCGGCGTGTCCAAGATGTGTGATGCGCATGGCTCCACTATGCCGCGATCTCAGAGGTCGCGGGGCCTGAACTGCTGCACCGGGTTGGGACGGAACTGGCGTCCGGCCCGCAACCGCTCAGCAACGGTGAAGGCCAGTTCCAGTGACTGGTTCCGGTTGAGGCGGGGATCACAGGCGGTTTCATAGCGGCTGACCAGATCCTCCTCGCTGAGCTGGAAGGCCCCACCGATGCACTCGGTGACATCGTCTCCGGTGAGTTCGATATGTACTCCACCCGGCCAGGTGCCCAGCTCGTCGTGAACGTCGAAGAAGCCGTTGACCTCCTCGACCACATCGCCGAAGGAACGGGTCTTGTATCCCTTCGCCGTGGCGAAGGTATTGCCATGCATGGGGTCGCACACCCAGGCCACCTTGCGTCCCGAGGCCTCGACTGCGCTCACTAGGCCAGGCAGCAGGTCACGCACCTTAGCGGCTCCCATCCGCGTGATGAAGGTGAGCCGCCCGGGGATGTGATCCGGGTCGAGCCGCTCGGCGAGCCGCAGCGCGTCCTCGGGGCTGGTGGAGGGGCCCAGTTTCACCCCGAGGGGGTTCCTGACCTGGCTCAACAGTTCCACGTGGGCGCCGTCCAGCTGCCTGGTCCGCTCGCCGATCCACAGGAAATGGCCCGAACACCCATAGGGCTGCCTCGAGCGCGAGTCGATGCGGGTGAGCGCATGTTCGTAGTCCAGCAGCAGGGCCTCGTGGCTGGAGTAGAAATCGACCGTGGACAGCGATTCGGCCTCCACCCCGCAGGCAACCATGAAGGCCACGGCCCGGTCGATCTCGTCGGCCAGTTCCTCGTACTGCGAGGCCACCTCGGTATTGCGGACGAAGTCGGTGTTCCAGGTCTGGACGCCCCTCAGGTCCGCGAACCCGCCTTTGACGAAAGCTCGGACCAGGTTCAGGGTCGCTGCCGAGGCATGATAGACCTCAAGGAGCCGGGCGGGATCGTGCGTCCGGTCCGCCGCGGTGAATCCGAAACCATTGACCGCATCTCCGCGGTAGGCCGGTAGGGTCAGGTCTCCCCTGGTCTCGGTGTCTTTGGAGCGCGGTTTGGCGTACTGCCCCGCGATCCGGCCGACCTTGACCACCGGTACCTGAGCCGCATAGGTCATGACGACCGCCATGGACAGCTGCACCAGCAATTTGGCCTTGATATTGTCCGCGGTCACCGACTCGAAAGTCTCGGCGCAGTCGCCCCCCTGCAACAGGAACGCCCTTCCCTGCGCGACATCGGCGATCTTGGCCCGCAGGTCGTCGCATTCCCCCGCGAAGACCAGCGGGGGCAGGCTGGACAGGGTGTCCACTACCCGCTCCAGCGCTGCGGGATCGGGATAGCTGGGCTGCTGGACCTGCGGCAGTGCGCGGAGCTGGGCGCGCGTGAGCAAAGACATGCCGGTCAGGTTACCCGTTCTCGAGCTGTGGGGGTTCTCCGCCGCCGGGACGTGGACGCAGGTAGGCATCGGAGCCCTCTTCCTTCAGGTCTCCGTGTTTGACCCGGAAGCCGTAGACATCGGCGTACTCCTGACCGGTCAGCCGCTGAATCGCCGCCATGGTCTCGTCGGTGACCCAGCGCAACACCTTCGCATTGGACTTGTGTCCATAGAACTGGTCGAAGTACAGCGGCTTGCCGACGATCACGCGGGGCCGGTCCGGCCAGCCCATGCCGAACAGCTTGCGCGTCGACTGCGTCCTTTCGATCCCTACCGGGATGATCGGCACCTCGGTCTGCAGCGCCATCCGAGCGACCCCGGTTTTTCCCTTGTAGAGCCTGCCATCTGGGGAGCGGGTCCCTTCGGGGTAGATGCCGATGAGGTTGCCGTCGGTGAGCACCGCGGTGATCTCGTCCAGGCTGCTCGCGCTCGCCCTGCCCCCCGATCGATCCATCGGGACCTGGCCGATCGCGCGGAGGAACCAGGCGACGATCCGGCCGCGGAACCCCTTACCGGCAAAGAGCTCGGCCTTGGCGGGGTAGGTCAGGCGACGCCGCAGCAGTGCCGGGATCACTATCGAGTCGATGTTGGCGATGTGGTTGGGGGCGATGATGGCGCCCCCAGTCGGCGGCACGTTCTCCAAGCCGGTAATGGTCGCACGCCAACCGATCTTGACGAGCGGGCGAAAGATCGTGAACTTGAAGAATCTGTACCACATAGAGCGGCAGTCTAGGCGACGCGGCGCGCTCCCTTATAAGCCGGATAGGTGGCGAGATTGGAGTAGTGAACGCCGCGGCCGCTAGGCGAGGAATGCACCATGACGCCGTTACCCGCGTAGAGACCGACATGGGTGATGCCGTTGTAGAAGAACAGCAGGTCTCCGACCCGCAGGTCCGACTTGCTGACCGGTGTGCCCACCCGGTATTGGGTCTGGGAAGTACGCGGCAGGGACACCCCGACCCGGGCATAGGCGGCGGTGGTCAGGCCGGAGCAGTCATAGCCGTTGGGGCCGGTGGAACCGAAGATGTAACGCTTGCCGAGCTGGGTCCTGGCCCATTCGACGGCGGCCGCCGCCCGGTTACTGCCAGCGGCCGAGCCGATATCGGCGACCGGGGCGGGCTTCTCCGCGGAGTCTGCCACCGCCGGGCGGCCTCCGCTGGCGGCGCGGCTTGCCTGCTGGGCCTGCTCCTCGCGGGCCGCCAGCAACCGCGCCCGTTCCTCGGCCTTCAGCCCATCGAGCACCGACTGGGCCCGGCGTTCCTTCTCGTCGAACTGCTTGACGAGGTCGGCTTGTTTCTTCTGTTCGGCTTGCATCACCGCGGTGTAGTTGGCGGCGTCGGAACGCAACCGGTCGAGTTTGGCCTGTTCCAGCTGCACGTCTTGGATATTGCTATTGGCGCGCTGGGCGACGGTGTCGATCTTGGCCAAAGAGTTCAGGAAGGCGCTCTCATCGGGGCTGGCCAGCAGCTGGGCGGTGAGGTTGACACCGTTGGACTGGTACTGCATCAGCGCCAGCTGAGACAGCCCGCTCTTCAGCTCGGCGACCTTGGCCGTCTGCGTCACGATATCGATGTCGGCCTGGGCGAGCTTGGCCTTGGCGTCCTCAAGGGCGGCCTGGGCATTAGCGTAGTCGGAGTCGATCTTGCTCGATTCCTCCTGGATCTGGGCGAGTTCCGCTTCGGCGCGCTGGATCGCCTCGCTCTCAGCGTGGGCTGGTGTCACGGCGATCAGACCCGCGACCGCGACGGTCGCCAGGCCAACGGTCACGTGTCGGAAGCTACGCATCTGCACTCTCGATCTCCTCCGGTTCGGCGCCCCACCCGGGAACGCTGAGAAAATCTTAGCCCCCGCTCAGCATGATGCCAAACCAGACACTCCGGGGTCCGGAATAGCCTTGCCAGGAAGCAACGACCGGCTCGGCTAACCCGATCCAGCACATTCTGAGAGGCGGCTTCATGGGCCTGGCCGAGACCGCCCTAGGGTGCGTGGGGTGGCCCGAAGGCCGCCCCCAGCGAAGGGCAACGGCCCCACGCTCCACCGATGGCCTGACCGCGGAGCCCTCCCTGAGATAGGAGACCGCCCCTGGTCGTCCATGGGGCCCCGCCGCGGCCGAGGCAGTTCTCGCCAGGAGGGCGGTTTAGCTGCTTGGCACCGTTCGTCCGCACCAGTGGCCAATGCCGTTCCCGCCGGGGCGCGCTGGGCCCCTGGGCTCGGGAGGTTCCCCTCACGCGCTGCGCGCAGCGGACGGGCCCGCGTGGAAACGGTGTGTCCGTGGCTTCGCCTGAGCGTTCGCCGCCTCCGCGAGGCGGGGACGCCCGGCGAGGTAGAGGGGCCCAGGACCGGTGACCGGGGCGGCGCGAAACTGTCGGTGCCCCTGTCTAGCGTGTGGGACATGGATCCCTGGCAGCCCTCCTTCGATGATCTAGGCACCCCGTTGATCGACACGGCTTTCTGCGTGGTGGATTTGGAAACCACCGGCAGCGGCGCCGAAGCCGAGATCACCGAGATCGGGGCGGTCCTGGTCCGCGGCGGCGAGGTGCTGGGAGAGTTCCAGACGCTGGTGCGGCCCCGCTGCCACATCCCCGCTGCTATTCAGCTGATGACTGGTATCACCACGGCGATGGTGGCCGATGCGCCCCGGATAGAGGCGGTTCTCGGCTCCTTCCTTCAGTTCAGCGCGGGAGCGGTCCTGGTAGCCCACAATGCCCGCTTCGATGTGGGTTTCCTGAAGCGTGCGTGCGCCTCGGCCTCCTTCGAGTGGCCAGATCCCATAGTGATCGACACGGTCGCGCTCGCCCGTTGCGCCTTGGGCAGGGAAGAGGTGCGCAATTGCAAGCTGGAGACCTTAGCCAGGTTTTTCGGCGCCCAGACTCAGCCGAACCATCGCGCGTTGTCGGACGCCCGGGCCACCGTCGATGTGCTGCACGGGCTGGTCGCCCGGATCGGTAACCTCGGCGTCCACACCGTTGACGATCTGCTGGAGTTCACCCGCCGGGTCTCCCCCGATCGCCGGGCCAAGCGGGTGTGGGCGAGGTCCCTGCCCGACGGCCCAGGGGTGTACTGGTTTCGTGGCGGCTCCGAGCTGCTGTATGTCGGAAAGTCTAAGAATCTGAGGCGCCGGGTGGCGAGCTACTTCACCGCGGCGGAGCGGCGTGGGCGGATTCACGAGATGCTGCGCGTCGCCACGGGCGTCGGACACCTGGCCTGCGCCACGGACCTGGAGGCGGCGGTTCGCGAACTGAGGCTGATCGAGGCCCACTCTCCCCGCTATAACCGCCGTTCCAGGCGCCAGCGTTCCGTTCTCTGGCTCACCCTCACCGCGGAACGCTTCCCGCGGCTGTCGGTTGTGAGGCGGCCGCGGCCCGGCACCGACCTATTCGGCCCTTTCCCCTCCCGGCAGGCGGCCGAGGCTGCGTGCCTAGCCCTATACGATGCCTTCGCCATTCGACGCTGCACCACCCGGCTGAAGGCCGGCTCGCCCTCCTGCGCCCTCGCGGAGCTGGGCCGCTGTCTCGCGCCATGCCAGCGGCCCAACGAGGCCGCCTACCCAGAGGCCGTAGAAGCGGTACGGCAATCCTGGCGCAGCGACATCCGTCCGGTGCTGTCGAGCGTCGCACAACGGCTCACCCGCCTGGTCGGGCAACAGCGCTATGAGGAGGCCGGTGAGCTGAGCGAGCGGATGCGGGCATATGAGACCACCTCGCGGCGCTGGCATCGGCTGCGCTCACTGGCGTCTTGTCCCCAGATAGTGGCGGCGGTGCGGGAACGGGAGGGCTGGGCGGTGCACGTGATCCGCTATGGACGCCTCGCGGGCGCTGCGTACAGCCGCCGCGGGGATGATCCGCTGCGAGTCGCGGAGGAGACTCTACGAGCGGCCGAGGCTGTGCTTGACCCAGGCAGCAACCTAAGCGCGGCGTCGGTGGAAGAGACCGAGCTCATCGCCTCGTGGCTGGAGACCCCAGGGGTGAGGCTGATCGAACTCACCGGGGAATGGTCGTGGCCCGCCCACTCCGGACTCACCGAGAAACAGCTGGCTCGGCACCTACTCGACGCCGCGACGGCTCCCGCGGTCTAGGATGCGCTTCTATGGAGACCGCCATCGTCTTTGTCAAAGCCGACGTCGCTTCGATACCCGAAGTCGCCGAACGCATCGCGGCGCTGACCGGAGTGACCGAGGTGTACTCGGTCACCGGCAGCATCGACCTCATCGCGATGATCCGGGTACGTTCGACCAATGAGATCGCCACCGTGATCTCCGATCATCTGAACAAGGTGCCTGGCGTGCTGTCGACCGAGACCCACATCGCGTTCCGCGCCTATTCCAGCGCCGACCTGGAGACCGCCTTCTCCCTCGGCGACGAGTGAGGCCCACCGTCTCCCCACAGCTGAGCGCCGGTGGACCAGCGCCCCATCGGCCCGCTGCTCGGGCGATCGAGCAACTGGTGATCGGTTGCCCTCGTGGGGCTGGTCCGAGGCCGCGACGCCGCGTCCGGGCAGCCCAGGCGAGTGTCTTCATCGGTCTCCGAGAGCTTCCCGGCGCTGCCCCGTAGCCATAGCGGCCCCACCGCGAGAG
>JAUMYR010000004.1:47636-62166 GCA_030528545.1 Propionibacteriaceae bacterium
CGGGTGCGGCCTCAGGAGACCGTGACCCTCTCGATCACGACGGGATCCACCGGCACGTCACGGAATCCGGTCTTGGTGGCGGCGATGGCATCCACCACGGCCTGGCTGGCGGGATCGGTGACCTCGCCGAAGATCGTGTGGCGGCGGTTGAGGTGCGGTGTGGGCGCCACCGTGATGAAGAACTGCGAGCCGTTGGTGCGCGGCCCGCGGTTGGCCATCGCCAGCAGGTAGGGCCGGTTGAAGCTGAGTTCGGGATGGAACTCATCGTCGAACTCGTACCCTGGGCCGCCGGTGCCGTTACCGAGAGGGCACCCGCCCTGGATCATGAAACCGTCGATGACCCGATGGAAGGTCAGCCCGTCGTAGTAATTTCCGGTCGTCTTCTCCCCGGTGGCCGGGTTCTGGTACTCCTTGGTGCCGGTGGCGAGCCCGACGAAGTTGGCCACGGTCTTGGGGGCCTGGTCATCGAACATCTCGATGGTGATGTCGCCACGGTTGGTATGCAGGATTACGGTGCTCAAGGCTGTCCTTTCGATGAACTTGTGCTCCCTATCCTTCCAGAAAGCTAGAGCTCGGGTAGCGTTGATGCTGCTCGACTACGAGCCTTTACCCAATGGAGGAAAAATGAAGGACCTGCGCAAGGCCGCCGCGGAGACCACCAACGCCGCCGCCGAACGAGGTACAGAACTCGTTTCCGAGTTGATCGCTCGCCTGCAGCCGCTGGTTGAACAGGCCGGGGAGAAGGTCGGACCAATTGCCCACGGAGCGAAGGTTCGCACCGCCGACTTCGCTTCCCGCAAGCTCGACAGCTGGGAACCCGCGATCAGCGATGCCCTCGACAAAGTGACCCCGGCAGTCGATGCCGCGCGCACCAAGGTGCAGAAAGACTTCCTGCCCAAGCTGCAGCACTCGCTGCGCAAGGCTGCCGAGATCCCAGCCGCCGATGTCGCTTCGCCGAAGAAGAAGTCCAAGTTCAAGGGATTCCTGAAGGTCGTCGCCATCGGCACCGTGGTGGCCGGTGCCCTCGCCGCGATCCGGCAGTTCCTGAGCAGCAAGGACGACGGGTGGACGGCCCACGAGCCGTCTCGGGCCTATGTGAACACCACGAACAACTTCGCCGAGGCGCAGGCTGAAGCCTCCGCCGATGCCGAGGCCGTCGACGACATGATCGATGAGGGTTCCCCGCTTCCCGTGGACGAGGAACTGATCGCCGAAACCAGCCCCGAGTATGGCGATGGGTCCTATGTCGGCGAAGAGCCGCCCGCCGGGTACACCATCAAGGGCAACGAGCGCTCCATGAAGTACCACCTGCCTGGCACCGGTGGTTTCGAGCGCACGATCCCGGACGTCTGGTTCAACAGCGAGGAGGCCGCCCAGGCGGCTGGGTTCACCCGCGCCCAGCGCTGACCCGTGCAGGCTCTGGCGGCCGGGGCGGGGGCGCTCCTCGCCCTCGCCCACGCGGTCCTCGTCGTCCCCCGGCTGCCGGAGCCGTCCGCTCCACCGTTACCCGGCGACCCACCCAAACCGCCCTATCGTGACCTCGTCACCCCCGGGCGGGTGTCGGTGCTGGTCGCCGGGTGTTTCGTCTGCGGCATGGTGTGCTGGTCGCTGCCATCCGAGCAGTGGCCGCTATGGGTCGTCTACGCCGGTGGCTTTGGCCCCCTCGTCGGCATCGACGCGCTGACCACCTACCTGCCGAGGCGGCTCCACTATCTGGCGCTGGCCGAACTCGGGATCGCGCTGGCGGTTTTCGGCGCGCTGAGCAGCTGGGGCAACGCCGCGCGAGCGCTACTCGGGGGCGCGGCGCTGTGTTCCATTTTCTGGGCCGTGTGGAGGATGGGTTCTGGGCTCGGTTTCGGGGACGTGCGGCTGTCCTTCGCCGTCGGCATCGTCGCCTCCGCCTCAAGCCTCACGATGTTGCTGCAGGCGGCCCTCTTCGGCTCCCTCATCGGCGCGGGCTGGGGTATCGTCGCCTCCCTGGTCCGGCGTTCACGGGGCCATCCTCCCGGGGTGTTCCCCTACGGCCCGGCGCTGTGGCTGGGGCCCTTCGCCGCGGTATGCCTCACCGCCTGGACTGGCTGACCTCGATCCAGCGCGACAGAGTCTCGGCCCCCGCTCCGGAATCGATCGCGGACTCGGCACGCGTCATAGCCTCGCTGAGCTGGTCTTCCAGCCGCCGGCCCGGTTCGGGGCCGTCATAGGCGACCAGGCCCGCGGCCGCGTTGAGCGTGACGATGTCGCGGATCGGTCCTCCACGCCCACCCAGGAGATCCCACACCACCTGAGCGTTGTGGGCCGAATCCCCTCCTGCCAGGTCATCGGGCTGGGCCAGCCGAAGCCCCAGCCTGCTGGGGTCGATGCGGTCCTGCCACACCTGTCCGTCGCGGATCAGCCACACCGTCGAGGTAGCCGTAGTCGTGAGTTCGTCGAGCCCGTCGCCCCCGTGGAACACCAGCCCGCGAGCGCCACGCCCGGCCAGGACGCCCGCCAGCAGCGGCGCCATGGATGCGTCCGCGACGCCAACGGCGTTGGCGTTGGGGCGGGCTGGGTTCACCAGTGGCCCTAGGAAGTTGAAGGTGGTCTGGATTCCCAGCTCACGCCGCGCTCCAGCCGCGTGCCGAAGCGCGGGATGATACATCGGGGCGAACAAGAAGGTGATGCCCGCCTCTTCCAGCACCCGGGGCTGGGCGGGGACCGGGACGTCAAGGGCCACCCCGAGAGTCTCCAGCACGTCGGCCGTTCCACACTTGCTTGATGCCGCCCGGTTGCCGTGTTTCACCACCGGGAGGCCCGCGGCGGCGGCGACGATGGCGGCCATGGTGGAGACGTTCACGGTGTTGGCCCGGTCTCCGCCCGAACCGACGATGTCGAGGGCCTCCCGCGGCAGGCCCACCTGGGTGGCGTTGTCCAGCATCGCCGCGGCGAGACCGGTGATCTCCTCCACGGTCTCCCCCTTGGTGCGCAGAGCCACCGCGAAAGCGGCGATCTGCACGCTTGAGGCGTTGCCCGTCAGGATCTCGCCCATCGCCCAGCGGGCGGATTCGGCGTCCAGATGGGTGCGGCGGACCAGCGAGCCCAGGAGGCTAGGCCAGCTCTGACTCACCCGGCATTCCGCCGCAGTAGCTCAGCGACCTGCTGGGGCAGGCTGACCGGGTCAACCGGCATCGTCGCCAGGGCCTCGGCCTTGGCCCAGGTGCCCAGCCACGCATCGGCTGGCCGGATCACCAGCAGCAGCACCGGAGGGCAGTCGACGATCTCGTCCTTGAGCTGATAGGCCAAACCAAAACCGCCGCTAGGGTTGGCCTCTCCGTCGAGGATCGCCAGGCCGTAGCCCCCGGCGTCCATGGCCTTCAGCACGGCCGCCTGCGTCGCCACCTCGTGGATCTCGAGTTCTGGCAGGTCCGCTGCGACCTTGCGTCCGAGCGCGAGACGCACCTGCTCACGCGTCGTCCGGTCATCGGAATACAGCAGCACCTTCACCGGGCTTGCCTCACTCATGCCTCATCCTCGTCCTCGGATTGCGTCTCAGCGCCAGGTAGGGCGCCTTCGTTTGCATCGTACCGAGCTTTCGCCGCCAACGCTTCCTGACGGTCCAGAGCCCGGTCGATTCGCTTGGCCTCACGCTGGGAGTCCCGGTACCACTGGAAGAAGATCGTCAGGATCCCGGCGAGCATCGTCAGGTCGCCGGTTCCCCACAGCAGGCCACCGGCGAGCTGCTGGTCATACATGGGGCTGGGCGGCCAGTCCCGGTTGAAGGAGAGGTACCACTCCTCGGCGATGAGCTTCGTCGAGCCCATGACGATGACCCCGAGGAAGGCGTGCCCGGGCATCGACAGCAAGAACAGCAGGAAGCGCAACGGGTAGGGCAGCTTCATCGGTACCGGGTCGACGCTCAGCAGGGGAAAGAAGAACATGCACCCGATGGTCACGAACCACACGTGCAGCAGGTCGTGGGCGAGGTCGTCGCGAAGCGTGAACTCGTACAGTCCGGTGCTGTACAGCACGAACGGGCTGGCGATCATCAGGGCCGTGGTCAGCGGCGGGAACAGCAAGATCTTGGCCGGCAGCGAGTGGACGATCCGCACCAGGATCTGGCGTGGCCGCCGCGGCAGGGTCCGCAGCATCAGCGTCATGGGGGCACCGAACACCAGGAACACGGGCGCCACCATGTTGAGCAACATGTGCTGGACCATGTGAGACCAAAACAGGACCGAGTCGTAGACGCCGAGGAAGCTGAAATTGGCGATCCCGATCAGGCCGACTCCCCCGGCCACGAAGGAGATCGTGCGCATCACCGGCCAGGCGTCTCCCTGACGCCGTAACACGTAGACACCCCACAGATAGGCGCCACCGACGAGGAGGAGCGGAAGCACCCCCCAGAAGGGGAAATCCCACGCCGTCAGATAACGCCACCCCTCAAGCGGGACGATGTCATCGTCGGGCTTGGCGTGCAGCAACATGGGCCGCATTATGACATCACCCAGGCGAGCTCTGGACGCCGGGTTCACTTTTCTCGACAGACTGACATGACCAAACGCCGGTTTTACGGCAGTATGTGGACGTGGCCACAAATCACCAGACAACGTACGTCGCCGCGGAACTGCCGACGGGAGCGCTGCATCCCGTCGCCCACTCCCGACTCAATAAGCCAGCCGGACGCCCCGACATGGTGGCGGTCGGCACCATTGTTTGGCTCTCCAGCGAACTCATGTTCTTCGCCGCCCTGTTCGCGGCCTATTTCTCGATCCGCAGCGTCACCTCCGCTCAGGCGCCCTCGGCCGCCGAGAGCCTGTGGACGCAGATGTCCCAGCATCTGAACTTCCCCTTCGCCCTCGGCAACACCATCATCCTGGTGCTGAGCTCGGTGACCTGCCAGCTCGGCGTCCACGCCGCCGAGCACTACCGGGTCAAGCGGACCGGACCCCTCTGGAACCTGGCTTCCTGGGGCATGAGGGAGTGGTACACGCTCACCTTCCTCATGGGTTCGGTGTTCGTCGCCGGTCAGCTGGTGGAGTACTTCGAACTGTTCGCCGAGGGCTATACCATCTCGACGAACTCCTATTTCTCCGCCTTCTTCCTCGCCACCGGATTCCACGGCCTGCACGTGTTCGGCGGTCTCATCGCCTTCCTGTTCGTGATCGGGCGTTCCTACCTCGCCCGCACCTACACCCACGAGCAGTCGGTCGCCGCGATGGTCGTGTCCTACTACTGGCATTTCGTCGATGTGATCTGGATCGTGCTCTTCGCGGTCATCTACCTCCTCAAGTAAGCAAGATCGAGTTAGGAACCCACGATGCGATTCCTCGCTTCACGAAAGCGCCACAAGGCGGCAAAACCGCTCGTCGTGGCCCTTGCCCTGGTCCTCATGGGCGCGCTCTACGCGACGCTGACCCCATCGGTATCCTCCGCCGAGTCGGCCAAGACCCAGCAGATCGCCGAGGGTAAGGCCCTCTACGACGTGACCTGCTCCTCCTGCCACGGGCTCAACGGCGAGGGCAGCAGCCTCGGTCCGAGCCTGATCGGGGTGGGTTCGGCTTCGGTTGATTTCCAGATGGGCACCGGACGCATGCCCGCGGCCCGCCCCGAGGCCCAGTTGCCGCGGCGCACCGTGATCTACTCGCAGTCTCAGATCGAGGCCGTGGGCGCCTATATCGACCAGCTGGGCGCCGGGCCGAAGATCCCTCAGCCTGGCCAGTACTCCCCCGAGGGCCTGACCGCCGAACAGATCGCCAGGGGCGGGGAGTTGTTCCGCACCAACTGCTCCGCCTGCCATGCCATCGTCGGCGGAGGCGGGGCCCTACCGAACGGCAAGTACGCACCGAGCCTCAAGCAGACCAAGGATGTGCACATCTGGGAGGCCCTGCGCACTGGTCCCCAGCAGATGCCTTCCTTCCCGCAGACCGTCCTCACCGATGACGACGCTCGCGCGATCATCGGTTACCTCCAGAAGGCTTCGGATCAGCCCAACTATGGCGGTCTTGGACTCGGCGGGCTCGGCCCGGTCTCCGAAGGTTTCTGGGCCTGGCTGGTCGGCATCGGAGGACTGGTGCTCGCTGCGCTATGGCTGGCAAAGAAGGGAGCTCGGGCTCGATGAGCAAGCAAGAACTCGCCGTCATCGGGGAGGAAAAACACCACCCCATTCCGAACCCCGGCATCGAAGAGCACGTTGAGCGTTACACCGATGTCGATGCCGCCGCGGGCAACCGGGCCTACCGCCAGGTCGTGGCGATGCTCGCGGCGGTCCCGGTCTTGTCTGTAGCGTTCATGGTGATCTACTTCACCGTGCCCACCGACATGATGATCAACCTGGGCTTCCTCAAGACCAGCGCGTCGAACCTCGGGCTCGGATTGACCTCGGGGCTGGGGGTGTCCCTCATCGGTTTCGCGGCCGTGCACTGGGCCAAACAGCTCATGGGCGATGCCGAGATCGCCGATGAGCGGCACTCGGCCTCCAGTTCCGCGGAAGACCGCCAGATAGCTCTCGACAAGCTGGAGGAGGGCATCGAACAGTCCGCGATCCGGCGGCGTCCGCTGCTCGGCGGGGCACTCGCCGGTGCGCTGGGCTTCACCGCTCTACCCGCCGTGGTGCTGCTTGCGGATATGGGTCCGTGGCCCACCGCCGCGGTCCGCAAGGAGACCATCGAGAAGACACTGTGGGCCCAGGGCATCCGCCTGGTCAACGGCGATACCTTCGCTCCGATCAAGGCCAGCGATCTCGAAGTCGGCAACCTCGTGAACGCCGAACCGGAGAACCTCAAGGAACTGCACCACGAACCGGTGCGCTACCAGCGGGAGAAGGCCAAGGCGCCGATCATCATCGTGCGCATGGACCCAGGCTCGATCAAGATCCCCGAATCCCGTAAGGACTGGCACGTCGGCGGCATCCTGGCCTATTCCAAGATCTGCACGCACGTTGGCTGCCCGGTCTCGCTGTGGGAACGCCAGACCCACCACCTGCTGTGCCCGTGCCACCAGTCGACCTTCGACCTTGGCGATTCCGGTGTGGTCGTCTTCGGTCCCGCCGCCAGGGCGCTGCCGCAGTTGCCGATCACCACGGACGCCGAGGGCTACCTCATCGCGCGCAGCGATTTCACGGTCCCGGTCGGCCCCAGCTACTTCGAGCGCGATTCCAGCAACGACTTCAAGGAGGGTGACAACTAATGGCCGCGCCAACGACCGTCACTCCGGATTCGGCGAGCACCACTCGTCCCTCTTCCCACACCAAGCGTCCCGGCGGTGGCCTGGCTACCTGGGCCGACGAACGCATCGGCTTGGCCAAGATCGCTAAGGGCAGCTTGCGTAAGGTCTTTCCCGACCACTGGTCCTTCCTGCTCGGCGAGATCGCCCTCTACTCCTTCGTCGTCTTGCTGCTCACCGGCATCTTCTTGACGATCTGGTTCAAGCCCTCAATGGCCGAGATCGAATACGACGGCTCCTATCAGCTGCTCAAGGGGCTTCCGGTGTCGGAGGCTTTCGCCTCGACGCTGAACATCTCCTTCGACATCCGTGGCGGCCTGCTCGTACGCCAGGTGCACCACTGGGCCGCCATGCTGTTCATCGCCGCGGCGATGGCCCACATGCTGCGGGTCTTCTTCACCGGAGCGTTCCGCAAGCCGCGCGAGGTCAACTGGCTGATCGGCGTCGGACTGCTATCGATGTCGCTGGTCGCCGGCTTCGCCGGTTATTCCCTGCCCGACGACCTGCTCTCGGGAACGGGCCTGCGTTTCGTGGATGGCCTGATCCGCTCTATCCCGATCGTGGGAACCTGGCTGGAGTTCTTCATCTTCGGCGGAGAGTTCCCCGGTGACCTCATCATTCCCCGCCTCTACATGGCCCACATCCTGCTGATCCCCGGCCTGCTGCTGGGCCTGATCAGCGCCCACCTAGCGCTCGTGGTCTATCACAAGCACACCCAGTTCCCCGGCCCAGGCCGCACCGAGAACAACGTGGTCGGCTACCCGCTGTTCCCGGTCTATATGGCCAAGGCTGGCGGCTTCTTCTTCATCGTCTTCGGGGTGCTGCTGCTCATGGGCGCCTTCATGCAGATCAACCCGGTGTGGACCTATGGACCCTATAACCCGGCCCAGGTCACCGCCGGTTCTCAGCCGGACTGGTACATGGGCTGGGTCGAGGGTGCGATTCGTATCATCCCGAACTGGGAGACCCACATCGCCGGAACTACCTGGAGCTGGAACGTCTTCCTCCCCGGGGTGGGCCTGATGGGCCTGCTGTTCACCGCCCTGGGCGCCTGGCCCTTCATCGAGCGGTGGCTGACCGGCGATAGCCGCGAACACCACCTGCTAGACCGCCCGCGCAATGCCGCGACCCGCACCGCCCTTGGGGTTGCGGGCATGACCTGGTACGCCATGTTCTGGATCGCCGGTGGCAACGACATCATCGCGACCCAGTTCTCCTCCAATATCAACGCGATCACGATCGTCTTGAGAGTGGCGATCTTCGTCGCCCCAGTGATCGCCTACCACATCACCAAACGGATCTGCCTATCCCTGCAGCGGGCAGACGCCGAACGCGTGCTGCACGGTTCGGAATCCGGTGTCATCAGCCGCAGCGCCGCCGGTGGCTACAGCGAACCCCACGCGCCATTGCACGAGGACGAGGCGTTCACGCTCACCCAGCATGAGCAACGCCCGGTGCTGACCCAGACCCGGACCGAAGACGCCCACGGAATCCGGGTGAAACCCGAGGTCTCGAAGCTGCGCGCACGGCTGTCACGCTGGTACCTCGGCCACGACATTCCCAAGCCCACCGCGGGCGAGATCGCCGAGGCCCACCACCACGGTGCGGCGGAACTGACCGAGGGCAAGGAACACTAACCCCGTTAGCTGAGCCTGGCCCCGCACTCCCCGAGGGTGCGGGGCCAGGCTCGTTACCGAACCCTGCCCCGGCAGATCTCCTAGACTGGCCAGGTGCGATTCCTTCATGGCCAGCCTTCCTACGACCTGACCTATAGCGACGTG
This sequence comes from Propionibacteriaceae bacterium, assembly GCA_030528545.1. The sequence continues at coordinate 56,615 of JAUMYR010000004.1, forward strand.
TTCATGGCGCCCAACCGGTCATCGGTCGCGTCCCGCCTCGACGTGGACCTCACCTCGACCGACGGGTTAGCCACGCCCACTCCCCTCGTCGCGGCGAATATGACCGCGGTGTCGGGACGGCGCATGGCCGAGACCATGGCGCGCCGCGGCGGCCTGGCCATCATCGCCCAGGACATTCCTGCCGACGTCGTCGCCCAGACCATAGCGAAGGTCAAGGCAGCCCACCCGGTCTTCGAGACCCCGGTCACGGTCTCGAAGACCACCACGGTCGGAGAAGCCATGTCCCTGCTCAACAAACGTTCCCACGGCCTCGTCGTGGTGACCGATCAGGGCCGCCCGACCGGGCTGATCTCCCCGCTGGAGGCCTCAGGCGTGGATCGCTTCGCCCAGGCCCGCGATGTGATGACCACCGACCTGGTGCGGGTACCGGCAGGCATCACGCCACACGAGGTGTTCGACACCCTATCCCGGCATCACCAGAAGGTCGCCTTGGTCACTGACCAGGAAGACCGGCTGATCGGGCTGATGACCCCCAAGAGCGCGCTGCGGGCCGCGATCTACTCCCCCGCTCTCGACGACAGTGGCAGGCTGCGGGTCGGCACCGCGGTCGGTGTCAACGGCGATGTCGCGGCGAAGGTGCGCCGGGTCCTGGCGGCCGAGACCGATGTCTTGGTGATAGACACCGCCCACGGCCACCAGGAGAAGATGATCCAGGCGCTGCGGGTCGCCGTGGCCGCACGCGACGAGTTCGCCGCCCAGACCGGGCGTCACGTGCTGATCGTGGCGGGCAACGTGGTGACCGCCGACGCCACCATCGACCTCATCGAGGCGGGCGCCGACATCCTCAAGGTGGGGGTGGGGCCGGGAGCCATGTGCACCACCCGGATGCAGACCGGGGTCGGAAGGCCCCAGTTCTCGGCGGTGCTGGAATGCGCCCAGGCGGCGGGGGAAGCGGGCAAGGCGGTGTGGGCCGACGGCGGGATCCGCCACCCCCGCGATGTGGCCCTGGCGCTGGCCGCCGGTGCCGGATCGGTCATGATCGGCAGCTGGTTCGCCGGCACCCACGAGTCGACCGGAGACCTGCTGTTCGACGCCGACGGGCGTCCCTACAAGGAATCCTTCGGCATGGCCAGCGCCCGGGCGGTCCGGCAACGCACCAGGGAGCAGTCCGGCTTCGAGCGGGCGCGTGCGGCGCTGTTCGAGGAGGGCATCTCCAGTTCCCGGATGTATCTGGACCCGGCCAGGCCCGGGGTCGAGGACCTGCTGGACTGGATCACTTCGGGAGTGCGCTCCGCCTGTACCTATGCCGGGGCCCGCACCCTCGGCGAGTTCAATGAACGGGCCGTCGTCGGTGTCCAGTCTCCCTCAGGATACGAAGAGGGCCGTCCTTTGCACTCCAGCTGGTAGCCGGGAGCACCCATGAACGATCAGCTCATCCCCACGATGTCAGCGACCGAGATCTCTAGGCGGGTGCGTTCCCGCCAGCTGCGGGCCACCGACGTGGTCGCGTCCTGCCTGGAACGGATCGGCCGAAGCGATACCGCTCTGCGGGCCTTCACCGCGGTCCGGGACAGCGCGGCCCTAGCCGAGGCCGAGGCTCTGGACGCTGGCGGCCCGGGCAGCGACGGCCCGTTGGCGGGGGTGCCCGTCGCGGTGAAGGAGGAATACGACGTCCAAGGCATGGTCACGACCCTGGGCGGACACGGCAATTCCACCCCGGCGGGGGCCGATAGCGAGGCCATCCGCCGGTTGCGGGCCGCCGGGGCGATCATCGTCGGCAAGACCACCATGCCTGAGTTCGGGCAGTTCCCCGAGACTGCGAGCCTGCGTCACGGGATCAGTGTCAACCCCTGGAACGAGGACTACTCCCCGGGGGGTTCCTCGGGCGGTTCGGCCGCCGCGGTCGCCGCGGGTCTGGTGCCGGTCGCGCTGGGAGCCGACGGTGGCGGTTCGATCCGGATCCCAGCGTCCTGCTGCGGGCTGATCGGCCTCAAACCGGAGCGCGGACGCATCAGCCCCGCTCCGGCCTCCGAACACTGGTACGGGCTGGTGAGCCTCGGAGCGCTGAGCCGCACGGTCGCCGACACCGCGCTGGTATGTGACGTGCTGGCCGGGACGATGCCGACGGATCGGTGGCGCCCCACGCCACTGCCCCGCCCCCTCGCCGAGGATGTCGCCGCGGGACCGGGACGCCTGCGGATCTGCTGGACGCTAGCGCCGGTCCTTCCAGGCCTGGAGACCGATCCCGAGGTGAGCGCGGCACTCACCTCAATGGTCGGCCGGCTGAGCGGCCTCGGCCACCAGGTCGAGCAGACCACCCGGCGTTGGCCCGTGCCGACCGATTCCTTCCTGATCCAGTTCCTCGCCGGGATGTATGCCGAGTCCACCATGGTAGAGCACCGTGGGCGTCTCGAGCCGCGCACTCGCCGCACCGCCTCGCTGGGCCGTTTCGTCCCCGCGGGCCTGCTGCGGGCCGCCCTGCGGCGGGGGCGCTCGATCGCCGATGCGATCGACCAGCGTTTCCTCTCCGGGTGGGACGTGCTGATGCTGCCGACCCTGCCCCGCCTGGTCCCGAGGGCCGGGTACCTGAACGGCCTAGGAACCGTGCGTTCGCTGCTGGCGTCCACCCCCTATGTCGCCAATACCGCCATCTTCAACGTCTCCGGCCACCCGGCGCTGTCGATCCCGGGCGGGTTGAGCCGTGCCGGGCTGCCGATCGGGGTGCAGTTGGTCGCCCGGCCCGGACGCGAGGGCACCCTGCTGGCGCTGGCGGCTCAGCTTGAGACCGAACAGCCCTGGCCGCCGCTGCCCTTGCGCTGATTCGATGACGCGCAATCCCGGGTGATGGCCTCGGCGGCGAGCCCCGCCAGCTTGTCCATCTGGCTCACATGGGCCCAGTCTCCGTCGGACTGTAGCTCGGCCGGGCCGACCCCGTTGGTGATGATCGCGACGGCGTAACCATTGACGATGCCCATCTGACGGGTCTCGGACTTCCTGGTGAGCCATCCCCCTTATAAGCCGACGCCCCGATGGTTCCGAGACCCCACGCCTGGGAGTCAACCGGTCGCAACCGGTCGAGCACATAGCGGCTCGTCTCGGCCGAGACCACCTTCCCGTGATGCAGCGCTGCCATGAACCTCACCTGCTGGTCGACAGTCCAGGTCATGGATCCCTCGCGCTGGTCCGGGGCCACCGTCTCGGGGTCTCCGATGCTGCGCAGGATCGAGGTCATCGATCGCCCCGACCCGCCCCGGATCTCACCTCGCAGCATCAGCAGCGCGTCCATGTCGGAGGCTCTAAGGGCTTTGTCGATGAGCTTGTCCTGACGCTGGGTGAGCCTGCCCGGATCTCCCCCGGCGACTTCCCGCAGGTAGGCGCAGACCACCAGCACCTTCGATGTGGACCACGCCTTGCTTGAGGCCACCGAGCCGAGCACAACGATCTCATTGGGCTTCGACAGCGGGGCGAAAGCGATGGCATTGCGGCCGCTGGTCAGGTCGGGGTGGAGAGCCGGTTCCTCCGCCGCCGGGGACACCGCTGGGGAGGCACTCCCGGCGTCCATGCCCGGTGTGGGGGCCAAAGCGGGGGCCGGAGCCGCCGCGTGTGGGGACGGGCTACCCACCGCCAAGGCGGTGGAATCGCCGCTCGTCCCCATGACCGGAGACAGTGCGGCGCATCCCATCACCGGCAAAACCACAAGCCAGGCAAGTCGACGCATAGGACTAGGCTAATGCCCGTGAGATACTACTTCGGCCTGGACGAGGAATGGACCCGGCCGCCTCCCGGCGAGGGATGGTGGCGCGCCGATGTAGCGCTGGCGTGTGCGCTGACGGTGTTTTCGCTGCTCGGGGTCGAGGCGATCCGGGCCGTCGGTAACAGCCCGGAGTTGAGCCATCCGCGCTGGCAGCAGTACCTGGTGATCGGGATCGCGGGTTTCGTCCTGGTGTGGCGCCGCAGGTTCCCGGTCGCCGTGATGGTCATCCTCACCGGCGTCCATTTCCTGCTCGCTGGTTTGCTCATTCCCGAGGTCGCGATCACCCTGGGCAGCCAGATTCTGTATTTCATGGCGATGCTCAGCGCCTTCGCCTGGGCGCAGCGGCGCACCGACCTGTTAGTCGGGGCCGGGGTGGTCCTAGCCACCATGGCGGGCTGGCTGATCTGGCAGTTCGTGACGAGCAATTCCTTCGCCACTCTGTCCCGCGAACCGGCCTCTGGCCTGGTCAGTCCCCTGGTGGCCGGGGTGATGTGGGCCAGCCTGGTCAATCTGATCTATTTCTTGGGTGCGATGGCCGGAGGGCAGGCCCTGTGGCACAAGGCCAAGGCGGACGCCCTGGTGAGCGCGCAGGCCAGCCAGCTCCAGGAACAGGCGGAACAGCTAGCCGACCAGGCGGTCCTAGCCGAGCGGGTGCGGATCGCTCGTGACTTGCACGATGTGCTCGCCCACCACATCTCCCTGATCGGGGTCCAGGCCGCCGCTGCCCGCCGCGTCCTGTCCCAGCGTCCCGAGGCCGTCGCCGATTCGCTGGCGATCATCGAAAGCTCATCCCGGGACGCGGTCACCGAGATGCGCGCCGTGCTGGTCACGCTGCGCGATTCCTCCGCGCCCGATCGCTCACCGGTACCGCAGACCACCTCCTACGAACAGTTGTTCGCTACTTCTTCGGCTTCCGGGGTGAGTGTGGATTACGCCCTCGTCGACGATGAGCACCAGCTGGGCCGCCTGCCCCCGGCGATATCGGCCTCTCTATACCGCATTACCCAGGAGGCCCTAGCCAACACGCGGAAACACTCCACCGCCCGCTCGGCCAAGGTAGCCCTGCGGTTGGTTCCCGGACGGGCCGAATTGGAGGTCACCGATGCCGGTCGGCCCGTCGGTGGCGGGAAAGGCAACGGGTTCGGGCTGCAGGGGATCCGGGAACGGGTCGCTGCCGCTGGAGGGGACTCCGAGATCGGGCCACGCCCCCACGGGGGATTCCGGGTGCGGATCAGCCTGCCGTGGAGCCAGATCCAATGATCCGGGTACTGCTCGCCGACGACCAGGCGCTCATTCGTCAGGCTTTCGCGCTGATGCTGTCCTCTGAGGAGGGTATCGAGGTGATCGGCCACGTTGGCGACGGCGCCTCCGCGGTGGAGGCCACCCGGCGGCTGAACCCCGATGTGGTGCTGATGGATGTCCAGATGCCCGGCATGGACGGTATCGCCGCGACCGCCCGGCTGGCCGACCACCCAGCCGGGATCATCATCCTCACGACCTTTGACTCCGATGACTATTTGTTCGAAGCACTCAATGCTGGGGCCGCGGGTTTCCTGCTGAAGAACGCCGAGCCCGATCAGCTTGTCGCCGGGATCCGCGCCGTCGCCCAAGGACACGCTCTGCTCGCCCCCGAGGTCACCCGCCGGGTGATTGAGAGCCGTGCCCGGCGTTCGCGCCCCCACCCGGTGTTGCCCGAACTCACCGACCGGGAGACAGAAGTCTGGACCAGGCTGGCCCATGGCCGCTCCAATGCCGAGATCGCGGCCGACCTCTTCCTCAGCGAGGCCACGGTCAAGAC
>JAUMYR010000097.1:0-3336 GCA_030528545.1 Propionibacteriaceae bacterium
CTGCACGCCGAGAAGGGCGACGCGGTCAAGGCCAAGCTCGTCTACCTGGATGCCGCCGACCCGGGCGCTCTGCTCAACGTCGCTGGCGTGGGCGTGCTGGCCCACTCCAAGAACAAGGACGCGGCCGCCAAGGTCGTGAACTACCTGCTCGACACCGAGGCCCAGACCTACTTCGCCGACAAGACCGCCGAGTACCCGGTGATCTCCGGGGTGAAGAGCAAGTTCAAGCTCAAGGAGATTGATGTCTCCAAGCCTCATGGGGTCGATCTGAACGACCTGAGTTCGCTCAAGGAGACTCAGGCCCTGCTGAAGAAGGTCGGCCTGATCTGATTCAGCCACTGTAAGTTGTTCGCCACACGAACCACTGAGCGCTGCCCGAAGGCTCACCGGGCAGCGCTCAGTCTTGTCCTCGGCGGCCTCGGTCGGGGCTGGCTGTGGGGCATCGCCTTGGCGGTCACGGCGCTGACGCTGCTGCCCGGCGTCTACCTGGGATTACGGGTCGTCGAGGCGGGCGCCGGGGCGAGCTGGCGGATCTACGCGTCCAGCCGCACCGCTGAACTGGTCGCGGGCTCGGTCGCGCTCGTGGCGGGGGTGACCCTCGTCGCGGTGGTGCTAGGCGTCGGACTGGCCTTCCTGATAGAGCGCACCGACCTGCCCGGACGCGCGCTCGCCCGGGTCGCGCTGGCCCTGCCGCTGGCGATCCCCAGCTACATCGCCGCCTATGCCTGGGTCTCGACCTTCGGCCTCCAGGGCTACTGGGCCGCCGTGGCGGTGCTCGGGCTCGGCACCTATCCCTATGTCTTCCTGCCGGTCTCGGCGGCGCTGAGGCGGTGGAACCAGAGCCTTGAAGAGGTCGCCCGCACGCTCGGGCGTGGGCGTTGGTCGACCTTCGTCTCGGTGACGGTCCCGCATGTGCGTCCCTCGGCGACCGCCGGGGCCCTGCTGGTCGCGCTCTATACGCTGAGCGACTTCGGAGCGGTGTCACTGCTGCGCTTCGACTCCTTCACCCGGGCTATCTTCATGAGTTACAAGGCCTCCTTCGACCGCACCGCCGCGGCGGTACTCGCGGTCGCGCTGCTGGCGATCACGCTGGTCATCACGGTGATCGAGGCCAGGGCCAGGGGGCGAGCGACCGAGGTGAGCGCGGCCCAGCAGCGCTCCGGGACCCCCGCTAGGCTCGGGGCCTGGCGGCTGCCTGCCCTGGCGCTGGTGTGGGGCACGCTGGGGCTCGCGCTGGCCTACCCGCTCGCGGTCGTCGCCGGGTGGACCCTGGCGGGACGCAGTGCGGGCCTGGGGCTCGCCGATCTCGCCGGTGCGGCCTGGTCGACGGTCTGGGTGTGTGCCGTGGCGGCGGCGGTGATCGTGGTGGCGTGCCTGCCCATCGGCTGGCTGGGGGCCCGGCAGGAGTCCAGGGCGATCGGGCTGGTCCACCACTGCCTCTACCTCGCCCACGCCCTTCCGGGCCTGGTCGTGGCGCTGGCCATGACCTTCATTGGTATCAGATTGGTTCCATCGCTGTATCAGCGCACGCCCTTGCTGATCGTGACCTACCTGGTGCTGTTCGCCCCGCTGGCGGTCGGGGCGATCCGTTCCGCGGTGGCCCAGTCCGCCAGGAGGCTGGAGGAGGTGTCGCTGACCCTTGGCCTGGGGCCGGTGGCGACCTTTCGGGCCGTGACCCTGCCGCTGGCCGCCCCGGGGGTCGCGAGCGCCTTCCTGCTGGTCATGCTCACCGCCATGAAGGAACTCCCGGCGACGCTGCTGCTGCGTCCCACCGGCATGGAGACCCTCGCCACCCGGCTGTGGATGTACACCGACGAACTGGCCTATGCCGCCGCCGCGCCCTACGGGCTGGCCCTGGTGGTGGCCGCGACAGTGCCGACGCTCGCCCTGACCATCGCGCAGAAGGAACGCTCATGAGCCTGACCATCACATCCGTCTCGCACTCCTACGGCACCCTCCGCGTCCTGGACGGGGTCTGCCTGGTCGTGCGGCAGGGCAGCTTCGCTTCGATCCTTGGGGAATCGGGGTGCGGCAAGACCACCCTGCTGCGGATCGTCGCCGGGCTGGTGCGTCCCGATGAGGGCAGGGTCGAGCTGGGCGGACGAGACCTCACCAGCCTGGCTCCCCAGCACCGCAAGGTGGCGCTGGTGCCGCAGGAGGGGGCGCTGTTCCCGCACCTCAGCGTCGCGGGGAATGTCGGTTTCGGGCTGCGTCGCAACAGCCGGGCCAGGGTCGCCGAGCTGCTCGACCTGGTCGGCCTGGCCGATCTGGCCGACCGGATGCCCCACGAGATCTCCGGGGGCCAGGCGCAGCGGGTCGCCGTGGCCCGGGCGCTCGCGGTGTCTCCCGACCTGGTCCTGCTGGACGAGCCCTTCTCGGCCCTGGACGCCCAGACCCGGCAGGGGGTACGCGCCGACGTCAGCAGGGTGCTGGCCGAGACCGGGACCACCGCGATCCTGGTGACCCACGACCGGGAGGAGGCGCTGTCGATGAGCGACCAGCTGGCCATCATGGACTCCGGGAGGATCGTCCAGGACGGCCCGCCGGAGGCGGTGTATGCCCGCCCGGAGACGGTCACGGCGGCGCGGCTGACCGGGCCGGTCATGGTGCTGCCGGGCCAGGCCGAGGGCGCCCGGGCCAGCACCCAGGTGGGCAGCGTGGCCCTGACCGGCACGGCCCGCGGGGAGGGGACGGTGCTGCTGCGTCCCGAACAGGTGCGGATCGGCCGCGACGGCGGCCAGGGCAGGCGGCGGGCCACGGTCACCTCGGTCACCTTCTACGGCCACGACGCCGACCTCGGACTCCTCGACCAGGGCAGCGGGACGCAGCTGTGCGCCCGGGTCCAGGAATGCGGGCTGGCGACCGGGGACGAGGTCCACTTCTGGGTCGAGGGGCCGGGGGTCTTCGTCGCCTGAGCCGTCCGCGGCCCAGTCAATGACAAAGGCCCCGATCCGATCGATCGGGGCCAGTCCTTATGGCGGAGGTGGCGGGATTTGAACCCGCGAGAGGGTTGAAGCCCTCAACCCGCTTAGCAGGCGGGCGCCATAGACCGGACTAGGCGACACCTCCATGACGAAGATCCGTCGGCGCTGAGGCTATCACGAACTGGGCTGGTCGCGCTCGTCAGCCTCCCAGGACCATCCAGCGGGCAGTTCGGGCCCGCGCCCCGAGGGTCAGTGCCCGGGACCCCATATAGACCGCGCAGTAGGCGATCCACAGGCCCGCGAGTCCGAGCCCGGGGGTGAGGAAGACCAGCCCGGTGAGCACGGGAAGGTAGGCCAGCAGGTTGATGACCCCAGACCAGGCGAGGTAGCGGCTGTCCCCGGCGCCGATCAG
>JAUMYR010000097.1:3436-10721 GCA_030528545.1 Propionibacteriaceae bacterium
GTTGACCCCGAGCCCGGCGGCCGCCCACACCGTGGCGAGGATCGACAGGCGCAGGGTGAGGGTGCGCAGGAACAGCGGCCATCCCGCCGTTCCGACCCCGCGCAGCCCAGACAGCCGGGGACCCCGGGGAACCCTGGCCCGACGAGCCTCTTTGCTCATGACGGCGAGGAAGGCCGCCGCCATTCCCAGCTGTGCGATAGAGGTGCCGAGCCCCGAACCGGTCACCCCGAGCCCGGCGCCGTAGATGAGTACCGCGTTCAGCCCGATATTCGCTAGCGCCCCGGCCACCTCGACGGCCAGCACCACCCGGACCCGGCTGAAACCCCGCAGAGTGCCGGTCGCGGCGAAGACCACGAGCATCCCTACCACCCCGGGCGCGGCCGCCACCAGGTAGGCGCTGGCCTCGGACGCGACGGCCGGGTCCGCCCCGAGAGCCTCCGCTCCTGCGCGCCCACCCCACGCCAGGCCGACCGCGGCCGCGATTCCGATGAGAAGCCCGGCCCAGACCCCGTCCCAGCCAGTGCGCCATGCGGCATCCAGGTCCCCGGCCCCCACCAAGCGGGCGACCGATGCCGTCGTCTGATAGGCCAGAAAGACCAGCAGGCCGACCACGGTGCTCACCAAGGTCGAGGCCACCCCGAGACCGGCCAGGGACACCGTGCCAAGATGGCCGATCATCGCGGTATCGATCAGCACGAACACGGGCTGGGCCAGCAGCGCCCCCAGCGTGGGCACGGCGAGGGAGAGCAGCCGCCGGTCGGTAGGGGTGAACACCCGTCGACCTTACCGGCACCGGCGAGGCTCCGCCGGTGGCGCCCGTTGTCCGGAGGGCCCTCGGCCCGCCACGTTCGGGAGCTTGGACGACACGGTTACCATAGGTCGTTGAAGATGGCTGGGGAGAGCGAGGGGATGCGACGTATGGACACTCCACGCCGAGCGGCGAACCAGGACGATTCGGGCTGGCCCTATGACGATGTGAGCGGTGCCGAAACCGAATCGCGTCCGGCGCGACCGCTGTTTCGCGATGGTGAGAGTTCCATCCGTCCCCAGGCCCTTGACGAGGCCGTGTGGTTCACCGAACCCGAACAGCCGCTGCGGCTGCGCGGCCGCGATGTCCGGAAACTGCGTGCCGAGGCGGTCCCGGCGCACGCCGCCGACCCAGATACCGCCGACGGGAAAGGCCGCCACCCGTTCACCCGTTCGCTCGGGGCGACCCTCGCCTCCACGATCATCCCCGGGGCGGGCCTGATCGGTGCCCGCTCCAGGTTGGCCAGGGCCGTCGGATTGGTCACGACGCTGGCTTTCTGTGGCGTCATGGGTTTCCTGATCGTGCGGGTGCTGCTGGACTGGCGCCAGCTCGCGTCCTGGGCGGTGAGCAACCAGGCCCTCGCGCTCATCGCCATCGGCTGTGGGGCCGGGGGGCTGCTGTGGGTCATCCTGATCGCTGCCACCCAGGTGGCGCGTCGCCCGGCGAAACTGACCGGCCTGCAGCGCGCCATCAGCGGTTTGGCGGTGTTCGCCCTGTCCTCGGCGGTGAGCGTGCCGCTGGCGGTCGGGGCGCGCTACACCTATGACCAGTCCATGCTGTTGCGCAACGTATTCGCCGGCGAGGACTCCAAATCGGGGACCCGCCCGAGCCTGGAGGGAAGCGGCGTCGACGTCTGGGCCACCAAACCGCGCCTGAACGTCTTGCTGCTCGGCGCTGACACCGACCAGGACCGGCTGCGCGAGATCAAGGACCGTCCGGTCCTGACCGACACCATCATGGTCGCTTCTATCGACACCCACAGTGGCGATGTGGCTCTGATCCAGATCCCGCGCAACATGGGCCACACCCCATTCCCTAAGGGCTCCAAGCTCAACCAGCTCTACCCGCGCGGCTACTACGACGGGGTGAGCGGGGACAACCAGGAGTACGCGGTGAACGCGATCTTCTCCAGGATCCCGAAGGAGCACCCAGAGGCTTTGGGGGTCACGGATTTCCCCGGGGCGGATGCCCTCAAACTCGGCGTCGGTGAGGCCATCGGGCTAAAGCTCGACTATTTCGTCATGGTCAACATCGACGGCCTGAAACGTCTGATCGATGCGATGGGTGGGGTCCGGGTCAACATCAACGAGCGTCTGCCGATGGGCGGCAGCGTCAGCAACCCGAAGGGGACTTTCGGCTGGCTGGAGCCAGGACCAAACCAGCTCCTCGACGGGGTCCACGCCATGTGGTACGCGCGCAGCAGGTGGAGCACCGATGACTTCAACCGGATGGCCCGCCAGTCCTGCCTCATCAACGCCGTCGTGAAACAGGCCGACCCCATGACGCTGCTGACCCGCTACGAGGCGATCGCCAAGGCCAGCTCGCAGATGGTCAGCACCGACATTCCCCAGAGCATGCTTCCCGCCATCGCCCAGCTCGCGCTGAAGGTGAAGGATGGCCACATCAGCCGCGTCATCTTCGAACACGGAGTGGACGGGTACAACACCGGCAACCCCAACTTCCCGCTCATGCGGGAGCGGGTCCAGGGCGCGATCAACCCGCCGCCGCCCGCCCCGGAGCCGACCGGGGGCCCGGCCAGCGAATCCCCGGCCGGGGAACCGGGACCCTCAGCCACCGTGGCCCCGCCCACGACCTCGCCGCCGCAGAAGGACGCCCCGTCCCCCTCGGCGAGCCCCACCCCAGCTCAGGACGTCAGCGACGCCTGCGGCTACCACCCCAAACAGGAGCAAACCCCGCAGCCTCAGCAGCCGCGGAAGCGGCGGTGATCCGCTACAGGCCGGATCTGCCCACATCGGGCGCCCGGGCAGCGAGAGCTCAGGAGCCGTAACCGTGTGCGCGGTCGAGGCGCCGGGCCATATCGGCGAGCATGGAACGAAACTGTGGTGCGCTGGTCCCAGACGGGCACAGCAAGTGGGTCTCGGCGTCGGTCGAGTAGATCGTGATGTGGCGTCCGTCGGTGGTCTCGGTGAGGCGGGTGATCTGTCTCCAGGCGCCGCTGCGTTCCTGACCGTTGCCCGCGATGCGGTAACCCTCGTCGTCGAGCCAGACATAGACCTGGCGGCGCTTCATGGACGCAAAACCCGCGCTGGCAAGAACAGTCCCGGCCACCAGCAGCACCCCGAAGAGAATGGGCACCACGACTGGCCAGCCACTCATCCGAGACACCACGATCATGATCGCCGAAACCGAGGTAATCAGGGCAGCCAACAGAAAAGCCCGGACCGGTGGACGGGGCTGCAACACATACTCCGTGGCCGCCATGGCTCTCCTTTGTTCGTCAGCGGCGAGGGTGGGATTCGAACCCACGGAGCTTTTACACTCGGCCGCTTTCAAGGCGGCTGCACTAGTCCACTATGCGACCTCGCCATCGCCAAGCGGCGACGGCGTCTATCGTAGCCAATCACCCGGCTTCTCGTCTCGTGTGGCAGGCTGGAGCCATGCGAGCCGTGACGATGTCGGCCTTTGGCGGCCCAGAAGTCCTCCAGATCAGCGATCTGCCCGTTCCGGAACCCGGCCCCGGAGAGGTGCTGGTGCGCACCTCAGCGGTCGGCGTGAACCGCGCCGACCTGTTGCAGCGACAGGGGCACTACCCGCCACCCAAGGGCGAGAGCGAGGTGCTCGGGCTGGAAGCCTCGGGTGTGGTCGAGGCGCTCGGCGAGGGGGTGCCACAGTTCGCGGTCGGGGACGAGGTGGTCGCGCTGCTCGCCGGTGGCGCCTATGCCGAGTTCTTCGTGGCCCCGGCCGGGCAGGTGATCGCGCCCCCGCGTGGCGTATCGCTGGCCAGCGCCGCCGGACTGATCGAGGTCGCCGCGACGGTGGTCTCGAACCTGGACGTGGCCAGGCTGGCATCGGGGGAGACCTTCCTCGTCCATGGTGGGGCCGGTGGCATCGGGTCCTTCGCGATCCAGTACGCGAAGGCTCTCGGCTGCGTCGTCGCGACCACCGCCGGGTCGCCGGCCAAGCTCGACTATGTGCGCGGGCTGGGCGCCGATGTGGCGCTCGACTATCACGGAGACTGGGTGAGCGAACTCAAGGAGGCGACCCGTGGCGCCGACGTGATTCTCGACATCATGGGGGCTAAGTACCTGGAATCCAACGTGGCGGCCCTGAAACGGGGCGGGCGCATGGTGGTCATCGGCCTCCAGGGCGGGGTGAAGGGGACGCTGAACCTGGGGGCGCTGCTCAGCAAGAACGCCACCATCTCGGCCACCAGCCTGCGGTTCCGCCCAGCGTCGGAGAAGGCCGGGATCTGTTCCCGCGTCCGCGACGAGGTCTGGCCGCTCCTCGAATCCGGTGCGATCAGGCTGCCTCGCGAGACCTTCATCCCCTTCGAGGAGGTGCGCCGCGCCCACGAGAGGCTCGCCAGCGGAGACAACATCGGCAAGATCATCTTGACGCTGTAACCGGATCACCGTCGGCCGGTTCGGCCGCCGCTGCCGGACCCGCGGCTCGCGCCCGGCCCCGGGCGGGTGCCCGGTGATCCTGTCCCGGTGGTCTAGCTGGTGGCCTTCTTGCGTCCAGCGGCGACGAGGGCGTCGAGGAACTCCGTCGGCGGCTCCGGCTTCTGCGCGAAGGTGGTGTAGGCCACCAGGCAGTCGCCGAGCGGGACGAAGGCGGTGAAGGTCCAGTGGGTCTCGCCCGGGCGCTGCCGCGCGATGCCTAGGGCGTCCGGGTCGGCCAGGGCGAAGGCCTGGGCTCCCCGGGCGGTGCCTGGGGAGGGCTCGGCGGTGGGGGTGGAGGGGCAGGAACTCACTGCGGTCTTGAGGTCCGAGATCACTTTCCTGGCGTGTTCGGGACCGACCGGCCGGGCGGTCTGGATCAAGGGACGCTCCTCCTGGTTGATCCACTGGGAGGCGGACGACCCTAGCGGCCGGACCGGTTCGGTGCTCGCCCCGCAGATGTCCTCACGGAAGTCGTCTTGCATCGGCCCGGGTGAGGTCCACGGCCCGTTGGGGATCTCGTCTTTCAGCAGCAGCACCCGGCGGGTGGCCTGGATCACCCCGTCCTTGGTCGTGGGTGCCCCGGCGGGCAGCGTCCCCGGTTGCAGGGTCCCTGGGCTGGATGGGGCAGTGGGGCTCATCGGTGCCTCCTGGGTCGGAACACAACCAGGTAGGGCGAATGCACAGGCCAGCGCGAGTAGGGCGGGGCCGCGGCGGATCGTCATGATTAGGGTCACTTCGGTCCTTCCTCAATGTGTTGCAACAGCAGGCCGGTCATCGCGTCGTGTCCCTTCTTGTTGGGATGGCACGCCTCCTGGCCGAGGCCGACGCCGTTGATCCAGGGGTCCTTCGATCCTATGCGGTGGTCGTACCCATCGCCGACGAAGGCACTGGTCGGGTCGAGGAACTCGACCCCCTGGCGTTCGGCCATCTTGCTGATAGCGGCGTTGATGGATGCGGCCTGCTGGTTGGCCCAGCGCTGTTCCTCGACCGAGATGCCGATGGCCTCGGCCTTGGATTCGGAAAACAGCGGCGGGTAACCCATGATGACGATCCGGGCGTCCGGGTGCTGGGCCTTGATGGTGGCGATCTCTTGCTCAAGCTTGCCCATGGTTCCGTTCCCGGTGCCGTAGAACTCACCGATCCGCTTGTTGATGAGGCCGGTGTCACCGCAGCCAGATCCCATCCAGCCAGAGAAACAGTTCTTCAGCACCTCGGCGAAACCGATGTCGTTGCCGCCCATCGACAGCGAGATGAGGGAGGCGTCCTCGGGGATGTTGTCGTAGCGCGACGGGTCTCCCGGACCGGTGGGCTTGGTGCGGCCCTGCGGGCCTTCACCGTGGTTTCCGGCGTGGTTGTTCTCGTGCAGGTCTTGGGTCTTCGCCCCGGAACAGGCGTAAGTCACGAAGCTCTGCCCCTGGAAATGCCCCCGGCCCTGGAGGTTCCGGAAGGCTTGAGCCTGATACGAGTTGCGAGAGCGGTGGCACTTGTTGGTTGGGTTCCCGTTGTCCAGGGGGTTCCACCAGCTGTCTTGGATATCGGTGTCGGGGTCGTAGTCACCCGCACCTTCACCGGAGGCGAAGGAATCCCCCGCGAAGTAGGCCGACCCCCAGGTGGCCTGCTCCAGCGGCGTTTTCTGCTTCTTCTGGCTCTTCTTCTGGGCAGACGCCGGCTTGGCGCGTTCGCAGTGCTCGCCCCCGAGCACGGAACAGGCCGCGCTGGAGAAGGCGTCTTGGGCGAAGCCGGTCGAGCCCGCGGCGACAACGCCGCCAGCTATAACCGCGGCCAGCGCGACGATGCCAACATACTGGGCCGCCGAGGAGCCCCTCTCTGGATGCCCTAGCCCACGAGTCATGTCCGCTGCCTTCCTTCCCCTCACCCAAACCGACAAGCTTCGTACCTCAGGACGCTACTGAGCCGCTGGTCCCTGAAGGCAGAGTCTCTGGGCCCAATCTGGCCCCAGCCGTTGGTGCCGGAGGGCGGGTCCTGGACCCACCGGGTCCGGCAGGGCGCTTTGGTGATCTGGCACAACTTGCCCGCGGCGGGAATTGTGAGGATCGCACAAAGGTGGGGTGGGCGACCACGGAGCCAATCGACAACCCAAAACCGGTGCCGTAGCCTTCCCCCATGGCAACTGCATTGGTGACCGGCGCGACTGCGGGCATAGGGAACGCCTTCGCCAAAGAGTTGGCGAAGCGGGGATATGACATCGTCCTCGTGGCGCGCGATACCGACCGCCTGGAGAGCGTCGCGACAATGCTGCGGACCGACTTCGGCGTCCACGCCGAGGTGCTGGTCGCCGACCTAGCCGAGCGAGAGGACCTGTTGCGCGTCCGGGACCGGGTGGAGGACGCCGAGGCGCCCATCGAGGTGCTGGTGAACAACGCGGGATTCGGGCTGCATTCCGACGTGCTCGACCCCGACTTCAGCATCCATGAACGAGCCATGGACGTGATGTGCCTTGCGGTGCTGGTGCTCGCCGGTGCGGCAGGCCGGGCCATGAAGGCCCGGGGCCATGGGCGGATCATCAACGTGTCCAGCACCTCGGGGGAGATCATGACCGGTAACTATTCGGCGATCAAGGCGTGGGTGACCAGTTACTCCCAGGGCCTGGGGATCCAGCTCGCGGGCACGGGGGTGAGCGTCACGGCGGTGTGCCCCGGGTGGGTACGCACCGAGTTCCACCAGCGCGCCGGAATCAAATCGTCGAACCTGCCTCCGGTGGTGTGGATCGACGCCGAGGTCCTCGTCAAGGAGGCTTTGGACGATGCCGAGAAGGGTAAGTACATCTCGGTGCCCACCCTCAAATGGAAGGTTGCGATGGCGCTGGCCCACATCGCGCCGCGCGGCATCCTGC
>JAUMYR010000098.1 GCA_030528545.1 Propionibacteriaceae bacterium
ACCGGGCGAACGACCCCGCCATCGAGTTGAGCGGCGGTGAGCGCCGCCGCGTCGCTATCGCCCGCGCCATGTACCGGCGGGCCTCCATCATCTTCGCCGACGAACCGACGGCCTCCCTCGACGAGCACAACCGCTCCGTCGTGCAAGACCTGCTCCTCGCCGAGGCCCAGCGCGCCAGCACCGTGGTGATCGCCACGCATGACCTGACGCTCGCTTCCGCCTGCGACAAGGCCATCCAGCTTCCCTCCCGTTGAACGAGCCGGGCTGTCCCGGCTCTGCTGGAAAGCTCCCGGCCACGCCCAGCGGGGACCCGGCGTGGCACCACGGCCTGCTCCCGGCGTCCTGCCGGGCCGATCAGTAGCTCAGAAGCCGAGCCCCCGCAGCCAGGTGAGGAGCTCGTCCTCTCGTTGCACCGCGTCCGCTGGACGCCAGCGCCCCATGGTCCGGGACTCGAGCAGCAACCCATCGCGCAGATAGACGACCCGGTCGGCGCGGGCGGCGCACGCGGGATCGTGGGTAACCATGACGATCGTCCGGCCGTCATCATGGATGCCAGACAACGCGTCCATGACCTCAGCGCTCATGGAACTGTTGAGGGCGCCCGTCGGTTCGTCCGCGAACACGATAGCGGGCTCCCCCGCTAGCGCCCGGCAGATCGAGGCGCGCTGGAGCTGCCCACCGGAGACCTCCGTGATGCCGTGCTGACCGGTGTGCCCGATGCCGAACCGGTCGAGTAGCGTATCAACGCGAGCCACGACGGTTTCGGTCTGCTTCGGCGCGGCCTTGAGGGCCGGGAGCAAGACGTTGTCCCGGATGTTCAGATTCGGTAAGAAATACGGCTGCTGGAAGACGAAACCCATCCGGGTCAGCCGGATCTGGCTCATCTCGGCGTCCCCGAGGCTCGTCAGGTCGCGGCCTTCGAACCGCACCGAACCCGATGTGGGACGGTCCATGCCGCTGATGCTGTACAACAGCGTGGACTTACCCGAGCCGGAGGCGCCCATGATGACGAGGAACTCCCCCTCGGCCACCTCAAGGTCGATACCGTGCAAAACCTGGGTCGGCGGATCGGTACTCAGATAAGTCTTGGTGATGCCGGTGCACTCAAGCGCGATATGTGACATTCGGGATCCTCTCACTTGTTGAGCCATTCGCTGGTTTCACCACGACGCAGCCCGGCGGTCATGGCGGCGGCAGCGAGATAGCCGACCGCCACAAGGGCTAGGGGGTAGCCCACGTAGACCAGAAGGGGCTGGGGAATGAACCGGAGGCTGGCCAAACCGATGCCGGTAGCGGAAATCAGTCCGCTGATCATCACCTCACCGAGGGTGGCGGCGAAGACCGTGCCCACGATGGTTCCCGCCGCCACAGTGAGCACCGTCTTGAATCGGACCTGGGCAATCAGCTCTCGCCTGGAGAAGCCGATCGCCGCCAGGATTCCCGTCCGGCGACGCTCCCGGCTCAGCCGAAGCTTGAGGAACAGCCCGGTGATGAGGGCGGCCACGACCAGCCCGAACACGAACGACAACCATGCCGCGCTGCGGAACGCATCGGTGACATAGGACAGGGTCTGTGTGACGTATTCCTGCATGGGGACAACGCTCGCCTTCTGGAACCGGCCGTTGTACTCCTGGCTGACGCTCGCCGGATCCGTGCCGTCGATCACGTCGGCGTAGATGACGTGACCAACCGCGTCGGCGGACGCCTCTCCTGGCATCTTGGCGGTCCGGCCACCGTTGGTGACGTCCTGGTAGATGCCGGAGACGGTGAGGCTGGTCTCCTCGCCCGCCCGGCGCACTGGCAGGGCGTCGCCGACTGTCACCTTGAGTTTGCTGGCGTTCAGCACCGACAGCGCGATCTGCCCGTCGGCCGGCCGCTGTCCGGAGAGGAACTCGACAGTGCCAGAGGAGTAGTCGCCGACCTCGACGCGCAAGGTTTCCCACCCCTCATCGCCCCGGGTCTCGTACAACACGTTGCTGTAGACCCGGATACGGTCGAGACGCCGGTCGGAACGCATCGCCGACTCCACCTGCTGACGGACCTGTCCGGCGTCCTCGGAGAACTGGATGTCGGCACGCAGGTCGGTGAGCGGCGCGCCCATATAGGTGACGAATCGGGGGCTGGAGAAGGTGCTGAGCAGGTTCATCGGCAAGATGAGCAGCAGGGAGGTGAGGAAGAACACCACCGGGATCAGGATCCATTGGCCCATCTCCGCCCTCAGGTCGACCAGCGACAACCGCCGCGCGATATCGCCGGCGCCACGGCTCAGGCTGGTCCGGCGGGCCCTCCGGGCCAAGCGGGCCGCGCGTTTAGCGGTCTGCCGCTCGTCCAGGGTGCTGCCGTGCACCAAGGCCCCGACTACCTCAATGCGGCGCACGCCCCGCAGGATCCGGCGGCAGATGCCAACGACCAGAAGGTAGACGACGATGAGAGCGATGACCGGCACCAACACCGTGAACAAGCCCGGATCGGGGCTGGAGTAATTCTTGACGATGCTTTGGGTCAGCACATTCGTCGCAACGATCCCGAGCAGCCCACCCACGATGCAGGCGATCAACGCCATCACGGCGTACTTACCGAGATACAACCCCGTGATGGCCTTGGCCGGAAGACCGATCGCACGCATGACGCCGATCTCACGCACCTCGTCCTCCATCGTGGCTTTGATGACGAACCTTAGGTTGATCAGCGCGATGACGACCACGAGGAGGCTGGCAAAGACAAGTGCCACGGCGACGAGTCCATCGCTGAACGCGTTGATGAGCCGGATCATCTCGAAGGTGACGGCCTGCCCGGTGCGAGGCAGAGACTCGTCCGACTCATAGGCGTTCTGGAGAGCGCCGATCCTGGCGGTATCAACGACCCGGTACTCCACGATGATCTCTGGGCTACCACCCCCAGCGGCTTTGAGCGCCACAAAATCATCCGGCGAGACGACGAACCGAGTAGCCGACGACAGGGACGAGGCCATCTGCGCGTCACGGACGAATCCCGCGATGGTGAATGTCCGAGGCGCGGCTAAAGTCTGGATCTGAAACGTATCTCCGCTCTTCAACCCAAACTTGTCCTCATAGGCTACGGGAACGTAGACCTCACCCGGGGCGGGTTTGACGGGGGTGCCCGAGGCGTCCAGCAGGAAGTCGAACGACTCATTCTGGGTGACGAACAGATTGTCCACGAGGCTGGCGGCGAGGCTGCCGGATTCCCCCGTCGCGGGACGGCTCCACGTGAGAGAAGACGAGTCGTAGCCGAGCATGTCCTCAATGAGCCACGAGTCGATCTCCGGGCGGGAAGCGGCGAAGGATTCCAGCGCCGCGAGGTCATAACTACCTGAGTGCATCTGCAGGAAGTGCGGCGGCTTAGCCTCATCGAACAGCTTGTTGATGCCACCAACGAGTCTTTCCATCACCATGCAGCCAGTGGCCATGAGGAAGGCGCTCAGCACCAGTATGGCCAGGATGGCCGCGTTGACACCCCAGTTGCGCACTAGATCGTTGCGCGAATACCGCAGGTAGAGTCGCTCTTTCATAACTCATCTCCACACTCTCAGACGAGTCGGGGTCCCATATCAGCTTTTCGTCTGTGCGTGTGCCGGAAGGCTGTCCTGGAGTGCCCGGATGCTGCGCGTCCGGGGAATGACGGCCGAGATGCAGGCCAGCAGCACCCCGATAATCATGAAGATGAAACCGATGCCCCGGGACTCCCCGACACCGATGAACCTGCCAAGGGAATCGGCCAGCGCCCCGCCCTCGCGGAGCATCGGGTTGAACACGACATCGGCCAGGAAACCCGACACGGCATAGGCCACCACATACCCAAACTGGGAGATCAGCCCCATCAACCCCCAGACCTTGCCCTGTGTCTCGTTGGGTATCGCGGACCTTACCAGCACCTCGATGCCCGTATTGACCGGCGGCAGGATCATGAAGAAACCAAAGCAGAGCACACCGATCGCCAGCACGTTGGGGATGGCCCCGAGGAAGAAGACCAACACACCACCACCGGCCAGACACCAGGCGATCCAGCCGAGGTAAGAACCTTTCATGCTGAACACCCCGATCAGCAGGCTGGTCACGATCATGCCAATCGCCGCGATCGAGCGGACGAAGCCGAGGGTGGCCTCGTCCGCCAGATCCAAGACCATGGGGGTCAGGAGGGTCTGCAAGAACCCCATCAGGAACGTGATGAGGGTGATGAGCAGCATCAGCGCCATGATGCCCGGGCTGCGGCGCAAGAACCCCAGCCCCTGGACGAAATCGGCCCACAGGCTCACGCTCGGCTTACGAGACGGGGTCTTGATCGTCCGCCAGACCAGCACCATGGCGCTGGTGGTGAGGGCCATCGTCGCGATGTCGATGGTCAGGATCACCGTGATGCCGAAACTGGCCATGAGGATGCCCGCGATGGCCGGCGAGACCAGATACTGGGACGCCGCGGCCAGCTGGACGAGCCCGCCAGCCCTGGCGTACTGCTCCGGGGTGAGCAGATCGGTGATGGTTGCCCGATAGGCGGGATCCATCACCGAACTGAACACCGAGCTGATCGCCGCGCAGAGACAAATCACCCCGACGCTGGCGGTCCCGGTATGGAAGGCGAACAGCATGGCCACCAGCCCGAGGGCCGACAAGGAGTCCCCCAGAATCATCAGAAGACGCCGGTCGAAGCGGTCGGCGAGCACCCCGCCAAGCGGGCCAAGCAGCAACGAGGGCAGGAAAGCGGCCATGGTGACCAGCGCCACCGACGTCGTCAGACCCGACTGCTGATAGACGTGGACCCCAAGCCCGAAGGCCGTAAGCCCATTGCCGATCCGGGCCACCAGCTGGGCCACCCAGATCGTCATGAACGCCCGGAAATTACGGGCTGTCGTGTCCTCATCGGCCTGCGGCGCCGCGGGATCGGCGACTCCCTGTGCCCCTCCGGGGGCCGGGACCTCTTGTTTCACGGACCGTCCTTTCATAATCGGCGTGAACTCCCCCGGCGCCGGGAACCCCGATCAGAACCCAGAGCATCGGGAGAAGGGGACCCCATCGCCCGGGTCTCGGTGCCCACCAATCGCGGATTCCACGACACGTCCACTGTTTCCCTATCCTCTTGGCCGCGGGGTCACGGCTGAGGGAGCGGCGCCTTTCTCGGTCTCGGACGCCGGGAACGACACCGACGCGTCCTGAAATGGCTAGGCGAAACGCTCTCACACCTATGCATGACGGACAGCCGTGCGGCACCGGGAGGTCTCACCCAGAGAAGCCGTACTGTGGTTCCCCGGTCCGAGCGCAGAGGTTCTCAGGCAGAGCCTGAACCCCCTGAACCCATCGCCTGAGCGGATCACCACAGGACCGCTCCGGTGTGACCGAGGCTTCGGCCCTATGGCCAGGTCGCGCCCCGGCCCGGGTCAGCCGATGTCGACGAGGACCTTTCCCTCCCCGTGCCCGGTCTCGACTAGGGCGTGCGCCTTGGCGATCCCGGCGAGGGGGAACCGCGCCCGGACGATCGGGGCCAGCTGCCCGCGTTCGACCATGTCCGCCAGCGCCTCCAGGCCCGCACGGCTGGGTTTCACGGACATGAAGGAGATGGTGGGACCGGGCAGGATCTTGGTGAGGAAGCTCACGGGCATACCGGCGGGCGAGATCGTGATCAGACGGCCCGACGGGACGACGACGCCGCGCAACGGCCACAGGTTCTTCCCCGTGGTATCGAGCACCGCCTGGTATCGGCCCGCCAGCTTCGGCCAGTCCACGGCGTCCGGGTCGAACCGGTATTCGGCCCCTAGCCGCCGCAGCAGGTCCTCGTACCTCGCCGAGCTGATGGTGTCCACGGTCGCGCCGCGCGCCCGGGCCACCTGGACCGCGACGCTCCCCACGCCCCCGGCGCCGCCAACTATGAGGAGGCGAGAGTCCGGCCCAACGCCGAGTTCCTCCATCGCCTGCCATGCCGTGACGCCGACGAGGGGAAGCGCGGCGAGATCGGCTAGGTCTCCCGACGCGGGGGCCACGGCCGCGAAGGCAGCGTCCACGACGATCTGGGACGCCGCGGTGCCCTGCTTACCCAGCCGGTCGGTGCCGAGGAACCCCCACACGCACTGTCCGAGTTCGAAGCCGCTGACCTGCGGGCCGACACCGACCACTTCGCCTGCGAAGTCCAGGCAGGTGGGTTGCGGCAACTGGCGTCCTGACATGAGCTTGCTCCGGCCGGCGCGCGCCTCGGCGTCGATCCGGTTGACGCTGACAGCCCTCACCTTCACCACGAGGTCACCCGCTCCGGCCGCCGGGGCGGGAACCTCCACGATGCGCAACACCTCCGGTGAGCCGAAGCTCTGGTATTGCGCAGCCAGCACGGTGCTGTGCTCAGGGGTTCTATTCTGCATGGCAGACACTTCTTTCTCTCATAGGAGCCGAGGCCGGGAGCCGGTCGGCGAGTTCCCGGTGAGCCAGCCGTCGCAACCCGAGCAGGATCGGGTCATAGATCGCGGTGCCGAGCACCGCGGCCCGGGCGGCCTGGCTCGGGGAATCCAGTGGCAGGCAGTTGAAGTCGGCCTCGGCGCACTCGCGAGCCGCGCGGGCGTAGGCATCCAGATGTTCGGCGTCCATACCGACACCGCACTCGTCGGCCAGCGCGATCGCAGCCAGCAGCTGGTTGACATAGGGTGCGTCAGGCAGCTGGTCGAACCCGGCACGGGCCAGGGTTGCGCGCGCCTCGGCCAGATCGGCGGCGGGGGCGTCACGGGCGCCTGCCAGCGGCAGCATCACGGTCACGCCGGTCATCAGGGCAGCCGGACTCTGTGTTGGGTCACGCACCAGCTCAAGGACCTGACGGACCTGGCGGATCGACAACCCGACGACGTGCACCAGCCCCCGGATGAGACGGAGCTGATCGATGGTCTCCGCGTCGTCAGCCTCAAGATCCTGGCCAGACCGGATCAGCCCTTCCCGGATGTAGTACTTGATCGTCGCGATCGAGACACCAGATCTCTGCGACAGCACCGAAATGGGCAGGGGTTCCCCCCGTCGAGCCACTCTCACCACCATAGCCAGATAGTAGCACTCTCTATAAAGATTCAGCAGCTAGATGAGGCTACTCACTGACATCCTCATAGATAGTGCTACTATCTATGAGGATGTCAGTCCATGGACTCTGGAGCCCCTCATGATCAACGCCAACTACGCAAACCGTTTCCATGAAGTTTCAGTAGCCGTCCGAGAAGGCATGGCCAGCGGCAACTATCCATACGGGCAGGCATTTGCCAGCGCCCAACGCAATACCGCGAGCCTCCCCAGCGGGGACCCCGTGATCATGCTGACCTCCAACAACTATCTCGGGCTCAGCGTCGACGCCGAAGTGCTCGCCGCAGCTCAACGCGTCCTGCAGCAGTACGGGCTGTCAACTTGCGGCGCCCGGCTACACAACGGCACGACGCTGCTGCACCGGGAGTTCGAGCAAGAGCTCGCCGGATGGCTGGGCTTCGACGACGCTGTGTTATTCAGCTCCGGCTTCCTCGCCAACGTGGCGTCTCTATCGGCCCTCGGCGGGCCCGGCGTGGTCTATATCGCAGATCAGCTCAATCACCAAAGCATCGCCGACGGCTGCGCGCAGTCCGGTGCAGATCTTCGGATCTTCCCCCACAACGACCTCATCAAGCTGGAATACATCCTGCGGCGCAGCCAGAAGTACGAATCCCGGCTCGTAGTAGTCGATGGCGTCTACTCCATGGACGGCGACCTGGCGCCTCTGGCAGACATCCAGGAACTGTGCCAGCACTACGACGCCCTCCTCATGGTCGACGACGCACACGGCATCGGTGTCTTCGGGGAGACCGGCCGCGGAAGTTGCGAGCACTTCGGGCTCAAGCCTGACATCCTCATGGGAACGCTCAGCAAGTCCTTCGGCTCCTCGGGCGGATTCATCGTCGCCAACCGCGAACTCTGCGACTACGTCAGACACTCCGCCCACGGCTACATCTTCAACGCCAGCCCGCCGCCGGTCCTCATCGGTGGTGCGCTCGCAGCACTCCAGGCCATCCGCACCCGACCGGATCTGCGTCAACGGCTCTGGGCGAACACCATCGCTTTCCGCCAAGGATTGATCAATCAGGGGTTCGCCATCGAATCAGGGATTGCCCCAATCGTTCCGATTCCCGTGGGCGATGACCAATTGGCCATGCAGATGACATGCCAGATGCGGGATCAGGGCGTCTTCTTGTCGGTAGCCGCGTTTCCTGCCGTCCCGAAGGGAAAGAGCCGATTCCGCGCCACCGTGACAACGATCCTAGAGGATCGCGACCTCGACCATGCCATCTCCGTGATCACCACCACCGCCCGTGAGAAGGGGATCATCTGAAATGTTGACAGACGACCACACCAGCTTCACTGCCCAACGTCGTACGCTGCGGCGCGAGGGAATTTTCCTTTCCCGGATCGAAACGCAGCCAGCCTACGGCGTCGTCTTTCCAGGCCACGGCAGTCAATACCTCGATCAGCTCGCCGAACTGCGCTGGAGCGATTCCACCATCTCGGAAGTCTTTGATGAGGCCGACCAACTGTATGGCTCTCGGTACGGACATACCTTGTCAGCCCGCATCTACACCGACCTAGGCGCCACGGCGGCCTCTTTGTCTGAGCCCACGGTCATGCAATGCGCGATATTCACCGCGAGCATTGCTCAGTTTCGTCGGCTGATGACATTTTCAGCACCCCCCACTGTCGTGATCGGCCACAGCCTCGGCGAGTACGCAGCATACGTCGCCGCTGGCGTGCTCAGCTTCGCCGACGGGCTCACCGGAGTGATGGCACGCGCCGAAACTGTATCGGAGCTCCCGCGGGACCGACGCGGAACCATGCTCGCCGTTCGGATCCGGACGGAAGAGGAAGACCGGACGTACCGGCGGCTCCTGTTGCTGGCTAGCACGTCGGGAGACATCGGTGAAGCTATCGCCAACTCCAGCACCCAGCGTGTCGTCTCTGGGGCAGAGGAACCGATCGCTGCTTTCTCCCGGACGGCAGAGGCCCACCACCTATCCGTGACTCGACTACGAGTGACCCATGCCTATCACTCCCCGGTGTTACGGCCTTGCGTCGCCCCGCTGCGGGCCCGGCTTGAGCAGCTCACATTCCATGCACCATCCATGACCGTCTTGTCGAGTATTACCGGTGAAACGCTAGATCAATCCAAGGACCCGGGCCTTGCCGGGTTACTAGCCGCCCAGCTGGTCCAGCCTTTCGACTTCGGGGCGCTCCTAACCAAGGCCGCCGATTGGGGTGTCAAAGATTTCGTCGAGGCCGGTCCCGGCGGCGTGCTCTCGGGGATCATTGAGAGCGAGAAGGGTGAGACCTCCTGCATTCCGATGGACTCACGGCGGCGCCCGGCCGCTGAGGATGAGCGTCGGGTGCGGCTGTACCTGACCAGCCTCGGGATCCCTGGACTGGCAGCCAAACCGCCGCTCGCCGCTGCGAAGACCACCGCAGAGGCGGTAACGGATCTCGTGAGCACGGTAACCGGCTACCCACGCTACGCCATCCCCGGCGGTACGCCATTGGAGCGACTCGGGCTGGTCCCAGCGTTGCGCCAGCAGCTCAGCACGCGGCTGCAGACCGAGTACGGACCCGACTTCGGGGACCTGTCCTGGAGTATCAATCGCCTCGCAGCGCGGCTTGGAGGGGGCGGTAACTATGAGACATCTCACCCGACGCCCCCGGACGAAGCGGAACCCCGCGTATGCTGTGCCGAGGGCGCTGGGGCGTCTCCGCTCCCGGGCGGTACGTCCATCGACGCACCGGCCACCACAAGCAATCAGACTGACCGCCTCGTGCAAGAACTCATAACCGAGTTCGCCTCAGCCACCGGCTACCCCACCGACGTCATCGAACCCAACCTCGACCTCGAAGCCGACCTCGGCATCGACTCAGTCAAACAAGCCCAAGTAATCACCACCCTCGCCACCCGCCACCACATCCCCCAAGACACCCTCGACCTCACCGGCGCCGCCACGATCACCCTCATCGCCCAACGCCTCACCCAGGCACACCCGAACACCAACACGCAACCGGACTGCCCAAACCACACGGCAACACAAAACGGCACACACCCAGGCACATCGGCAGACCCCCCCAACCCCACACCACAACTCCCACACCACGATCTCGCCACCGGCCTCGCGCAAGAACTCATAACCGAATTCGCCTCAGCCACCGGCTACCCCACCGACGTCATCGAACCCAACCTCGACCTCGAAGCCGACCTCGGCATCGACTCAGTCAAACAAGCCCAAGTAATCACCACCCTCGCCACCCGCCACCACATCCCCCAAGACACCCTCGACCTCACCGGCGCCGCCACGATCACCCTCATCGCCCAACGCCTCACCCAGGCACACCCAAACACCAACAACGAGACAACCCGCCCACCAAACACCCAAGACCAAACAACACACCCGAGCGCCGGATCCGAGGAGGACGACGAGGTTACGGCCATCTCTACGGAGGAAACTGAGCCGGAGATCGCGATGCGCTACCTCCCGCGCGCGATCGTGCGCGACCTAGAACAGTCCCCACACACGCCCCGAGACTTGCGCGGGTTACGCCTCCTGCTGCTTCCGGCTACCAACCGGGATCTGACAGAGCGCACACAGAACCTCCTCGAAGCCGC
>JAUMYR010000099.1:0-5303 GCA_030528545.1 Propionibacteriaceae bacterium
ACCGGTTCGGCCACCGCCTTCGTCCCGGCGCCCCTCGAGGATGTCTGGGCGCTGCTGATCGACCCCGGACGGATGCGCGAATGGGGTCCGTCTTTCGAGCGGGTCGAATACGGCCGGGACGCCTCGGGCGCGCTTCCCGGCGATGTCTGGGTGGGCATCGCCCCCACCCACCGGCCCGATGGCACGCCGCTGCGCGTCCGGGAGGCGGTACGGCGCCAGCGGGTCGAACTGCTGGAGCGCGGCGAGCACCGCGCGATCGCGTGGCGATTCAGCTACCCGGACTGCCCGGGGGCCAACTCGCGACGGGTCGAGATCGTCCTGGAGCCCGCCCCCGGCGGCTGCCGCCTGCGGACCAGGCTGGCGTGGGAACGCGACCCGGGACGCTCCCCGCGCCCGCTCCTGGGACTGCTGCTGCGCCCATTTCACCGCTGGGCGGTCTCGAGCCAGCTGTCCCACCTCGGCCACAGCATCGGCCGGGTATTTCGCTAACCAGGTATTTCACCCCCAAGGAGCCTTCCTTGTCACAGATCGCCCGCATCGTTGTCGGCCTCGCTCTCGTCTCAGTTCAGGTGGTGTGGCTATTCCTGAGGAATCAACCCCCGCTCAGCCAGTGGGCACCTAGTACCTCCGCCCCCGGATTGTTCGCCTGGGCCGCTGCCCTGGCCTGCCTGTTCGCAGGGATCAGGCTCATCGCCTCGGCGCTGCCCCGGCAGGGAGATGACTGAAAGCCGCGGGAGCCACGGATGACGCCTGTAGCCGCTGGCGCACGACCAAAGCACCGCGCGGACCCGGGCAATTCGGCATTCCTGGGGTCGACGGATCACAGACCGGCTCGGGTTACCTCGCGCCCGCCCGCCTCGATCTGACGGATCTCCTCACGAGCCCCAAAGTACGGCAACGCCTTGTATGGCCTTCCACCGAGTGAACCATCATCAACGTGGCTGGACGGATGCCCAACACCATTTCTAAAGCATCCAAGCCGCCGTGTTCTTCGGTTATCGCCGCTCACCTACCTGACACCCTTGAGCGTCGCGCTGAGCCTGGCCGCGCTGCCTGAATCCTCCCGGCAAGGGCCATCCTGAGCTGCGCCTGTCACGACCAGACTTCAGCGCCGCGGCCGGTTCTACTTGCGCACGGAAGCGTCGGCGGTTCCGTCACAGGAACCCACACAGCAACCAGTTCCGGGCCTCCGCCGCGAGCGCAAGCGGAGGCCCGGAAGTAGATCAGAACCTCAGACTCAACCCGTGATCTGCTTGATCTCGGGGTTGTCCATATTATCCTTAGTCACCCAGGCTGACTCAGAGACGACGCTCGTGGACGCAGGGAGAACGCCTTTCTTCGCTTCCACCAAGATCTTCACCGCCTGGTAGCCCATGTTGAAGGGGTTCTGGGTGACGATGCCGTGGATCTTGCCTTCGCGCAGGAGCGTCAGCACATCGGGGTTGGAATCGACCCCGATGACCTTGGTATTCACACCTTTGGCAGCGACCTCATCGGCAATGGCGATGGTGGGGTACTCAGCGGTACCGACCAACGCATCCAGATCCGGGTGTGCCTGGAGAATCCCCTGAGCCTTGTCACGGGCCTTGGCCGGGTCGGCCTCCCCGTTTTGAATGTCAACGATCTGGACGCCGGGAGCGTTCTTCTCCATCCAGCTGACGAAGCCATCCCTGCGCAACGCGGCGGTGCCCACGACTCCGTTAACGATGAGCGCGACCTTTCCTTTTCCACCGATCAGCTTAGAGGTCTCCTCGGCTGCCAGCCCGCCAATTTTGGTGTTATCGGAGGCCACCGTGGTTAGCGGGATATCCGAACTCACCAATGGCGTGTCATAGACCACCACCGGAATATTGCCGCTCTTCGCCTGGCCCAGAATCGCCGGAGCCCCATCCTGTGCGCCATCCTGCGGCGCGAAACCGATACCATCCACTTGGTCGTTGACCGCGGACTGGAGCATGTTGAGTTGCCGATCGCCTTCGCTTTCGGTATCGGGGGCGTTGAAAGTCACCTCCGCACCGAGTTCCTTGCCAGCGGCCAACGCACCGTTCTTGACCAGGGTCCCGAAGTCCGAAATCCCCTTCCCCACGATGGCGATGCGAACCTTCGAGCCCCCGGCACCACCGTCGTTCTGGCTTGCTGTCGAGCTGGAGCCCTCACCACTGCAGCCCGCCAGCCCACTGATCAGCAGCGCCAACCCTGCGATGCTTGCGCTTAGTCTCTTCATGCAACATCCTCCTTCTGGTGTGTTGTTCAGGACTGCGGCACCTAGGACCGTAACCGCAACCGTCCGCTTTATCAGGTGGCGAGCTACTCCTCGTTACCGCCACGACGCATGATGTCGACAAAGACCGCGAGAAGGACCACCGCACCCAAGACAACCTTTTGCCATTGATCTTGTACACCCATCACGGTGAGCCCGTTGAAGATAGTCTGGATCGTGACCGCACCGATCACCGCCCCGAAAACCGAAGCGCGGCCACCACGCAACGAGGTACCGCCGATAACCGCAGCCGCTATGGCATACATCTCATAACCCTGACCAAGCGTCGGCTGGGCCGCAGCGAGCCGGGACGACATCAAGATTCCCGAAATTCCAGTGAAGATGCCACAAATGACGTAGGCGAGCACTTCCCAGCGGGGAGTATTGATCCCAGAGATCCGGGTGGCCTCCTTGTTAGAGCCAATAGCCAACGCATAGCGTCCGACCACCGTCTTATTCATGACGATACCCGCCACTATCGCCAGAAGCACCAGGATACTTACCGCATTGGGCACACCTGGGATCACCCGCCCCATCGCGATTTGGTCATAACCCTGAACGGAGCGTAACGAGACCGTGCGGCCGTCGGCAAGCACTAGGGCGGTTCCCCAGCACACCATCATCATCGCCAAAGTAGCGATCATAGGCTGCATCTTTATATAAGCCACTAGCGTACCGTTGATCAATCCGAGCAACGCTCCGGCAGCAAGCGCTCCAAGAACACCGACCCAGATCGGCAAACCCAAACCACTGTCCGCGATAAGAATCGCCGCGAATACCGAAGTTGCGGCCATGCCGAGCCCCGGAGTGAGGTCGATTCCCCCAGTAGCTATGACAAAAGAAAGGCCGATAGCCTGAACCCCGGTAACAACCGAAGCAAGGAGGAGCGAGGAAATATTGGACCAGGTCGCAAAATTAGGCTTCATGATGGTGAAGAACACCGCTAGAAGCACCACCACGAGCAGCACCATTCCCTGCTGGATGAACACCTTATAGCGTTCGGGGATGACCCACCTCTCCCTGCCTTGGAGGGAGCTTCCAAGAGTCGCCGCCATCACCTAAACCTCACTTCCGAGAATCTTTCGAGTTGAATCGCGTAGCCAACTCCATAATTCTTTCTTGAGTGGCTTCAGCGTTATCCAGCACGCCTGTAATACGCCCGTTACACATCACCGCGATCCGATCTGACATGCGCAGGACTTCCTCCATCTCGGAGGAAATCATGATGATCGATTTTCCCTCTTTCTTGGCCAGGCGATCAAGCAAGTCATAGATCTCTTGCTTGGCACCCACATCGATCCCCCGCGTTGGTTCATCAAAGATCAGGATGTCGCAATCTCGCAACAACCATTTAGCAAGAACGACTTTCTGCTGATTTCCGCCGGAGAGGTTTCGCACTCGCTGCCGGACGCTCGGCGTCTTCGTTGACAGCGTGGTCACCCATTTCTCTGCCGCAGCACGCATTTCCCGGTCTCGCAACAAACCAAGCCTCATAAACTTTGGAATCGAGGCGAGCACCGTATTAGCCGCAACATCTTGCCCCAGAATCAGACCGTAACGCTTACGATCTTCAGACAGGTACCCGATACCCTTACGCGCCGCGTCGCCCGGGTGGGCGATGCTGACCCTACGGCCATTGATCTTGATTTCGCCTTGCGCCCTGGGGTCAGCACCGATCAGCGCTCGAGCAGTCTCCGTCCTCCCAGCCCCCATCAAGCCCGCGAAGCCAAGTATCTCGCCCTTCTCCAGCGTGAAACTCACGTCCCTAAGAAGGGCCTCGGTGGAAAGACCGCTGACTTCCAGCACCGGTTCCGTCTTAGCGCGGTGGGAGGGACGGATATCCGAGGCAATTTTCCTACCCACCATAAGTTGGATAATCTCCGGGATAGTGAGCTCTCGCATTGGCCGGGTATCGACCAGCTCACCATCACGCAGAACGGTCACCTGCGTCGCAATCTGGCGAATTTCCTCCATGCGATGAGAGATATAGACAACGGCGGTCTCGGGGGTAATAAAGCCATCGATGATACGAAAGAGCGACTGAACCTCAGATTCCGTCAAGGCGGCTGTCGGTTCGTCCATGATCAAGACCGACGAGTTAAACGATAACGCCTTTGCGATCTCCACCATCTGCTGCTGCGCGACAGTCAGTCGGCCCACCTGAACCCGAGGGTCGATGTTCACACCCAGGCGCTCCAGCAGCTCACTCGCTTGCCGGTTCAACTTTCGGTCATCGTTAATAACCCCACCGAGAAGCCGGGGCTCACGTCCGATAAAGATATTCTGAGCCACCGTGAGGTGATTCATCAGGAAAAACTCCTGATGAATCACGCTGATCCCCAGCTGATGCGCGGCCAGCGGGTTGGGTACGGTGATTGGCTCACCCCGTAGCCGCAGCCCGCCACTGTCTGGCTGGTACAGGCCCGCGAAGACCTTCATCAGCGTAGATTTGCCCGCGCCGTTCTCGCCGACGAGAGCATGTACCTCACCGCCACGCAGAGTGAAGTCGACGTTACTGAGCGCTCGCACGCCCGGGAAGACCTTCCCGATCCCCTCGGCTTCCAGGAGTACCGCTCCGGGCTCGGCCCGCCCCTTCTCCCGCTCAGTCACGAGAACTGCCATCTCAGCCTCCTTGCTGCTCATGCACACGCATCCCTCAACCCGACCAGCCTCTGGTCCGGCGATCCCCACTTGCGGCCCTATGAGAACTCGCATCGCGGTCTAAGCCTGTGACACTTACTAACACGTTCTAGCGAATCCAGTGCTTTGTCAAGACATACCGAGGACCTGGAAGCTAGTCGTTATCAAATCGTTGCCTTCCAGCGCTAGGCCCTCGGCGCGGGCGAAGGCCTGGAACGGCACGCGACCCTCGCCAACCGCCCGCCAAGGACGATTGGTAACGGGCTCCTCCCACCAAGGACGGTAGGGCACTGCTCGCCGGCGCCCCCGCCGTCTTCGCTCCCGCGCCTATGAGCGAGCTCAGGCCACTGGCCCGTGGCGGTCGGCTCAGGCAGCGGCATCGCGCCCTGCTTCGGCTCTTTGG
>JAUMYR010000099.1:5403-10625 GCA_030528545.1 Propionibacteriaceae bacterium
GCCGGTCACGCGAAGGCAGCGCAGAAAGCATCCAGCGCTGTCCCCGAGTCGGATCTTGCGAATGCCTCCATGGCGACGACACCGGAGTATCCGGCCTCTTTCAGCGCCGCGGCCACGGCTGGATAGTTGATCTCACCCGTGCCAGGCTCACAGCGTCCCGGCACATCAGCCACCTGGATCTCGCCGACCCAAGGCAGGCTCTGCCTTACCAGCTCAATGAGGTTCCCCTCCCCAATCTGGGCGTGGTACAGGTCGAGGTTCATCCGCAAGTGCGGAGAATCGACCGCCGATACCAGAGCACGCGTATCTGACGCCGACGCGAACGGGGTTCCAGGGTGATCCACGAGCAGGTTCAGATTTTCCAGAGTGAAGATCTTGTCATGCCTCTCCCCCAATTCGGCGAGCCGACGCAGGGTATCGACCGCCCGCAACCACATCGTCGGGGTAACCACGTGGACCGGTTTGACCGGAAGGCCACCCTCGCCTAGTCCCGTGCCATGGACGTTGAGGCTCGGACACTCCAGCCGCTTAGCGATCTCGATCGATTGCTCTGCGGTGGCGAGGAACTGCTCGATCCCTTCCTCGTCGGTGAGAGTGCCAGTCAGATACCCGGTCATCGAAACTATCCGCGCTCCACAAGCGGCCAACGCATCGATGTCTTTGTTGGACCAGTCCCAGATCTCCACCAGCAGCCCACGCTCGTGTATGCGGCGCACACGCTCGAGGAAGGGCAGTTCAAGGTAGATCATCTCGGCGCTCGCCGCCAGGCTATAGCTCATCGATCGGCCTCCTTCAGGTCGGGCACGAGACGCCGCAACTACGACGAGAACGGCATGAGGGGCCCCTAGCCTGGACAGCAAGGGGCCGACGCCACCTGCTGCCGCTGAGCGAACGCACCAGCATCGGGAGGGGTGACCTCTTTGTCGATCAGCGCCTCTGATTCCTCACGGCTTACACGTGCTAGTATCTCGTGCTAGCTTAGGGGCTCCGGCGCTGGGGGTCAAGAGCCGCGGCCACCCATCGCGCCAGACCAGGAATTCGTCTGACTTGCCCGAAGCCGATAGAGTGCTTCCGGGCCAAACCGGACAAGGTCCAGATCGTCAACGGAGAGAGTCGCCATGGATCACCGCGAGATCCCCCTTGGAGAAGGCGGCGGCCAGCGCCTTCGACGCCCCACTATGGAAGACGTCGCAAAGGCTGCGGGGGTATCCCGCCCTCTCGTGTCAATCGTGATGCGCAACGCAAAGGGGGCCAGCCGCCAGACGCGTGAGCGCGTACTCAAGATCGCGAGCGAAATGGGATACGTGCCCGATGATCGAGCCAGAAAGCTGCGACAAAAATCTTCTCGATCGATCGGCATTGTCTTCGAACTGCAGCACCCTTTCCACGGCGATGTCGTAGAACAACTCTATGCCGCCGCCGCGGAAGAAGGATACGACGTAGCGCTCAGCGCCGTTGCACCGTCACGAGACGAGACCACCGCAGTCAGATTCCTGATCCAGGAACGTTGTGAAGCACTCATCGTTCTCAGTTTGCAACCCGAGGCGAGACACCTCGCGGACTTTGCCGATCAGGTTCCCGTCGTATCGGTGGCACGACGCCTGAAAACACCCTTCATCGGTGCCGTTCGGGGCGATGACAAGGCCGGTCTTCGCATGGCGGTTGATTATCTCGCCGAACTCGGCCACGTTCGAATCGCACACATCGATGGCGCACGAGCTCCTGGCAGCGCCGACCGCAAAGCAAGCTACCGCAAGGAAATGCGAAGACTTGGGCTAGCGGATTATATCGACGTTGTCGTTGGGGGCCCGACCGAAGAAGACGGCGCACGAGGCATGACCGAACTGCTTAGCCGGGAAGTCCCGCCCACCGCGGTAATAGCTTTCAATGACCGCTGTGCGGTTGGCGTGCTCGACATCGCCGTCAGGATGGGTCTCAAGGTACCCGACGATATTTCGGTGATGGGCTACGACGATTCGAGAATGGCCCGCAGGCCCCATGTTCAGCTCACAACGGTTTCGCAAGATACCCATAAGCAAGCGCGCGAGGCAGTGAAAATAGCCCTAGAGCAGATTCGAGGCGAGCCACCACGCGAGGTCATCGTGCAGCCTCGGCTCGTGGTGCGGGAAACCACACGACAGCCACCGGTGCCAGCCAGCCGATAGCACCTGCCCGAGACCAAGGGGTAGGAGTGCATTCCCAGACAGAACCACCTGGCTGAAATGATGGCTATGCGGCGCCGGCAATGGCCGAAACTCTTCAAGACACACGATTCATGAGATTCGGGAAAGAAGCACTGGCAAGGCCGCGGACCCTTTCGGGGCTAGATACAACGATCTCACCCCTAGACACGATGGCGGCCACCCTTCTGCGGCCCAGGTAAAGCGGGGACGCAAAGATCTGACGGCTCCTTCTCGACGCCCGGGTCCAGCGGCGTTCTAGACCTTTTGAGGACCGGGCGCAGTGCTCTAGGCCTCGGCACCTCGGCTCCAAGGAATGCCGCCCTGGCCATTCAGAGGTGTGGGCAGTCGTCGACCTTCGCACCTGATGCCCAACGACGATCGCTAGGAAGCTCACCCATCCGAGACAGCCGAGGAAGGACAAGCGAGCCATGGACAAGGATAGACATCCTGTATAGACTACATGTCTATGCCACTACTGAGGTTCACCCGTCTGTCTGAGGACAAGCAATCCGCCCTCCTGGATGCAGCCGAGCGCCGACTCGCCGAGGGCGGAACAGAGCCCGTGCCCCTGAGCCAACTCCTTGAAGCCATGCAACTGCCGAGAGCCTCGGCCTATACCTATTTCGACGGGAGGGAGGATCTCGTAAGGGCCGTGGTCGCACGCGTCGCGGCCCGGGTCGAGGGCCAGCTGGGCACCTGGAAAGAGGTGAACACCCCGGACGAGCTGTGGCAGCAGTGGGCCACGACCGTGCAGCGAGTCCTCGCCTATCTGGCCGCTCACCCATGGACCGGCACCATCGTGCGCACCCACCTCGTCCCCTCTCAGCTCCCCGCCGCGACGGAGTGGATCCTGGCCGCCTTCGACAACGCGGTGGTCATCGGCATGGTCGGCGACGACATGCCGCGCGCCCTACTGGCCGACGCGACGCTGTCGGTCCTCGGCGCGGTCGACGCTTGGGCCGTCGAGCAAGTGCAACACACCGGGGAATACCCGGATTTCGCCCTTGTCCAAAGACTCGTCTCCCGGCTGTGGGGCGTGAAGTGAGCATCGCGATCTCGAACGTCCAGGTCATCGACGGCACCGGAGGTCCCCCGCGCGAGCGGATGACGGTGCTCATCGACGGCGGCCGCTTCGCCCGCATCACCGCCGGGGCCGAGACCGTTGCCGCGGCCCACGCGATCGACGGGACCGGGCTATCCCTCATCCCCGGCCTCGTCGACGCCCACAAGCACATCATGAACAACGGCGGCTCACACATGGCGGTAGGCCTCACCCTCGGCGGCATCGTGAAGAACCTGCATACGATGATCGCCGGTGGAGTGACCTCCATCCTCGACCTGGGGTCGGCCGACTTCATCCACCTGCTTCGGCACGCCCCGGTCCCGAAGCCACGGATCCACACCGCGATCTCGATCGTGACGAATCCGGGTGGCTACCCGGCCGAGTACATGCCTCGCCGGTTCTACCGCATGGGGGCCGTCCGGGAGTGCGAAAGCCCCGGCCAGATCAGGCGCACGGTGGGCAAGCTGGCGCGACTCGGGGTGTCGGCGATCAAGACGGCCGTGGTCTCGCGGACCTTCGACAGCAGGCCGGTCCGGGGCTGGACGGACGAGCAGTTGCGCGTCCTCACCAGCGAAGCCCACCGGCACGGCCTCCCGGTATGCGCCCACCTGACCTATGCCGCCGACTACGCCCAGGCCGCCCGCTGCGGGATAGACAGCGTCCATCACGCCGCCTTCGATGGCATCATCAGCGACCGGGTCGCCGACCAGATGATCGAGGCGGGGATCGTCTTTGTTCCGACGCTGAGCCTGGCGAGCCTGCTGGTCGAGGGACTCACCAACCGCTGGTGCGACGACCCCGAGTTCACCCGCGGACTACCGGAGACCCTGGTCCAGAACATGCGCCAGTTCACCGACGCCTACGCTGCCTGCCCGCCCGAGCTGCCCGTCCCCGGTTTCTTCGTGTCCCTCCCGAAGAAAGACTGGGATGCGGTCTCGGACCATCAGATGGGCAACGTCGCCAAGTACATCGAGCGGGGTGGAACCGTGGCCCTTGGGACGGACTCGGCGCTGGGTTTCTGCCTTCACGGCACACCGGTGCGTGAACTGGAGTTGCTGACCGAGACCGGCCTGACCCCGGTGGCAGCTATTCAGGCGGCCTCCCAGCACGCAGCGAGGGTCTTTCGTCGTCGTGCCGACATCGGCACGATCGCACCCGGTGCCGCGGCTGACTGCCTGCTCGTTCCCTCCTCAATCACGAGATCGATCAGCCACATCCGCGACATCTCAGCCGTGATTCAGAACGGAAAGATCGTCGCTAGGTGAAAGGGCTCACCGCCGCCGCTGGTAATACCTCTCGTAGTCCCGGTAGAGCTGCCGGGCCGCCTCCCCGCCTAGGTCGTGGGGGGAATCGGGGGCGTTCATGAGGCCGGTGAACTGATAACCGAAGACCTGTTCGACCTCGTCGTAGATGGCGATCTCTCGTTCGAGTTCGGCCCCGCTCTTGGGGATGAGACCGTTGTCGAGCGGCATCTGGAACATCTCCATGTCCACCCAGAAGCGAGTCCCCGCCTGAGCACAAATCCCGGCGATCTCGGTGATGTTGAGGTGCTCGAGATCCCTGGCGAAGGCAAAAGGAATAAGGATGTCGATGCCCTCCAGGATCGGCAGCCAGTGGTCGGCGAACTCGTGGAAACGGATATTGTTGGGCGCCATCGACACCGGCTTGGTGGGAGTCAGTTCGCCGACGAACCGCCGGTACCCGGCGAAGAAATCGACGATATCGCGCCAGCGTTCATTGGGGACCGGATCGTAGTCGTAGTAGAGGGAACCGAACATCTCCTCGGAGATATACCAGGAATAGAGAGACCGGTGGTGGCCATAGCGCTCCCATAGCTCGGCCGTCACCCGCTTGTGCCACTCCAGGGATTCGGGGGAATAGTCGAACCAGGCGTACAGCCCAACGCCCAGGAAGACGTGGCAGTCCGCCTCGTCGGCGGCAGCCAGGACCGCCTCGACCGGATCGGGGCAGCCCAG
>JAUMYR010000100.1 GCA_030528545.1 Propionibacteriaceae bacterium
GGGCTTTTCCTGGTGCTCTACTGGTTCGCCCCGGTGGGGACGCCTTACTGGCTGCTCATGGTCTATCTGTTCTTCATCGGAGCCTTCATCTATGGCCCGGTCATGCTGATCGGACTCCAGGCCCTTGACATGTCGGCTCGCAACGTGGCTGGCACTTCGGCCGGTTTCACCGGCCTGTTCGGCTATGTGCTGGGCGCGACCATGGCCTCGACCGGTACCGGCTGGGTCATCCAGAACTACGGCTGGGACGTCACCTACGGCATGCTGAGCGTATTCGTGGTCGTGGCCATCGTGCTGCTGGCTCTGGTGTGGCCCCACGAGAAGAGGTTGATGGATCACCACCGCTCGATCAGCGAGAGCTAATTCGAGGCGGTCTCGCAGGTGCTCAGCGTGGATGCCGCTATGGCGGGTTCGCTGAGTTATGGAATAGTTGGCGGATGACCAGGGACTCAGGATTACCGAGTAATCTCGACATCGCGCGCGCGGCGCGGCTGAAACCACTGAGCGAAGTGGTGGCGCCATTCGGGATCGCCCCGGAGAGACTGATCCCCTATGGCCACAAACTGGCGAAGGTGGACCTGGGGGTGCTGGCAGAGCTCCCGGAGCGTCCGCAGGGAAAATACGTCGTGGTCACCGCCACCACTCCGACGCCGTTGGGCGAGGGCAAGACCACGACGGCGGTCGGACTGGCCCAGGCGCTGAAGCAGCTCGGGGCGCGCACCATGCTGACGCTGCGCCAGCCCTCCATGGGGCCCACCTTCGGGGTCAAGGGCGGGGCGGCCGGGGCGGGATACAGTCAGGTGGTGCCGATGGAGGAACTCAACCTGCATCTCACCGGCGATGCCCACGCGGTCGCCGCCGCGCACAACCTGCTGGCCGCGGTGGTGGACAACCACCTGTTTCAGGGCAACGAGCTGGGCATCGACGAGCGCACCATCACCTGGCGGCGGGTGCTCGACGTCAACGATCGGGCGCTGCGCAATATCGTCATCGGACTGGGCGGCCGGATGGACGGCATCACCCGTCAGGCGGGTTTCGATATCACCGCGGCCAGCGAGGTGGGCGTCATCCTGGCACTGGCGACCTCGCTGGCCGACCTGCGCAAGAGGCTGGGCCGCATCATCGTCGGCTACACCCGCGACGGGCGGGCCGTGACCGCGGAGGACCTGAAGGCGGCCGGGTCCATGGCCGTCATCTTGAAGGACGCGATCCATCCCAACCTCTTGCAGACCCTGGAACACACCCCGGTGCTGGTGCACGCCGGACCCTTCGGCAACATCGCCACCGGAAACAGCTCGATAGTCGCTGACCAGATCGGGGTGCGCAGCGCCGACTATGTGCTCACCGAGGCCGGGTTCGGCTCAGACATGGGTGCCGAGAGGTTCTTCAACATCAAGTGCCGGGTCTCGGGGCTGCGTCCTTGTGGGGCAGTCATCGTGACCACGGTGCGTGCGCTGAAGGCTCATTCGGGCAGGTTCCGGATCGTCCCGGGAAAGCCTCTGCCGCCGGATCTGCTGGCCGAAAACCCAGAGGACGTGCGGGCGGGACTGGCGAATCTCGCTAAACACATCGACATCGTGCGTGGGTTCGGGGTGGTGCCAGTAGTCGCGATCAACGCTTTCCCCGACGACCACGACAGCGAACATCGAGAGATCGCGGCGCTGTGCGATCGTCTGGGTGTGCGCTGGGCCGTCAGCAGGCATGTGGCGGAGGGCGGAGCGGGGGCCCTGGATCTGGCTCGGGCAGTGATGGCTGCGTGCGAGCAACCATCCGAGCTTCGCTACACCTACAGCCTGGATGAGAAACTGCGAGCCAAGATCGTCGCGGTAGCCCGCGAGGTCTATGGCGCCCAGGACGTCTCATTCAACCCGGTGGCCTCCCGTGACCTCGACCGGATCGAATCCCTCGGCTATGGGCACCTTCCGGTCGTGCTGGCCAAGACCCATCTGTCGATCTCGGCCGATAAGGCGCTGGTTGGCGCCCCAACGGGGTGGATTCTGCCGGTGCGGGAGGTGAGGCTGGCCGCGGGTGCCGGCTATGTCTACGCCATCTGTGGGGACATGTCCACGATGCCGGGCCTGGCCAAACACGCGGCGGTGGAACTCATCGACATCGACGAGAACGGCGAGATCGTCGGGCTGAGCTGAGCCCAATGCCCTAAAGCCAGGCCTCAACCGCCGGCCGATGGCCGCCGACCCCATCTTGCGGGGAAAACCCCAAGAAGAGGACTCGTAGCGGGGCCGAAACTGCTGGGGTGCCGTCGGTACACTGAGGCTGTGAACGAGTTGCCGTTGTCGTCGAAGTATCGCGTCCGCGCAGACGAGACAGTGGACGATGCAGAACGTGAGGAGCTGGCCGAGCGGCTAGCCCTGGAGTACACCGATGGCCGGATGACCCAGGAGGAGTACCTCAGCAAGCTGGATATCGTCTATCGGGCATCGACTCTCGGCGAACTCGTGCCGGTGGTCCAGTTTCTTCCGCCCAAGCAGACCCACCAGGTGCCAGCGATCGTGAGCCAGGGAAGCCGACCTCCAGGGGTCGTGGGCGAGGGTCGCAACGTGCTGTCTCACACGCTGCTCGCCGTCGCTGGTGTCGGGGTTCTAGGCATCGTCGCGATCGTGTTGCTGGTCCTGCTGTTGCTGTGAGCAAAGGCTCCTACAGCGCGGAAGCGACACCGGCGGGCCGGAGGCGAACGCCCTAGCGTGCTCGCACCCGACCCGCCGGTGGTCAGAATCGCCCCAGAGGGGAGGCCTCAGCCCTTTGTCGCGCCGAGGGTGAGACCGGCCACGAACTGCTTTTGCAACACGAAGAAGACGAACAGTACCGGCAGCGCGGCCAGGATCGAGCCGGCCGATACCAGGTTATAGTCGGTGAAGAACGGGCCCTTGAGGTTGTTGAGCGAGCTGGTCACCGGGAACTTATCGCCGGATTGCAGCAACACGGTCGCCCAGAAGAATTCGTTATAGATCCATGCGACTTGCAGCGTCGCCAGGGCGGCCAGCGGGGGACGGCACAGGGGCAGCGTGAGGCCCCAGAACTGCTGCCACACCGAGGCCCCATCCAGCATCGCCGACTCGTAGATCTCCTTTGGCAGGGTCTTCATGTAATTGCTGAGCACGAAGGTGCAAAACCCCGTCTGGAACGCGGTGTTGATGAGAATCACACCCAGGTGGGAGTTCAGCAGCGTCCCGGATTCAGACAGCCAGGTCGGCAGTTCGGCGCTACGGAACAGCCGGTAGATCGGGATCAGCAAGGACTGGGGCGGCAGCAGGTTGGCCGACACGAAGATGGCCAGCATCGTGAAATTGAACCGGAAACTGAACCTGGCCAGCACGAAAGCCGCACACGAGGACAGCGCCAGCGTCGCGACGACCGCGCTGAAGGTGATGATCGCCGAGTTGAGGAAACTGGTCTCGAAACCGCCCTGGTTCCACGCCTTGATGTAATTGTCGAAGGTGAAACCACCGAATGACAGATAACCGTGCTGGGAGGTATAGGAGTAGTCCCGCAAGGAGTTCAGCGCGGCCCACAGCAGAGGGAACAGCCACAGCAGCGCGTTGCCGATAAGGAACACGTGCAGGACAATGCGGGCAGGCGTCAGCGGACGCTTGCGGATGGTCTCAGCCTGAGTGCTCATGAGTTCTCTCCCTTCATGACGACGCGCAACTGAATCAGGATGAATACCGAACTCAGAATCAGCATGATCGTGGCCAGGGCAGAACCGAAGCCGATCCTGCTGGCCTCGCCGACGACGTTCTGCGTCACCAGCGTCGAGATCAGCTCCAGGCCGTTGCGCCCACGGTTGATGACCCAGGCCAAGTCGAAGGCTCGCAATCCTTCGATCACGGTGATGGTCAGCACGATGATGTTGATGGGACGCAGCACCGGGAACACGATCCGCAGGTAAGTCTGCACTTGGCCCGCGCCATCCAGCGCTGCTGCCTCACGCAACGCTGGGTCGATGCTCTTTAGCCCGGAAAGGTAGAGCAGCATGATATATCCGGTGTGGCGCCACCCATTCGCCAGGATCGCTGCCCACAGGTTGATGCTGGAATCCCCATACCAGTCGATCTGGGTCCCGAATAGGGCGTTGAGTAGACCCTGGTCTCGGCTGTACATGAGTTGCCAGATGAAACCGATGAGCGCGGCCGACAGCACCACAGGTAGGTAGAAGGATGTCTGGTAGAACCTGCTGCCCCGGATCTCTTTGTCCAGCAGCACCGCGAAGAACATGCCGAGTGGCGTGAACACCAGGAACAGCGCGCTCAGCCACAAGAGGTTGTGCCACAGTGCGGGCCAGAACGGAGGGTAGATCGTCGTCGCGTCGACATAGTTCTGGAAACCGACGAATCTGATATCGGCTAGCGTGCCGATGCCGTCCCACGAGGTGAAGGACAAGGCGACCGTGGCCAGGGCGGGCAGCCAGATCAGCCCGACCACCAGGGCAATCGGCACGAAAGCCATGAGGACCGGAACGGCTTTGTCCCGCGACGACAGCCGCGGCTGCTGCCGGGAGCGGCGGTGATCGGGTGATCTGTTCATCGGTCGCTCCTCAGCTCGCGAAGATGGACTTCTTCTGGTCTTCGACGTTCTTCAGCACACTGTCGATGGACGCGGGCTCCTTGATGAACTGCTGCAGCGCGGGGCCAACCACGGTCGAGGCGAAGTCTGGACGCGAATCCCGGTCGAGGAACTGCGAGATGTGCTTGGCTTCCTCGACGACCTTGACCGCTTTCTTCTGCAGCGCGTTGTAGCCTGAGGAGTCGGCCTTCGAGTTTGCCGCGATGACCGATGGGTCCGCCTTGACAGTGATATTCACGGCGGCGGGGCTGCTCAGATAGAGCAGCAGTTCCTTCGCCACGGTGGGGTTCTTCGGCTTGGCAGCCATCATGAACCCGTCGACGGGTGCTTCGACCACATCCGCTCCGATCGCGGAATCGACCTCGGGGAAGACGAAGAAGTCGAGGTCATCCTTGGCATCGGTGTTGGCGAACTGCTGCTGCATGAACATGCCGATGAGATAGACGCCGGACTTCTTCTGCAGCAGGCCCTGGGCGGCTTCCTGCCAGGTGCGGCCGAGTGCAGCCTCCTCGTGGAAGGGCAGGAGTTCCTTCCAGGTGGAGAACACCTTCTTGACCTTCTCTCCGTCCCAGGCTTCCTGACCGGCCATGAGGGAGACGTGGAAGTCGTAGCCGTTGACGCGCAAGTTGAGCATGTCGAAGGTGCCCATGGCCTCCCAGCCGTCCTTGTCGGCGAAAGCGATCGGGGTCAGGCCGTCGGCCTTCATCTTCTCGTTCAGGCTGATCCACTCGTTGAGGGTCTTGGGTGCCGTATAGCCCCGCTCAGCGAACACGCTCGGGCGGTAGAAGACGGCCCACGGGTAGTAGGTGGACGGCACGAAGATTTGTTTGCCATCGGTGGTGCTGGACGCCGATTTCATCGACTCGGGCATCCCGTCGATCTTCTGCCAGACGTCAGAGATGTCTCCTACCAGGCCCTTCTGGGCAAAGTAGCGTGCCCGGTAACCCGCGAACCAGGTGAAGACATCGTCGGGGCTGCCTTGAAGGTAGTTATTGATGCTTTCCTTGAACGCCTCGTGCTGGATGGTGTTGATCTTCACCTGCGCCCCGCTGAATCCAGCCATCATCTCGGCGAAGGCCTTCTTCGGAATCTCATCTGACTGATAGGAGCCGACCGTCACGGTCGAGGTGTCGCCACCGGAGCTGGAGGTGCCGCCGCAGGCGCTGAGACCGGCGATGGCTCCGAGACCGAGTGCCCCGGCGAACAACCGGCGACGCCCGAAGTGGGGCATTGGAGTGGTGGGTGCTGGCATGTCTTCTCCTTTGAAACGGGGGTCAGGAACTCGCCCGGATGACGAGTTCGGTGGGAAAGACTCGATGCCCCGGCAGGCGGCCCTGTGTGGCATCAAGCAACATCTCGACAGCCGCCCGCCCGTATTCCTGGATGGGCTGAGCGATTGTGGTGAGGGCGGGACGCAAGCGCGTCCCCAATGCATGGCCGTCGAAACCGACGACCCGCAAGTCTTCCGGGATGCGAAGCCCGCGGCTGAGCGCGGTCTCATAGGCACCGGCAGCCATCCGGTCTGAGGCGCAGAACACCGCGTCGATGTCGGGCCAGGCATCCAGCAGGGCGGCGAGCCCGGTCCGTCCGGATTCGGCGGCGTAGTCGCCGTGCACCACGAGGGAGGGGTCGTAACGCTCGCCCAGCGCCTCCTGGAACCCCGAGAGGCGCTCTATGCTGCCCGGGGCGTCGGCGGGCCCAGCGATCATCCCGATCCGGGTGGAGCCCCGTTCGAGGAGGTGATTGACCGCGTCGACGGCCCCTTGCCGGTCGGTGACCGTGATTGACCACAG
Source organism: Propionibacteriaceae bacterium (assembly GCA_030528545.1). Next base: position 6,375 of record JAUMYR010000100.1, read on the forward strand.
CCGGGGATCGCTGACTCCCTCGGGGAGTTTCCCGCACAGCACGACCGGGATATCAGCCCCGATGAGGGCATCCATCATGGGGTCGGCGAGGTGCGGGCTGAGGTGGACGACGCCGTCGATGTGGCCGGAGTCCAGGAACCGCGAGGTGCGGCGCCGTTCCTCCTCGGTCCCTGCTAGCAGCAAGACCAGCGCGATATCCGTGCCGGACAGCCCGTTGGAAACCCCTTGCAACAGGCGGCTGAAGGTCGGATCGTCGAACAGTTCCTGCTGGGGTTGGGTGAGCAGGACCGCGATGGCGTTATTGCGCCCCGAAGCGAGCGAAGCGGCGTGCGGGTTGCGCCGGTAACCGGTCTGCTTGATCGCGGCCTCGACCGCCTGTTTCGCTCTGGGGCTGACCCGCGGGGAGTCGTTGAGGACCCGGCTCACCGTCCCGCGGGAGACCCCGGCAGCGGCGGCCACGTCAAGGATCGTCGGTCTGGGCATCGCTCAGCTTTCGAGCCAGAGACTGAACTCAATGCTGGCGGCACGCGGCCAGAGTTGGTAGCGGGGCAACACGTCGGGCCCGCAGGAGCGGGTACCCAGACCGTGCTGGGCGGCGTCCAGGTAGAGATGTACCCCACGGCTGGGGGGCAACTCGTGCTGGTGCCTGGCCGCGGTCAGCTCGTGGGCGTCGTGCCTGCTGAGGGTGAACCCGAGCGGCCCCCCCAGGACGCGCAGCCGCAGGGTGGGTAGCCCCTCTCCGCTGATGGTCAGCTCGGCCAGCCCGCCGCGGTGCCCGTTCTCCTGCGGCACTGCATAGGGCGTGCTCAGCGCGTCGATCTCGCTGCTGAAAAGGCCAAAACGGGCAGCCTCGCGAGAATCGGGATAGTTCTCCGCTGGCCCGGTCCCCAGCCACGTCGCGTGGTTATAACCACCGGGCAGCAGCAGGTGGAGTCCCGCCCGTCCCCAAGTGGTGTCGGCCTTGGGATCGATGGGAGCTAGGTCGATGCGTCCCAGGAGCAGATCCTCACAGCCCCGCCAGGTCTTGGTCACCGTGACGCCGTGGCCGCCCTGAGCTGGCAACAGACGCTGTTCGCTGCTGAGGGATTCCTGATCGGTGGTGACCCGCACGGTGCGGGTGAGGAGCCGGTCGATCCCCTTGGCACGGCGGCGTGCCGCCGCGGAGGGGCCAGGCAGGCCAAGCCCGCGGGTGGCCTCCGGCAGGCCGAGCTCGTAGGAGCCGCTGGCGCTCAGCAGGTCGTTCTCGGTCGGGGCGCGCCACAGCTCCACCCCCTCGTCAACGAGCCGGAGCCCCGAGAGGCCGGTTAGGGTTCCGGTCCGGGCATCGAAGCAGGCTGCGCCCACCCGGATCTGGCTGCCCTCAGCCTGGGGTTCGCTCGGGGTGAACCGGGGCCGGGCGGGGGCGCGGCTGTCCAGGCGAAGCTGGGCGGTGCTGACGATGTGACCGGAGCCGGCCCAGGGCGTGTCCTCGCCCAGTTCGGCGCTCACCGTCAGCCACGAGTGAGCCTCGGTGGCGGCCCCGGGCAGTTCGGGGATCGCCAGCGTCGCGCTCTGTCCGGCGCCGGCCATGGGATTGGCGAATTCGCCGGAGTCGCGGACCTGCCCGGCCACCTCCCAGCGCCAGCGGAAGACGAGTCCGCTGGTATCGCAGGCGTGCTGGAGGTTGGTGACGCGGACCCGACCGGTGTCGAAGCTGAACCGGATCGGGGCGATGACAGCGGCCAGTTCGGTCAGCCCGGGGCTGGGGGAACCATCGGCCAGGACGAGGCCGTCGGCGATGAAACTGCCGTCGTGCAGCACCTCGCCGAAATCGCCTCCGTAGCCGTAGTAGGGGGTGCCACTGGGGGTCGTGGTGAGCAGGCCATGGTCGCGCCATTCCCAGACGAAGCCGCCACACCAGTCCTCTAATTTCTCGAAGGTGGCTTCGTAGTCGGCGAGGCCCCCCGGACCGTTACCCATCGCGTGGGCGTACTCGCACAGCATCTTGGGACGCCCAGCGAGGCGGGCCGCGCAGGGCTCCGGGATGTCCGTAACCGGTGAGGCGATTCCGCGTCCCTGACTCAGCTCGCGCATCCCGGCCAGCGGGGTGTACATCCGGGACACGATGTCGGTATAGGCCCCGGAGTAGTCTCCTTCGTAATGCACCGGACGCGACGGGTCGCGCCGTTTGGCCCAGGCGGCCATCGCCGCGAGATTGTCCCCGGTGCCGGATTCGTTGCCGAGGGACCAGGCGATGATGCAGGGGTGGTTCTTGTCCCTTTCCACCATGCGGCGCATCCGGTCCAGCAGGGCGTCCCGCCAGGCCGGGTCGGCGCTCGGGTTGCCCCGCCAGCCGTGGGCCTCGAAGCCGTGGGTTTCGAGATCTCCCTCGTCGATGACCCAGAACCCCAGTTCGTCGCACAGGTCCAGCAGCCGTGGGTCCGGCGGGTAGTGGCTGGTGCGGATCGCGTTGATGTTGTGCCGTTTCATCAGGGCGAGGCCCGCCCGGGCGTCCTCCTCGTCCCAGACCCGTCCCTTGAGCGGGTGGAACTGGTGGCGGTTGACCCCACGCAGCCTCAGGGGGCGGCCATTCACCAGCCAGCGGGTGCCCTCGATCCGGATGCTTCGGAAGCCGAGCCGCACATCGATGCTTTCGCCCTGGCTGTGCAGGCTGGCCTGGTAGAGGCGCGGCTGATCGGCGCTCCAGGGTGTGACTTCGCCCACGGTGATCTCGTCGAGGCACGAGGGGGAGTCCCACTCGTGGTCGATGCCCAGCTCGGGACAGGTGAGACGGATCGGCCAGGCCTCGGCGGGGGCGGTCAGCTCCGCGGTGATGGTGCCGACACCGTCGGCGTAGTCGCAGCGCAACCAGTGGTCCTCGATGCCGCCGCGGGGCCGGAACACGAGATCGACATCGGCCCAGATCCCGGGCAGCCACCACTGGTCCTGGTCTTCGACGTAGGTCTGCGCCGACCACTGGGCCACCCGGACGCGCAGCACATTGCGTCCGGGGCGCAGCGCGTGGGAAGCCGCCAGCTCGGTCGGCAGGCGCGAGCCCTGCACGGTTCCGAGGTCGTGGCCGTTGAGTTCCACCCAGCCGAGGGACTCGATTCCGCCGAATCGCAGCCGGACCTCGCCGCCGAGGTCGTCCTCGCCGAGATCGAAGGCGAGCCGGTAATCGCCGGTCGGGTTGTCGTCGGGGACGAACGGTGGCTCGAAAGGGATGGGGTAATTGATGTTGGTGTAGATGGGGTTGCCCCGGCCCGAATTGGGTGGCAATACCCAGTGCGAGGGCACCTCGATCTGCTCCCACGGGATGCCCTCGTCGTCGGCGAAGGCCTCAGCGGGAGATCCGAACAGCCGGAACTCCCAGGTTCCGTTCAGGCTGCGAGTGCGTTCCGGGCGCCAGGAGCGGGCGGGCAGGTGCGGAGCCGGTGCGGTGCTGGTCAGATACTGGCTCATCCTGCCCCACATGGGAGCGATCACATTTTTGCCCGTCATGTTTCCCTTCCTGCTGCTCCGGACTGCACTGTCTTAGCGGCACTTCATTGTGTGAACGCTCCCATGTTAGCGCGTCGTTGAGCCGCCTGTAAGTCCCCCGGGGTATTTACTCTTGAGCCGTTTCCCTGGGTCCTGGGTGGCGGTAGGCTTCGGCTCATGAGCTTCTACGTCGTGCGCAATGTCTACGCTGACACTCCTGAACTGGCTGAGGTGCGTCCCGCGCACCGGGAGTATCTCCAGACTCTGACCGGGGAGGGTGGCCTGCGTGCGGCTGGTCCCCTTGATGTGACCCCTCCCGGTGGGCTGCTGGTCTTTGAAGCCGACGACGAGGGAGCTGTCCGGGAAGCGCTCGCCAAGGACCCCCTGGCGGTCGAGGGGCTCATCGCCCAGCAGACCATTGAGGCCTGGAAGCCCCTCGTGGGCGACGCCTT
>JAUMYR010000101.1:0-2440 GCA_030528545.1 Propionibacteriaceae bacterium
GCCGACATCGCCTGCCCAACACCCACGAAGAACCCACGCTCCTGCGTTCTCAGGGGTGAGGCCCTAGCCCAAGATCACGAACCTTCAACAACCTAGGCCCTCCTGCGTTCTCATGGCTGAGGCGGCCCGTAGGGGCGGCATCGGTGGGTGCCGATCGCTCGCATGTGGCTCGGCGGGAGCGCAAGCACGGTAGGGCAGAGCGCCTGTCGGCGGCACCGCGCCCTCGGGTGCCACGGGGACACCGCACTTACGCGGCGACGAAGGGGAAACAGGCGAATAGCCTCTCCACCGCAGCGGTGTGGGCCTTGGACAGCGGACGCTCGGGCGTTTCCACGGCGAGCTCTCGCCGATGCGGCTGACCGAGCCGACGCCAGAGCGCCCGCACCTCGCCATTGATGACGACAGAACGCTGGAACACGCCGTTGTTGCCAGGAACCAGGCGCTGGTGCACCGTCTCCGACATCGCGAACAGACGATCGGGATAGCCGAGGATGAACTCGTCGAAACCGGGCAGCAACAGGGGCCGGGCGACTTCCTTAGCGAGGCCCGAAACCTCATCGGACAGGCCGGGCCGCTGATAGCGGGGCTCGGCTCCTGGCTGTTTGCTGGAAGGATCGGCGAGTTCGACCTCGGTGCTGATGGTAGAGAAGGCCGCGCGGATCTCGCGCAAGGGAAGCTTGGTCCACCATGCGAAGTCCCGGAGTGTGGCTGGTCCCCGGCTGGTGAGGTAGCGGTGCAGAAGCTCGGCCGTCGCGGCGATGCGATCACCGTTGAACCGTGCCTCGAGCGTCGATCCCGCGGGAAGCCAGGATGGCGCTGCGACGATGTCCTGTTCAGCGCCATTCCAGGGGCCATAGCACAGGTCAACCGTGGCGATCAGGTGATACAGCAGATGGTATCCCCGCCCCTCGCCGGTGGACAGGCCCGCCTCCTGCCAGGCGGCGTAGAGGTCAGCGCGGCTGATCCTGCCCAGCCGCTGGTCCAACGCGGAGCGGGCAACCGAGCTGGCGCGCTCCACCTGGCGTTCGTCGATGCCGAGTTGGTCCCGGCGTCGCCTCGCCGCTTGGATCGTCTGTCCCGCGCAGAGCTGGGTCATCCACGCGAGGTCTTCCGCCGCGGTGAGAAAGACCGTCCCACGCATGGGGTAACCACGGACGAGTTCGCCGTGGTCGAACGCGTGTAGCACTTCCGTAAACACTCCGCCCGAAACCCGCAAGGTAGCGGACGCCACGACGCCCGGAAGATCCTGCCCCTGCATCGCCCCGAAGGAGGCCACCGCCTGGTGAGGGGTCGCGAATCCGGGGCAGGCGAGGCCTTGGGAAACCAAGCGTGCCCGGGCGAGGCTTCTGTTGCGCATGGGTTAGTTCTATCAGCTCTCGCGGGAGGCAGCGCCTAGCGGCAACCGGGTGCCTTGCCGGTGTCAAAACCATGTCATGGGATCGACTTTGCGACCGTTCTCGCTCAGCTCTAGGTGGAGGTGGCAGCCGGTGGATAGGCCCGTGGTGCCGACGTAGCCGACCACCTGCCCAGCTGTCACGGTATCGCCGACATTCACGATATAGCGCTGGGCGTGGGCATAGCCCACCTCTAAATGCATGCCATTGACCGTTCCTAGGTCGATGGCCAGGTAGTGACCGTACCCGCTGCCGTAGCTTCTCTTGCTGACTCTCCCATTTCCCGCCGAGTAGAGGGGGGAACCGCATGCGGCCCCGATGTCTACTCCCCAGTGCATCCGCCAATATCCCAAGATGGGATGCAGACGCATGCCGAAAGGAGACCCCGCCCTACCGTGCGCGGGCCAAGTTAGCAGCGATCCGGGACGGCCACCGCTCGGTTTGGGTGGCGTGGCTGGAATCGCCGTATCCGCTGGCAACAGCCGGACTACCGGTGCTTTCACGTGCCCTAGCGGATCCCTGTAGGTTTCTCCGTTGGTGAGTCCCCAGTGGAGGCAAGCCGCCGCAGCACAGCCTGGGTGGCCCGCGACTAGGTGCCCAATGATCTCACCGGCTTGTACCGAGGCACCCGGGGAGACCAAAGGGATGAGCGGCTCATAGGTGGTTCGCCAGGACCCATGATCGAGGGAGACCACGCCTCTGCCAGCGATTGCACCCGCATAGCGGATGGTGCCCGCAGCGGCAGCGCGCACCGGAGCTCCTACCTCAGCGGCGAGGTCGACTCCCCGATGGCCAGGCTCCCAATCGTGTTTCCCGACGCTGAACCCACGCGTCGGCGCTCCCGGTACCGGCGGGATCAGTGCCGGAATCTCATCAGCATTGGCTACCGGGGCGCTGAAGCCCAAGAAGATGGCGGCGAGGGTTGCAACGATAAAGGTGCGCATACCTTCATGATGTGGAGCAGAACCTCCGGAACGCCGGTGAGAGCGTGGCTGTGGAAAACTGGCTCATGTGAGAGCGCCCACGAGAGCAGGAACGTGAGCCGC
>JAUMYR010000101.1:2540-10077 GCA_030528545.1 Propionibacteriaceae bacterium
GGGGTCCTATTTGCGAGTCAAGCGTTCGGTGGGGACGCTCGCGGTCTTGGTGATCTGGGGTTTCCACCCCGGAACTAGAGACCTCGAATGCCCGGTGACCGTAATTGTGGTCGTGATCGCGCCTCGCTCGCCGCTGACCTGTGGTTTCTGGAGAGCATCGGTGGTCAGGGCTCTCTCGGCGGCAAGGATCCCGTTGCTCAGGTTCGATCCGTAGGCGGCAGCGGCCCGCGCTCCGTCCTGAGCCGCCGCCAGCGCAGTCGTGGAGGCCCAGTAGTACAGGCTCCACTGCATGGCGAGGAAGAAGAGAATCAAGAATGCCGGGAACAGCAGACTGAGCTGGACGCTGCTGGACATGCCCCGTTCATCCTCTGGACGCCGGATGCGGTGAGTGGTTCGTGGCCTGAAAGAATCCGTCTCCTCCGGGGGCGTGATGCGGGACGGCGCGAGGGTGGAGTCTATATCGGGGACGCACGGACCAGGCCCGTGAGCAGCGGCAGGAAGCACTTCTCCTGGGTGACGGGAACGCGGGCCACGACGTGGTCTCGGCATCGTGGCGACAGCGGTGGCCGTTTCGACGCCGAGAGCATCGTGGTGAGTTGGCCCCTCGCCGATCCCCCGGGTTTCCGCGCTGCGGGGGGAACGGGGAAGCGTCAGTGATTCAGTAGGCATCGCATTCTCCAAAAGCAGGCTACCCGGGAGCGCTGTGGGTCCATCCTGGCATGACGTGCCGGTCAGTTCTCGGCAGAGCGGAAACTTGTGGATAACGCTGAACCATCACACCCGTCTTGTGGATAACGGCGATGAGGGCACCCAGGCCGCCCCTAATGATGGGCGGAGGTAACCATGGAGACACAGCACAGACACACCCGCCGCGCGCTCGGTGCCCGGGGCGAAGACCTGGCAGTCGAGCACCTGCTGGAGCAGGGCTGGGCGGTGATCGAACGTAACTGGCGCTGCCGCAACGGAGAGATCGACATCATCGCGGCAGATCCGGAGGGGACCGTCGTCTTCGTCGAGGTGAAATGCCGCGCAGGCACGGGGTATGGGGACCCGCTGGAGGCGATCACCTACGCCAAGACCCGGCGGCTGCGTCAGCTGGCCGGGCTATGGCTGGCAGAGCACCAGGAGGGGTCCGCTCGCGTACGACTGGATGCGATCGGAGTAATCGTCTCGCGTGGTCAAGGCCCCAGAATCCACCACGTGAAGGGCATCGGCTCGTGAGCGCCTCGGCCTGGTCGGTCGCGCTGCTCGGTCTGGACGGGAGGCTGGTTGAAATCGAGGCTGCTATCGGTGGCGGGTTACCGAGAACTGTCGTGGTGGGGCTGCCCGACGCTTCGCTCAGCGAGGCCAAGGAGCGTTGCAAGGCGGCCGTAACCAGTTCGGGTTTGGCATGGCCAGCCCAGCTCGTCACATTCAATCTGATTCCGGCGACATTGCCTAAGAGCGGCTCCCACTATGACCTCGGCATGATCGCTGCGCTGCTATCGGTGAGCGGTCAGGTGCCTAAGGAGCTTCTGGCTTCGTCGCTGTTGATGGGGGAGGTGGGGCTGGATGGCCGCGTCCGTGAGGTGCGAGGGATCCTCCCGGGTCTGCTCGCTGCGGCACGCGCCGGGTTTGAACGCGCGATAGTGCCGGCTTCCCAGGTCGGCGAGGCGAACCTCGTGGAAGGCTTGACGATCTGGGGCGTCGCTACCCTCGGAGAACTCGCCGAGGTGCTGCGAGGGGGCTGCGTTCCCCAGGAGGCGCCGCCGGAGAAGGCCGCGGTCGAACCGGCGACGCTGGACCTGGCCGATGTCGTGGGCCAGCCCGAGGGACGATGGGCCCTAGAGGTCGCGGCCGCCGGACGCCACCATCTACTGTTCACGGGCCCGCCTGGGGTGGGAAAGACGATGCTGGCGGCGAGGCTACCCTCTCTTCTTCCGGAGCTCTCTCCGTCGGAGGCGATTGAGGTCTCTGCGGTGCACTCACTGGCCGGACGTGACCTCAACGGTGGGCTGGTGACCCGGCCGCCCTTCGCGGACCCACATCACTCGGCTTCGCTGGTTAGCCTGGTCGGGGGTGGAGCACGTTTCATCAGGCCTGGTGCTATCAGCCTGGCTCATCGGGGCGTCCTGTTCTTAGACGAGGCTCCCGAGTTTGGCTTCCGCGCATTGGATTCGCTGCGCACGCCACTGGAATCGGGCTGGGTCACGATTAGCAGGGCCCATGCCGAGGCGAGATACCCCGCCTGCTTCCAGCTGGTACTCGCCGCCAACCCGTGTCCGTGTGGCAATGCGGGCACACCCGGCGCGGAGTGCCGCTGCGCGCCCATGGCGGTGCGCCGTTACGGGGAGCGCATTAGCGGCCCGATCTTGGACCGGGTCGACATCCGGCAACGGCTGAACCCGATTCGCCGCTCGTTGCTGGCGATGTCCAAAACCAGCGTGGAACCCACCGCCGTGGTCGCTGAGCGGGTCGCCGAAGCGAGACAGCGGCAGCGGCACCGGTTGGCTGATTCTGGATGGCTCACCAACGGTGAAGTTTCAGGCGGCTACCTGAGAAGGCGACTGCCTGCCCCCGAGGGTGCGGAACTGCTCGATGACGCGGTTCGTCGAGGCAGGCTGAGCGCTCGCGGGGTGGACAAGGTGCTCCGGGTCGCGTGGACTCTGGCCGATCTGGCAGGCCGGGATCGGATTGGCCGTGAGCAATTGCATCTGGCGCTCGCGATGCGGTTTGGGCAGGGGCAGGTGGCGGCGTAATGGATGGAGGGAATATGAATGGGAGGGAACATGAAGTGGTCGCCGGAGCGTGAGGCTCGGGCCGGGTTGTGTGCGATCCAGGCCCAAGCCCATGCTGGGCTAGCTGCCTTGGTCGCCAGCCACGGGGCGAATGAGATCTGGCGGACGCTCAGGTCGGCTCCCCGCGAGAGTCGTTTCGGACGCAAAGCCCGGTGCATACGGGTCGACTCGCTCATCGCGGCGACCGAGCATTACGGCCTGCGATTCCTGATCCCAAGTGATGAAGACTGGCCTGAGGCTCTTGCTGGTTTGGACTCTATGCAGCCGGTCGGTGGTATGGCCGGAGCACCGTTTGGATTGTGGACCAGCGGGCCTGGCTCTCTTGGCGCATGGTCTGACCGGGCGGTCGCGATCGTCGGCTCTCGGGCGTCTACCAGCTACGGGGATATGGCGGCGGCCGACCTGGCCTACGACCTAGCAGCCGAGGGCTGGACCATCGTTTCGGGAGGAGCCTATGGCATTGATCTGCAATCTCATAGGTCGGCTCTTGCTGCTGGTGGCCAAACGATCGCTGTGCTCGCCAATGGGTTGGATCAGCGTTATCCGCGGGGTAACACGGCGGTGCTCGATCGGATCGCCGCCGCGGGTCTGTTGGTTTCTGAGATGCCTCCCGGGGCGAACCCGACCCGGCCCGGGTTCCTGGCTAGGAACCGCATCATCGCTGCGCTAAGCGCGGGGACGATCGTGGTTGAGGCCTCAGCACGTTCGGGGGCGCGCAACACCGCGACGTGGGCCGGTGGGCTTGGCCGGATCGTGATGGCGGTTCCGGGTCCCGTTACCTCGGCCAGTTCTGTCACTCCGCATCGGCTGATCCGTGATGGCGAGGCCACCTTGGTGGCGGGTGCCATGGACGCGAGATCCTTGCTGGAGCCGCTCGGAAAGGGTCCGCGGTTACCGGTGGGAGGAGAGGAGAGGCCGTTGGATGGGCTTTCCCCGAGCGAACTCACGGTCAGGGAGTCTCTGCCGGGCCGCGGGACGCGCAGCGCGGGGGAGGTGGCGCTGGTCACCGGGCTGGATCTGCCGACCTGCCTGGCAACCCTCGGCGAACTGGAGATGAAGGGATTGGTGAGTAGCACCGAGGACGGTCGCTGGCGGCTGCTGCGGCCCGCTGGCTAGAATCCGGCTTCGTTTTCCCGGCGGAACCCGCCACCGCTCATAGCCCTTCAGAGACGACTCAGATATCGAAGTCCGGGTGAGAACGTCAGCCATGGTGGCGACGCCAAAGCGCTCGGTCCCATGGTCCGCACCGTGCAGTTGACCCCCACCGTGCAGTTCAGTATTCGCCGCAGCCATCGCGTCGTCAGCCTGATCCCGGATGCGAGCTGGCCTTTTCCTGAAACCTGAGCTGTGGCGCCGTCCGGAGTGCAACGGGTCAACGGTCCTTTGTAGCATTCCGCCACCCCGCTTCCCGCCGATAGTCGGGCGGGTTGACCCCGATGATGGACGTGAACTGGCCTGGGGCGTGGCCTCGGCTGTTCCAACCGACCTGTTTCATGGCGACACCGATAGGAAGGTCGGTCTCGGTGAGGAGTTGGGCTAACCGATGGGCTCGGACTCGAGCCAGGTATCGCATGGGTGGTATCCCGAAGCATCGGCTGAACGTCCGTCCGAGTTGAGATGTAGACAGGTGTACCTGGTGAGCAAGTTCTTGCAGGCGCCAGCCGTGTTCGGGACGCGCGGCAAGGAGCCGTGCCGCAAAGTGGCAATCGTTGGGTACCTATGGGAGGCATCGCTGACCTCAAGTGTCGCCGGTCTTCGCGTGTTGGTCAGGTTTGATGCTCATCGACGGCGTCTCCCCTCACGTTGCTGTGCGTGGCATCGGGGTGGCGAGGATCCCGTTGTCTTGAACAGGTCCACCCATGCCGTCACCGGCAGGTCTTTCGGTAGCGCGGTCGCGGCGATGCGATGGCGGTCCAGCCATGCCGTTGCCAGATGCGAAGAACCGAGGGTGGTGTTATGAGCCAAGATCTGAGTGAGACCACGGCCTGGTCCGGTGTAGACGCGATGGACCAGCGCATGGAACTGGCGTCGTTGTGCCGGAGGCAACAGTGGCTGTTCGCGGCGGTGGATGGTCAGGATTCCGCCGTCGACCCCAGGGCGTGGTGTGAAAGCGCGGGCAGGCACCCGGTCATGCAGCACGAAATCAAACCAGGGAGCCCATTGCGAGGTCATCATCGTCGCACCACCCACGGCGGCCCTGCGCCGGGCGACCTCCCACTGTAGGAGCAGGACGGCGTCCGTCCACCCAGGCGCGTGCAGGATACGGCGCAGCATCGCCGTGGTCAGGTGGAACGGCAGATTGCCGGCCAGCACATGCGGTGTCGTTGGGAGGCGATAGGTGAGGAAATCCTGCGCGACGACATGGACATTCGTCGGTAGGTCTTGGACCAGGGTCTTGACGAGGCGGGGATCGATCTCGACGGCCGTCAGCGGTCGTCCCAGGCGGGCCATCGGGATGGTGAGTGCTCCCTCACCTGGGCCGATCTCAATGATCGGGCCTTGCGTTGCGGCCACCAAGCGCGTGATGGTGGCGATGGTGGACTGGTCAGTCAGAAAGTTCTGGCCGTGTTCATGGCGGCCGTTGCGATAGGTAGGCACTGCTTGCTCCGTGGTCGATTCGGTGCCGGGCACGCTGGAAGAGCCTCCCGGACGTGGTCATCGGGGGCGGGAGCAGCAGAACTTAGGTCGTGCTCTCCGCCGTTAGCGGCTGCGTAGACGCAGCGAAGCGGCGCTGTAAACCAACATGTCGACCAGCGTAAGTGACGACGCTCCGGTTCGGCGACCCAATAACCGATGTGAGCCCGGAGAGGCGCAGATCCGTCTCACTCAGGTTCGTTCCGGAGCGGTTCCTCCCCGGTTCACCAGCGCCGCGTCGCTTCCCACCCGGTGACACCCCGAAGACCCCGAGACGACAGCCGCACCATTCGAGGGATGGGGTGCCCGGTTCTGGGCGTCTTCGTGGGCGGCCCACGGTGGATTGCTTGCTAGGTACGCGGGGTGTGATCGCTTCGTGGGTTCTGGTGCCTGGGTTGTGTCATCTGGGGGTGGGCGATACGGAATCCGGTGACGTTCAATACGGGCTAGGCTCCGTCGAGCGGCCAGAAAGGGTGAGTTGGCTCATCAACCTCACCCTTTCGGGGTAGGGCTCGTGTCGGGTACCCAGTCAACTGGGAAGGGCGCTTCAGGGCTGGCCTGGATCGGTGGGTGCTCGTCCCGAAGCGCTCGCGATGAGGATGAACCAGCCCAGTAATGTGAACGCAGCCACGACACGTAGTCCTGCGGGCAGCATCCACGGGAAGCTCGCGACGATCTGAATGCCTGCGACGATGATGGACGCGACCGTGAACCATGCGCCGGTGGCGGCACCCAGTTCCAGCATCAAGGCAAGCGCCGCCACGGCGAACAGGATGCTCGCGGCGTGCGATGCCCCGTAGCTCATCGCGATTATCGACGCTGCCGTCGCGTCGTCTAGGTCCAGGCCCGGGATCGGGTAGGCCAGCCTGCCTTCGGCAATGACCATGAACAGTTCGACGACTACGGCGAGCCCAAGCGCTGAGAATCCAAGGGCACGGCGTGCGCTCACAGGCGCCGAACCGTGCCAAGAGACGAGGGCTGCGGCCAGGGTGAGCGCCGCGAAGAGGCGGAACTCATTGCTCACCTGGATGAGCACGCGGTGCTGTTCCACCCACATCACGGCCCCTGATGTTTCGAAGTCGGTCGGGATGAGAGCGGTCACGAACCGCGCGGCGAAGAGCAGCACGGCCGCGGCGATCATCAGACGATGCCACGTGCTGGTGCTGATTGTGCTCATGCGTGTCCCCTGATCGCCTCCACGGCCCAACGGGCCTTGCTCATCCTTGCCCCCGCCGAGGTCATTACCAGGCTCGTCCGGTCTACGAGCGGTTGTGCCGTTCGCCCAGGCGCGGCGGCGGTACCCAGCAGGACCGGTGACGGCGTAGGCATAACCGGACTTCGAAGGGCTGCCTCGGGCACCAGCTCGAATCCGAGGCCGGTCCAATCGCGGCAGAAAATGATCAGGCTCGGCGCGGGTCGTCGCCGACGACGTTGAGTCTTTTCGAGGCTGCTGCCCTCCACGAGTGACAGCCGTAGCAGGCGGTTCGCAAACCCTTGGGAGGCGTCCTGGTTCGGCTGATGTGCTCGGTCCGGGCGTCCAGAAGGAACCCGCGATGACACAGTTCCTAGGCTGGCTGCCTCGCCGCGAAGGACCCGGGGGACTCAACACTGGCCGCGACGGCCCCGGAACGGCGGACAGCCTCCCCAATCTAGGGGTTCGGAGTCCAGGAGACGGACCGCGAGGCGACGCTAGTGTCGTCCGCTGTGGGCGCGAGCTTCCGGCCGGAGCCCCTTGGGAGGGGAAGCGGTTGGCGGCGGGCGGGTAAGAACGCCCATCGGATGGGTCCTCGCTTAGCGAAGTCACGCTCAGGGAGTCCCTGCCCGGCCGTGGAACCCGGAGCGGGGTAGGCCATCTTGGGTCTCGGCTAGACCCCGGCCCGTCTCGCGGCCTCCGCGGAGCCCGAGCGAAGGGGCCGGTGAACGCCACCGCGGACGGGCGCTGGCGTCTACTGCTGATCGCTGGCTAGAGCCCGACTTCGCTTTCCCGGCGGAGCCTGCTATTGTTCGTAGTCGTTCTGAGGCGACTCAGACGGCACCAGTCCGGGTGGCGGAATAGGTAGACGCGCTAGCTTGAGGTGCTAGTGCCCGTATAGGGCATGGAGGTTCAAGTCCTCTCTCGGACACGC
>JAUMYR010000102.1:0-2356 GCA_030528545.1 Propionibacteriaceae bacterium
TCAGATGTGGTACACCTCCAGGGACTCGAACCCTGAACCCGCTGATTAAGAGTCAGCTGCTCTGCCAGTTGAGCTAGAGGTGCGCGAGAAAGAACTGTACTTGTTTTCCGCCGCCAACGCCAATCGGCTTGTCAGGCGCAGTTTGGGGTGCCTGCGCAGCCTTCTCAGCGAGTTTGCACCCAGAACGAAGATCCTGGCTAACCGGTGGAGTTGTGACACCGTAGTGAACCGATCCGAGGTGACAGCGCCATCTCACCGGACGAAGGAAGTCGCCGCAGACGCCAAACAGGCCCGGCAGCCCGGCGCTCATTCCATCCGGCATCATGGTCTGAACCGAGGCCATTCACCGCAGCGAGGTTATGCAGCCATCGTGCCTAACTCAGGTGCTACCCCTCTGCCCGGGAGCCTTATAGTGGAACCCAAGTAGGCAGCGTTGCTCGTCGCCGCGGTTGCTGACCCTCGCCACGCACACCCAAGACTCGCGAAACTGTCTACTAACAGCTCACGAAATTGTCTACTAATTAGTCACTAGACTGCCTACTAATAACTCACGAAACTGTATAGTCGAGTCATGCCGGACTATCTCCCGCGTCTCGTGGACACCGAACTGGACGAGCTGATACCCGACCTGCCCGCGATCGCACTCGACGGCCCCAAAGGCATCGGCAAAACCGAGACCTGCTCCCGGCGCGCCAGGACCCGGCTCCGGCTCGACGACCCGGCCGCCGCCAGCACCCTGCGGGCCGACCCCCAGCGCCTGACCCGGCTCGAGCCACCCGTCCTGGTCGACGAGTGGCAGAACGTGCCCCCCGTGTGGGATGTCGTGCGGCGCGCGGTAGACGACGGCGCACGCCCCGGCAGTTTCCTGCTCACCGGGAGCGCCACCCCGGCCCGAGACCAGCCGGTGCACTCGGGAGCCGGACGCATCGTCTCACTGCGGATGCGCCCGCTGACCCTGACCGAACGCCCCGGCATGCCAGCTCCCACCGTGAGCCTCCGGGACCTCCTCAACGGCGACTGCACCCCCGAGGGCCGCAGCGACCTCACCCTAGAGAACTACGTCGAGGAGATCACCCGCTCCGGCCTTCCCGCCATCCACCCCCTCTCCCCCAGGGCCCGCCGCCAGCAGCTCGACGGCTATATCACCCGGCTATTCGACCGCGAGCTCTCCGACGGCCAGGCAGCCATGCGCAGGGCCGCGTCCATGCGCGAGTGGCTCACGGCCTACGCAGCCGCCACCTCCACCACCGCCTCCTTCGAGGCGATCCGGGCCGCCGCGACCCCAGGACAGGCCGACCCGCCCAGCCGGGTCACCGCGGAACGATACCGCGACTGGCTGGCCTCGCTCTGGCTGCTGGACCCCCTCCCGGCCTGGCGTCCCGGAGGCTCCCCGCTCCAGCGCCTGACCGCTGGCCCCAAACACCACCTCGCCGACCCGGCCCTGGCAGCACGGCTGCTCGACGTCGGCCCCTCCGACCTGCTCGACGGCGCGGGCCGGACCATCCGGGACCACGGCACGCTGCTAGGCGCACTGTTCGAAAGCCTCGCCACCCTCTGCGTCCGGGTGCTCGCCCAGACCATCGAGGCCCGAGTCTCGCACCTACGCACCCACCGCGGGGAACGCGAAGTGGACCTCATCGTGCAGGGCCCCGCGGGCCGGGTGGTCGGCATCGAGGTCAAGCTATCCAGCACCGTCAGCGACACCGACGTGAAACACCTGCTGTGGCTGAAGTCCCAGCTCAGAGACCAGGTAAGCGACACCGTCATACTCACCACCGGCCCCGACGCCTACCGCCGCAACGACAGCGTCGCCGTCGTCCCCCTCGCCCTCCTCGGCCCATAACAACCGCCGACGCACCAGAGGTTCCGTGCCAGTTCTCAGCGTACGAGAGCGAGGTGATATCAGGCCAGAAGCGGATCGAACCCGTGGGTCTTGATTCGTGCGCTGCGACTAGGCACAGGGCCATGGGAGCCAGAGCAGGGGGATTGGCAGCTGGGCGTCTGGGCGAGCCGGTAGAACCCGCCGGCTCGCCACAGCTCCCCGAGGCACGCCAGACAAGATCCTTATGCTGCGCATACCTCAAAGTGAGCGGCTGATATCCATGCAGTCGGCCAGCGACCCCTTGCTACTAGAGTTCACCACCGAGACGGCACAATCGCGTGAGACACATCCGCAGAACTCATGTGCCTGGCACGATCACGTGGCTCCGGTGGTGCGCTCGATCTTGCCGCTAGGAGCCTAACGCTGGTGGCTCACATAACATGACGTGATGACCATCGGGACACCACCGCTTGCTGCACTCGAGGCGTTCTATGCCGCTCCCGTCGAGGATGTGGCGGCCCACCTAACGAAGCG
>JAUMYR010000102.1:2456-9948 GCA_030528545.1 Propionibacteriaceae bacterium
CATCTAGGAGCGGGAGGTCTTCCACAACAGGGGTTACCGCCCGGCCAGATAAGTGCAGCCCTGTGCTATGCCAACGACGTCACTGTCGAGGATCCCTTCGACGAGGAGCAGATCCTTGGAGATTTCATCACCGACATGCAGAAATCGATGCCCCAGGTCTCGGTGCAGATCGCGCCAGATCCGGCTCAGTTTGTCTCCACGGTTCGGGAGCTAGCAAAACTAGCCCCGCTTGTTCGAGCCGGCCACATTACCTTTGTACCGCGTCGCTTGGCCATGGACTCCCGCATGGTCGGCGCGTTCTGCAGCAACGCTTCAGATACGTTCAAGGCGCAGCGGGAAGAGCTCGCTCTGCGAAGCTTGCGGCTCTGGCTTGCGTCTGGCGGGGTTATCACGCCCCTTTTCGGTAACGACGATGACGAAGCAGCATTCCGAGAGCAGGCCGGGCTTCTCGAACCCTTGACGCAGACTACCGAATCGATGAGGCTCCAGCGCGTTTCTCGGCTTACGTTACCCGTCGCAGTACGGCTTGACCCACAGCAGATGGTGCGAGTCCGAGAAGACGACACCTTCGAGAGTTTTCGTACCACCCAGCGGCGCGCGCTAGCGTCAATCCAGGATGGAAGTGATACCGAATTAGCCGATTACCGAGCAGAAATGGCTCAGGCTGCCCGAGACCTTGACTGGACTGTCAGTAACCGGACCTCCCTCTCAAGCCTCTTCACGCGAGCCTTGGGCTGGTCGGTTGGCGCCATGATCCTTGCGCCGGACACCTGGGTTGCAGCAGTAGCGGCTCTCAGCGGAATCAGCGCCGAGGCGGCAGCAGAACACTTTCTCACACGAGAACGAGCACTTCATCAAGCACTTCGACACCACTTCATTACGCTCGCTGAATCGGGCTGAAACCCCGTATGGGCGAACCGGGAGCTGAGAAGAGACGAGGTCAAAGAAAGACGTCGGGACCTGCTACCGAGCCAGGCTCGGCGCGAGGCCTTGCCCGGCTCCCTTGGGGTGAGTAACGGGACTCGAACCCGCGACATCCTGGACCACAACCAGGTGCTCTACCAGCTGAGCTATACCCACCATGCGACATGCCGCCAGCCAAAGCTGACAGCTTGGATACTGTAGCGCATATCGGCGACCGAGAGGAAATCCGTCACAGATAGAGCCCCGACGGGCTGTCCTGAAGGCGTTCGGCCGCGACCGCGTGAATGTCGCGCTCCCGCAGCAGCACGTAGACCTTGCTGCGCAGCTCGACTTCGGCGCGGTCCTCAGGGTCGTAGAGGACGCGGTCGTCCATGCTGACCGAGCGGACGTTCACCCCGGCCGCCACGACCTTCGCCCAGGTGAGCCGCCGCCCCATCTGGACGGTCGCCGGGATCAGGATCCCTCCCCCACTGCGCCTTTCGCTGTGCTCGGCGTCCGGGTCGACCAGCACCCGGTCGTGCAGCATGCGGATCGGTAATGCCTCGGCGTCGCTCATGGCTGGCCCAGCTCTCGGCGCGCCAGCTTAGCAAGCGAGCGGCGCCGCGAAACCGCCACGATGCCCCGCAGCGTCAGGACGAGAGTGAGTGCGCCCAGCACCGCGCCGCCCAGCGCCACCAAACGATCGACCCGCCAGCCCTGGTCGTCCTTTACCTGCGCCTTCAAGTTCTCGAACTCGGTCGCCGCAAAAGTCTTGGCATTGCTCGCAGCCCGCTTGGCGACATTCTTCGGCTGGACATCGTCCATCAGCCCACTCACGGACGAAACGAGTCTGGCTCGGCTGGCGGCGAGGTCAGCGTGGATGGCGTCTACCGTGCGCGGCGCATCGTCGGTGCTCACGTATTCTCCTTGGTCATCGCGGGTCAGCGTCCAGCCTAGCGCCGTGGACCCACAATAAGCACCGCCAGCCCAGAAAGATCACGCCGCGGATACCCTCAGCCACCCCGGTAGCCTAGGCTGGCAGTCATGACTGCACGCCTGACCACTGGTTCTGTCGCACCCGCGTTCACTCTGCCCAACGCTGCGGGCGAGCTCGTTTCACTGGCCGACTACGCCGGGCAACGAGTCATCGTCTATTTCTATCCGGCCGCGATGACCCCTGGATGCACGACCCAAGCCGTCGATTTCTCCTCCGCCCTCGATGATTTTCAGTACTCGGGCTATCGGGTGATCGGTATCTCCCCCGACAGCGTGGACCGCTTGGCCGCCTTCTCCAAGAAGTCCGACCTGAAACTGGTCCTCCTCGCCGACCCCGACAAGACCGTGCTCAACGCCTACGGCGCCTACGGGATGAAGAAACTCTACGGCAAGGAGATTGAGGGCGTGCTCCGCTCCACCTTCGTCGTCGACGTAGCTGAGGACGGCACCGGAACGGTGCAGGTAGCCCAGTACAACGTCAAGGCCACGGGCCACGTCGCGAAACTGCGCCGGGAACTCGGAGTCTGACCTCAGTCGGCGCGTTTGCGTCCCGACTGAACGATCAGCGGGTCGACCGGGGCGATGGCCTCGGGATCCTTGTTCTCGTATTCGTGCTGGTGCAGGAACAGCCGCATAGCGTTGAGCCGGGCCCGCTTCTTGTCATTCGACTTGATCCGGTACCAGGGCGCGACCTCGGTATCGGTCAGTTTGAGCATCGCGGTTTTGGCGTCGGAGTAAGCCTCCCACCGGTCGAGCGACTCCAGGTCCATGGGCGACAGCTTCCATCGCCTCACCGGGTCGATCTGACGGATCGCGAACCGGGTCCGCTGCTCCCGCTGAGTGACCGAGAACCACAGCTTCGTCACCGTGATGCCGGATTGGATGAGCATCTGCTCAAACAGCGGCGCCTGGACCATGAAGGTCTGGTACTCCTCCTCGGTGCAGAATCCCATCACCCGCTCGACCCCGGCGCGGTTGTACCAGGAACGGTCGAACAGGACGATCTCGCCCGCGGTGGGCAGGTGCTGGATGTAACGCTGGAAGTACCACTGCCCCCTTTCCTTCGCGCTTGGCGCCGTCAGGGCCACCACCCGCGCCCAGCGGGGATTGAGGTGCTCGGTGAACCTCTTGATCGCCCCACCCTTACCAGCCGCGTCACGGCCCTCGAAGATGATGACGTGTTTGGTCCCACGGTCTTGCGCCGAATACTGGAACTTCAGCAACTCGATCTGCAGGATCCGTTTCTCGTACTCGTACTCCTCGCGGCTCAGCAACTCGTCATAGGGGTATTTGTCCCGCCAGGTCTCGACAGCCTGGCCGAGCGGGTCGATGAGGAACTGGTCCTCCCCGTGCACATCCCCGACGGTGTAGCCCTGGTCCTTGACCATATCGATGAACTCGCGCAGATTCTGACTCCCCATAACCACATCTAAGCGGGTCAAGGTGCCGGTAGCCAGCTTCGCGCGGTTTTTGTACCGGAGAAGGGACTTGAACCCTCACGCCTTACGGCACAGGAACCTAAATCCTGCGTGTCTGCCAATTCCACCACTCCGGCGAGTGCGAGCACCGGGAGTCTACGCCACCGGCGGCCCAGAGCGAAGTTCGCCACTCCAGGCGCACGTTAGACCTGGCCAGAGGAGGGGCTTGAGCACAACCCGAGCCCCTCCTCCGAATCGTCTCAGCAGCCTGACGACCCTAGCCCCAGCGGCTGAAGGCGTCCTCCACGACATCGTCGAAGATTCCCAGTTCCCAGGCCACGTCGAGGGCCGTGTACCGCGAGCGGTAGTACATCGCCCGGGGGAAGGTGGAACGCACATCTTCCGCGCTCAGGCCGATGTCCTCGGGACGAGATGGCGCCCCGGCCCGCCGCAACATGCCGGCCAGCGTAGCGGTCGTCACCAGTTGTCCGCGCAGCCTTCGCGACACCCCTTCCCAGTCCGTCACGATCGGGACCAGCCTCTGCTTCAAAGGCTCACCGGCAAGGTATTTCACCTTGGTCTCCCGGACCGCGTGATCGGCGAGCGCCCCATCGAACTTCGATCGGATGTCGGCCTCAATGGTGGGCCACGCCGATCGTCCAGAGGTCACCCGGTCCAGGTCGATGAGGCTCAGATCACGCTCCAGCAACGCTTCGTAGAAAGCGCACATGGCGAGCGAACCGATCGCGACCTTGTATCCGTGAGACAGCGGCGGGTCCAGTTCGGCACCCAGATGAGCCAGTTCCCACAGATGGCTGAAATAGTGCTCGGCGCCCGAGGCCGGGCGCGTTCCGGCGTAGGCCTGCATCGCCAGTCCCGATAGCACCAGTCCGCGTACCAGACCGTCGAAGGCATCGGCCTTCCCCGCGGCCAGGTCGTCCGGACGCGACAAGGCCTCGGCGACCCCACTCTGCACGGTCCGCCACACCGATTGCCTGATCGGCTCGACCCCGGTGACGTCGGCCAGGATCCAGTCGGCCCCGCCCGGGATCTTCGCCGCCAGGTCTCCATAGCCGGACGCGGTCAGCGAGGCCGGGGCTGCCGACACCACATCCAGGTCGAGTACCGCGACGACCGGGGCCGGGCAGCCCCGGGTGACTTTCACCCCGTCTTGGCTCATGGGAGCCCCGAAACCGGTGTAGCCGTCCATGGAGGCGGCGGTCCCGACCACCGCATATCCGCGTCCGTTCTCGTGGGAGGCGAGCTTGACCAAGTCGTTCAGCGTCCCGGACCCGACCGCGACCCCGGTGGCCCCTGGGCCGATGTGGTCGCGGATGCGTTCGCAGTTGTCATAGGACGCATAGACCGCCGGGCGAGCGGGGAAGATGAGCGGCTCCCCCACCACGGCACCAGCCCGGATCAGGCTGTCGGTGACCTCCTCGCCTGCGACCGCCCAGGTGGACTCGTCCGCCACGAGGATGTAGGGGCCTGGCAGGTGGGCGGTGATCCGTTCCCCCGCCTCCGCGATGGCCCCACGGCCAACGGCCACATCCCGGGTGTCGGTGGCATCGGCCAGTGCGGCCCTCATCACCTCGTCACTCATGGCCGAACACCACCCTGGCTCCCAGCTTCAGCGCCGGTTCCTCGGCCGGGCCGCTCAGGTGGATCGCTCCGGCCATGGAGGCAGCCGCCGCACCATCGAAGACCAGGGTCACGTGCGCCAGGTTGGCGAGATTCTTCTCAGCGACGTCGCCAAGAGCCGTGATCGTCCAGGACTGCTCGCCGATCAGCACCTGCTGGCCGACCCTCAGGGCGCCGAGGAGCCTGGTCTCCTCGAGGATGTAGCAGTAGTCCTTCAGTTCCTGTGGAGCTTTGGAGCCGAAGGTCAGCGCCATGTTCTCGGCGAAGAAGGTGTGAGCCTGGGAGCCCACAGCTATGACAGTAGTTTCATAAGCCATGATGACCTCATTCTCTAGGACGTTTGGTACAGCCCGATGCTGGCCAGCCACGCCACGGCGACCCGGGGGACGCCGTTGAGGAACCGTGAGTACAGCACCGACGGTACTCCGACCTCGATCGTTTCGGGTTCGGCCTCGGCAAGGCCGAGCCCGACCGGGATGAAATCACAGGCGTTCTGTGTGTTGATGGCGAAGAGCGCGGGCAATGCCAGGTGTGGCGGGACGTTTCCCTTGCCGATCTCGACGCCGATCAGGGTTCCGATGATCTGACCGATAACCGCTCCTGGTCCCAGCAGCGGCGACAGGAACGGCAGCGAGCAGATGAAACCGAGCAGCAGCAGACCCAGACCGGAACCGGCGAGCGGGGTCAGCAATTGCGAGAACCAGTTCCCGAGGCCAGAGGCCTGGATGATGCCGATGAGCATCGCCACGAAACCCATGAACGGGATGATCGTCTGCAGCATCGTCTGCACCGCGTTGCGAGAGGCCTGATAAAAGACCGAGATCACCCGGCCCGCGCCCAAGCCGATCTTCTCCAGCAGGTTCTTCTTCTCCTTCGCCGCCATCTGCTCGGTGAGCTTCTTCGGAGGCTCACTCGGCGCGGCGGCCTCGGTGGCGCGCTGACTCGAATCGGCCTGTCCTACAGTGGCGGACGCCACGGCCTTGTCAGAGACGCTGATCTGATCCAGACCCACCGCCGAGACGTAGATGTCCTCGGTGATGTACTGGGCCAGCGGCCCGGTCTTACCGGTCGGCAGCACGTTGATGGTGGGGATGCCCTTCTTCGGGTACAGCCCGCACCGCAGAGAGCCTCCGCAGTCGATGACCGCGACGAAGACTTCCTCGTCTGGCACCGAGGTCGTGAACCCGTTGACCGGTTCGGCACCGGTCAGTTCCGCGATCCGGTCCACGATCGCCGGGCGCATCCCACCGCCGACGATGTAGACGATCTTATTGCGGGTGCCGCTTGGCGCGATCGTGAGAGGTCCGCCAAATCCGCCCGCGCCGCGGGTGATGGTGATGGTGTGCTCAGACATGGGTGGCCTTTACCTCGTTGGACAGGACGACGCCCTGTTGTTTGCTGACATATTTGGTGGTGAGGTCCGTGACCCAACCGCCGACGAAGTTCAACGCCGCGCCGACCAGCAGGTAGCGGATCGCCAGATCCCCGGTCGGCAGGCCCAGCGATATGATGCCCTGGGCGATGCCCATCCAGACGAAGAGTTCCGCCGGGTTGACGTGAGGGAACAAGGCGTTGTTGGTGTGGCAGAACTGCGCCACGCTGGCGTAGTAACCGGGCTTGTGTCGCTCCGGCAGGAACCTCCCCAGCGTGAAGCACATCGGGTTGGTCAGGAAGAACGTGCCGAAGAAGGGCAAGGTCAGGTATCGCGAGACGACATTGCGGCCAGCCTTGGCGGCGAACTTGTTGATGCGGTTCTCACCGATGAGCGCGATGAGCGAGTTCATCGCGATTAGCAGCATCAGCACGAGGGGGACGATGTTGGTCATCCACGATAGGAAGACGGTGGCGCCTTCCCGGAAGAGGCCAACGAACCATTCGGCCGCGTGGACCAGCGGATCAAGAAATTGCATCTCAACTCCTTTCGAGGTGTGGATTCGGGCGCGCTAGCGCCCACGGGACGCGAACCGGCGGCGTCCCGAGTCGTAGGTGCGGGGTCAGGGTTGCGGTTCAGCTAGTCGCTGAGACCGATTTACGCCTCCAGCGGGAGGTCATGGCTTCCAGGGCGCGGGACGCAGCGGTGGGCGGTTCGGGGGCCTGTCCGCCACCAGCCACGATCCGGTAGTTGTCCTTGGCATTGGCGACCGCCTTGACCAGTGATCTACCGATCCGAGATACCTGCTCCGGTTGGATCTCGCCCATGGCCTGCCCGTTGAACTCCGGGAAAAGGCGAAACCGCGCTAGGACGCTGACACCGGCCAGCCGCCGCCCGTCACGGATCCTGCCGTGCTCATCCAGCAGGAACATCACGATCGCCCCCTGGGCGAAACCTCCACGGAACTTGCCCATGCAGACCTTCCCCTGGCGGCGCATCGCCACGAACAAGGACGAGAATGCCTTGAGCTGGCGCCACGACAGCGCCGATTGCAGCGCCCAGGCCAGACCGAGGCCGATAATCAGGGTCCAAAACATCAACTCTCTCCTTCCGTGAAGGGGTTGTTCTCCAGTAGGTAATAGAACTGTTCAAAGGTCTCGGC